>CAMYML010000008.1 GCA_947259305.1 uncultured Gammaproteobacteria bacterium | reverse complement strand
ACCGCGGCGATCAACGCCAACAATTCGTTTTCGGGCAGATCGATAGAGTGCAGATCGGTGAGTTCGGGTTGACCCTTGGTCAGCGTGCCGGTCTTGTCCAACACCACCGTGTCTACCCGCGCCAGGAGCTCAAGGGCGGTGCCCTGCCGAACTAGAGTTCCCATCTCCGCGCCTTTGCCGGTTCCGACCATGATCGCGGTTGGTGTTGCCAGACCCATGGCGCACGGGCACGCGATCACAAGCACGCTGACTGCTGCGACAAAGGCGTAATTCAATGCCGGGCTCGGGCCGATCGCGAACCAGGTTAGGAAAGTCAACACCGCAAACGCCATCACAATCGGCACAAAGATCCCCGCAATGCGGTCGGCGAGTTGCTGGATCGGTGGTTTGGTCGCCTGCGCCTCTTCCACCATGCGGATGATTTGGGCGAGCACGGTTTCACTGCCAACGTGTTCCGCCCGGAACGTGAATCCGCCGGTTGTGTTGACCGTACCGCCCACGACCATGGATCCGGCATCCTTTTCTACCGGCACCGGCTCGCCGGAGATCATCGACTCATCCACAAAGCTGGCGCCTTCGACGACTTCGCCATCCACGGGCAGGCGCTCTCCGGGCCGTACCACCACCCAATCGCCCGGGACGACCTGTTCGATGGGAATCTCAATGGTTTCCCCCGCGCGTGTAACCCGGGCCGTTTTCGATTGCAGCTGAATTAGTTTCTTGATGGCGGCGGAGGTGCGGCCCTTGGCTTTGGCCTCAAAGTATTTGCCCAACAGGATAAGGGTCACGATTACCGCCGCGGCCTCGAAATAGACGTTGGCCGTGCCCACCGGAAAGACTGCGGGCATCAAAATGGCCCGGCCGCAAGGCGACCACTAAAAAATAGGTATACTGTCCCCGGAATATGGGCATTGGTTAAATAGCCGTAGATTCGGGGATATTCAACCTGTTTTTTGAAGATAAGGCTGTGAGCCCTATGCCGTCATTGCGGCTATCAATTTATCCTGCCCAATTATCGATATCATTCGCTTAAGGTTATAAGCCAGGACATGCAGGTTCATTTCTGTACTAACATTTTTGAACCCTCTCGTCAGAAAATGAGTGGCTCCCATCCAGGCCTTGATCGTGCCAAAGGGATGCTCAACCGTTTGCTTTCGGATGAGCATACTATCCGGCATGGATGCCATTAAGTCATCCAGGTGATCAATTTCATCCTGATGCTCCCAACGCGTTATCCTGCGCTGTTGCTTACTGTTTGTGCACTGTGGTTTCAGGGCACAGGCTCTGCAGGTCATGATGTCCAAAAAGTACTTCTTTACCGTTAACCCCTTTTCGATCCCAGAGAACCGGTAGGTCAATTCTTTACTGGCAGGGCAAATATAAACATCTTTATCGGCATCGTATTTAAACAGGGATCGGTTAAAAATCCCTTTCTTCTCGCTGCCGGATGTATCGCCTTTGGGGACGAGTACCGTCATGCCAGCATCCTGGGTATCCTTGATATCCGGGCCACTGTAGTAACCGGTATCTGCAATCACCGTAACCTCCTTCTCACCCAGTGCAATTTGTACGCCTTTTGCAACCTGGCATAACTGCCCTCTATCCGGTTTGTTCGTGACTTCATGGGCGACTATCAGATGGTGTTTGGTATCAACCGCACTTTGCATGTTGTAACAAACCGCTCTTGTCATCCCTTGTGTTTTCATCAGTCGAGAATCCGGATCTATGGTGGAAAGCTGCTTTTCAGGATGGCTATTCACTTGCTCTTCCAGGACCCTTAACTCTGAGAGCCTTTTCTGAAGCCAGGCTATCTTTTCTTTGATGGGTGTTTCATCGATGACTTTCTCCTCTTCCTTGTCTGAGTCATCCAGCTGTTTCAGATATTCATCGATATGTTTTTCAACTCGCGCAATATGAAACTTCAGCTTTTTCGGGGTGTAATTGTTTTCCTTGCTATTGACCGCCTTAAACTTACTACCATCAATCGCAACAATGACATCTGTAAACATATTCATTTGACGGCAGAGGCCAATGAATGCCCGGCAAGTATTCTTGATACCCTTACCATTATCCTTTCTGAAATCAGCAATCGTTTTAAAGTCAGGCGCCAAACGTCCCAGCAACCACATCAACTCAACATTACGACCTGCCTCTCGTTCCAGTCGACGCGATGACTGAATGCGATTTAAATATCCGTAAACAAATAGCTTGAGCATGGTGGATGGGTGATAGGCTGGACGGCCGGTTTCAGCGGGCACTGTCTTGAACCCTAAATCTGAAAGTATCAGGCTATCGACAAATGCATCGATGACTCGAATATCATTTTCTTCGGTAAGGTAATCGTCCAGACGCTCGGGGAATAATGTGGCTTGTGTTCGGCATGTGCCCTCAATGAAACCGCTCATTGGATAGCCCATCAGTTGGAAACTATGATTATACCTTCAAAGGAGTTTTCACACACCCTGTGCCGTTCTCTGCCGTAGAAATTACTCCATCCAGAGTCCGTTGTGGGTCGTTTCCTGCCGCCTATTGCCATATCCTGAGCGTCCGCTTTTTGAGAACATAGCGAGAACAATGTTATAGCCGGCATTGATTTAAATTAAATCAAAATCGATGAAAGGTGGCGCAAGACCAGGTGCGGGAAGATCCAAGGATTCGGGTCAAATGCACATACCTTCTGTCGGTTTTGTCAGCTCCATCTTTGGGGGATTTAGAATTTTCTCAGAAATGGCCTCTACCCAAAAAATCACCTATTTTTTAAATCATTCCGTACACTATTCCGTACACTATATAGTTTTTAGAAATAAAAAAGCCCCTATTATCAGATATATAGGAGCTATGTTTGGCGGAGAGAGAGGGATTCGAACCCTCGATACGCGATTAACGTATACACACTTTCCAGGCGTGCTCCTTCAACCACTCGGACACCTCTCCAGATAAGGTCGCGAAGACTACAGGATCTTGGTTTTTCTAGCAATATCCGAAAGCATGAAGATGACCTGTTCCACCGGTATTACGAGCAATACCCATTTTCAACAGGTTATTCCCGTACTAGTATGCAAAGTTTACTCTGAGTGACTGCTGAGAAGGTAGACAGAGGGATAGACTCAAAACGCGATTGCGGTTCGCGTTTGGACCCCTGCGGGGCGCCTGCGGCGGTCCAAATTGCTGCGCAATTTGTCGAACCCTCGATACGCGATTAACGTATACACACTTTCCAGGCGTGCTCGTTGCTCGGACACCTCTCCAGATAAGGCCGCGAAGATTACAGGATCATGGTTTTTCTAGCAATAACCTGGGTGGCGATTTCTGGTTTCACTAGTAAACCCAGACGAATCTGGAGCGAACCGCATCCCTCATGCAATGCGTTGATTTGCAATGGATTGTGGAGTGGGCCCGCATGGACGTTTCGCCAAAGCTTTGCAGAGTTGCAACACAATTCACCAAATTGCTTCGGTATTTTTGGTAACATGCGTTCTTTTTTCGGGTCGAAGCCATATGTTAACCGTTATCTCACCCGCCAAAACCCTGGATTTCGATACGCCGACGGTGACCGATGCCTACACCCAGCCGGCGCATCTGACCCAGTCACGCAAGCTGATACGACGCCTGCGTCAACTGTCCGCGGCGGATATATCGAAGATGATGAGCGTTAGCGGTAACCTCGCAGAGCTCAATCAGCAGCGCTACAAGCAGTGGAAGACCCCGTTCAAGCCGGAAAACGCGCGCCAGGCCCTGTTCGCCTTCAAGGGCGATGTCTATCTCGGGCTCGACGCCTACAGCATGGCCCCTGAGGATGTCGAATTTGCCCAGGATCATTTGCGCATATTGTCCGGATTGTATGGCCTGCTGCGCCCGCTCGACCTGATGCAGGCTTACCGCCTCGAAATGGGCACCCGGCTCGATACCGAACAGGGCAGCAACCTGTACCAGTTCTGGGACGATCGGATTACCAAATCGTTGAACCAGGAATTGAAGCAGTCGGACTCGAAAACGCTGATCAACCTGGCCTCGGGCGAGTACTTCAAGTCAATCCGGCCAAAACAGCTGAAGGCGGAAATAATCACCCCGGCTTTCAAGGAGTATCGCGACGGTCAGTACAAGTTCATCCAGTTCTTCGCCAAGCAGGCGCGCGGGCTGATGACGCGTTACCTGATCGACAAAAAAATCGATCAGCCAGCGGCGCTCAAGGGCTTCGATTACGCCGGCTACAGCTATCGTCCAGAGCTGTCCGACGACCACGAATGGGTGTTTACTCGTAGACAGTAGTCTACGCGAAACTCGAGGATAGGCCGTGGTTGAGCTTTCCCCAATTGCCCATCGAGTTCAATTAATTTCAGGCCTGATCGCGGCCATCGGGGTGCTGGTCATCCTGCTTATTTCGCCCGGCATCGACAGCCATACGCGCAGCACGCTGGAGAAGATCAAACAGCGTGGCTATCTCAATGTGCTGACGCTCAACAGCGCGACTACCTATTACCAGGATATCGACGGACCCAACGGCTTCGAATATCAGCTGGCCACCAGGTTCGCAGAATCGATTGGCGTCAAAGCCCGCTTCATCACGGTGCCGAAATTTGGCGAACTTTATCCGGAGCTGCTATTCGGCACCGGCGACATCGCCGCCGCCGGATTGTCCAAAGGCGAATCCGATTTCAGCCGCTCGGTCGACTACGGTCCCCGCTATTACGAAGTCAGCAATCAGGTGCTGTACCGCAAGTTCAACGCGGACCGTCCGAAAAAGATTCGTAACCTGATCGGTGGTTCGTTGCAAGTCATCAGCGGCACCGCTCACGTCAAACTGTTGCACGGCCTGCTCGAGCAATACCCGGAACTGACCTGGATCGAAGCCGACGATATCGCAACCGAGGAATTGATCGAACGGGTCGAAGCCGGCGAGGTCGACTACATCCTCGCCGATTCGCACGAGATCGCGCTCCAGCGCCGTTACTTCCCGGAATTGCGCATTGCCTTCGAAATCGGCGAACCGCGCCAGTTGCGCTGGGCGTACAATTTCAGCGATGACGACAGCCTGGCTGCCGCGATCGAGGCTTTCTTCAAGACAATCGAGGAAGACGGCCGCCTCGAGCAACTGGTTCACCGTCACTACAGTCACGTCGAAAAATTCAATTACTCCGACGTGCGAACTTTCACCCGGCGCATCGCAACGCATTTGCCGAAATACGAGGCGCTGTTCAAACGGGCGGCGGAGGAAGTCGGGATCGACTGGCGCCTGCTGGCATCCATCGGTTATCAGGAGTCCCTGTGGAATGCGCGCGCCAAATCGCCTACCGGCGTGCGCGGCCTGATGATGCTAACCCAGGCGACGGCGAAACAAATGAAAGTCAAAAACCGGCTCGATCCCGCACAGAGCATACGCGGCGGTTCGAAATACATCGCCAGCGTCTTGAAACGTATCCCCGGGCAAATTCCCGAACCGGATCGCACCTGGTTTGCGCTCGCCGCCTATAATGTCGGCTTCGGTCACGTCGAGGACGCCCGTATCATCACCCAAAGCCGCGGCGGCGATCCCGACAGATGGATCGACCTGAAGCAAAACCTGCCGTTGCTGGCGCGCAAGAAATGGTATAAAAAAACCAGGTACGGCTATGCGCGCGGCTGGGAGCCGGTCAAATACGTGGAAAACATCCGCCAGTACTACGAGCACCTGATCGGCTTCGAAACCAGGGCGCTGCGTGAATCCAACGATATCGGCAAACCCAAGCAGGACATCGCGCCGCTGGCACCGAGTCTCTAAGCGCCGTATTGCTCCGACTACTCTTGACTGGTCCGATATGTCATACCGCGGCTTGACCGAACACATGTCATACCGCGACTTGACCAGGCGTTTGTCATCCCGCGACTTGATCGAACGTCTGTCATCCCGCGAGTTGACCGAACGTTTGTCATCCCGCGACTTGATCGCGGGATCCAGTTTAAAAGATTATCCCTGGCTCGCTGGATCCCGCGGCTAAATCGCGGGATGACGGGTTACTTTCTGGCGGCGCGTTTGTATTCGAAGAATTGCGTCATCAGGTCGGCGCATTCTTCAGCCAGAATACCGGCCTCGATTTTTGGTCTGTGGTTGAATTCACCGCTTTCGAACAACCGATGCGCGCTTTCGATCGCCCCCGTTTTCGGCTCGTTCGCACCGTAGACCACGCGCGCCACCCTGGCATGAACCAGGGCGCCTACACACATGGTGCAAGGCTCGATCGTCACATAAAGCGTGGTCCCGGGCAGGCGATAATTACCGAGCTTTTTTGCGGCAGCGCGCAACACGACGATTTCCGCGTGCGCGCTAGGATCCTGCGAACTTATCGGCTGGTTGTGCCCGGCAGCTAATACTTCACCCGCGGCATCGACCAGCAACGCGCCAACCGGCACTTCGTCGAGACTGGCGGCGATTTCGGCCTGTGCCAGCGCCCGGCGCATGCCCGCTTCGTCGTTAGTTATCAGTTCCACGCGTGGTCCAGCTCCCCAAATCAGAAATTTTTATCTCAGGAATCCCGATGATCGGCAATCTGTTCCCGCTGCGGCCAGGTCAAATCTGCAGAATTCCAATGATTAACGGAATGATCAGCGAGGCCACGATCCCGCTCAATCCCATTGCCACGGCGGCAAAAACACCAGCGGTATCGTTGCGACTCATCGCCCTGGCGGTACCGATGCCATGGCTCGCCAGCCCGATGCTGAAGCCGCGCGCCGACATGCTTTTTACGCGCAGAAGATCGAGCGTAAAAGTACCGAACGCGGCCCCGATAATACCGGTAATTATCGTGATAATCGCGGTCAGCGAGGGTATTCCCCCGGTTAGTTCGGCGATACCCATGGCAATCGGCGCGGTGACGCTTCTGGGCAGCAGGCTGATGATGATTTCCCGGTCCAGCGACAGGCCAAGCGCGAGCGCGTAGGTGATCAAAACCGCAAACAGTGAGCCCAGTATTGCGCCGGTAACAATCGCTTTGGCGTTGGCGACTATCAGCTCCCATTTTTTATAAATGGGGATGGCCAGCGACACCGTGGCCGGACCCAACAGGAAGTGAATGAACTTGGCGCCATCAAAATAGCGCTCGTACTGGACGTTAAATATCAGTAGCACAGCGCTCACAATGATAATACCGAGCGCGACCGGATTGAATAACGGAAACAGCCGGGTCTGCTTGTAGCAAAAATCGCCTGCCAGGTATGCCCCCACCGTCAGGGTCAGCCAGAATAGCGGCTCTGCCTGGAGATAAACCCAGATACTGTAGAGTTTCTGCTCGTCAGTCATCGACGGTTCTCCAATTCTGGATTTTTTCGATCACCAGCGCGGTGAAGCCGACGGTCAGCACGGTGCCGATAAAAATCACCGCCAGGACCTTTAACAGGCTGCTTTCGAGAAACGAGAGATGCATCACCACGCCGACGCCGATCGGGACAAACAGCAATGGCAGGTGCGCCAGGAGCTGCTCGGAGGCAACGGTAAGGTTCGTTTCCAGCTCGATCTTGAACGAGCGTTTTGAAGATCGGGTCAAGAGTAACGCTAGCAACAGCAGCAACAGCCCGATCACCGGACCGGGCACCGCCAGTTCGAGCAACTTCTGTATCACCTCGCCGACTAGCTGGAACAAAAATATTAAAAAGATGCCTTTCAGCATTGGGAACGGTACAGATCAGCCGACACGGCTATCATGCGATTCGAAAAAGATGTCGCCCGACAATCTCATTCCCACTCGATGGTGCCCGGTGGTTTGCCGGAAATATCGTAGACCACGCGCGAAATGTCTTCGATCTCGTTCATGATGCGACGCGATACGTGATCTAGGAAATGGTAGGGCAGATCGGCCCAGCGCGCGGTCATGAAATCGATGGTCTCGACCGCACGCAGGCTCACCACGTGATTGTAACGGCGGCCGTCACCGGTAACCCCGACCGATTTAACCGGCAGGAACACGACGAATGCCTGCGATACCTTGTCGTACAGGTCATGCGTGCGCAGTTCTTCGATGAATATGTGATCGGCCAGGCGCAAGGTGTCGGCAAACTCCTTTTTAACCTCGCCGAGGATACGTACCCCGAGACCGGGCCCGGGAAAAGGATGCCGGTAAACCATTTCGCGCGGAATGCCGAGTTCGACCCCGATCTGGCGCACTTCGTCCTTGAACAGTTCGCGCAGCGGCTCGACCAGGCCGAGTTTCATGTCTTCCGGCAGGCCGCCGACATTGTGATGCGACTTGATCAAATGCGCCTTGCCGGTGGCGGCGCCGGCGGATTCGATCACGTCCGGATAAATCGTGCCCTGCGCAAGCCATTTGGCATTGTCGAGCTTGCCCGCCTCTTCCTCGAAGATATCGATGAACAGGTTGCCGATAGCCTTGCGCTTGTCTTCCGGATCGCTCAAACCCTCGAGTTTCGCCAGGAAGCGATCTTCGGCATCGATACGGATGACGTGCACGCCCATATGTTCGGCGAATTGCTCCATCACCTGGTCACCCTCGCGATAGCGCAGCAAACCGTTGTCGACAAAGAGGCAGGTCAATTGCTCGCCGATAGCCTTGTGCAGCAAGGCCGCGACTACCGACGAATCGACGCCGCCGGAAAGTCCGAGCACGACTTCTTCCTGCCCTACCCGCGCGCGCACGTCGGTCATCGTCGCCTCGATAATATTGGCCGAGGTCCATTCCGAGGCGCAGCCGCAGATCTGGTGCAGGAAGCGCGTATAAATCGCGGCACCCTGGCGCGTATGCGTGACTTCGGGGTGGAATTGCAATCCGTAGATGCGCCGTTCCTCGTCGGCCATCCCGGCAATCGGCGCGCTGTCGGTACTCGCCATCAGCTTGAAGCCGGGCGGTAACTCGGCGACCCGATCGCCGTGCGACATCCACACGTCGAGCATGCCATGGCCGTCGCTGGTTTCATGGTCCTGGATATCGCGCAACAATTCGGTATGCCCGCGCGCGCGCACGCTGGCGTAGCCGAACTCGGATTTGCCGACGTTCTCGACCTTGCCTCCGAGTTGCTGGGCGATGGCCTGCATGCCGTAGCAGATGCCGAGAATCGGCACCCCGAGATCGAACAGCGCCGGCGGCACCACGGGCTTTTCGCTATCGAGCGTCGACTCGGGCCCGCCCGACAGAATAAAACCGCGCGCGCCAAATTCCTCGATGTGCCCGAACTCGGCATCCCAGGGAAAGATTTCACAATAAACGCCCGCCTCGCGCACGCGCCGCGCGATCAACTGGGTGTATTGCGAACCGAAATCCAGGATCAGGATTCTATCGTCGTGCAGATCAGTCATTAAATCTCGCCATTTAAAGCGTCAATCCCGCGCATACAGGGATCTTTCAATTTAAAGTCATCCCCGCGTAAGCGGGAATGACTCGATTCAGGCGTCCCTGGCCTAAGCAGGTGTCATTCACATCAAACCTGGTAGTTGGGGGCTTCTTTGGTAATCGTCACGTCGTGCACGTGCGACTCGAGCATGCCGGCGTTGGTTACCTTGACGAACTCGGGCCGGGTGCGCATGTCGTCGATGGTGGCGCAACCGACATATCCCATGCTCGAGCGCACCCCGCCGAGGAGTTGGTAAATGGTACTTGTCAGCGGGCCCTTGAAGGGCACCCGGCCCTCGACTCCCTCCGGCACCAGTTTCTCGTCGGCGTTATCGGCCTGAAAATAACGGTCGCTCGAGCCCTTCTGCATCGCCGCGATCGAGCCCATGCCGCGATAGGATTTGTAGGAACGCCCCTGGAACAGCTCGACTTCCCCGGGCGCTTCCTCGGTGCCGGCGAACATGCTGCCGATCATCACCGCGTGGGCCCCGGCGACCAGCGCCTTGGCGATATCGCCCGAGAAGCGGATGCCACCGTCGGCAATCAGCGACACACCGCTATCCTGCAGGGCCTCGGCGACATTGCTGATCGCCGAAATCTGCGGCACGCCGACCCCGGCCACGATACGGGTGGTGCATATCGACCCGGGTCCGATACCGACCTTGACCGCGTCGGCGCCGGCATCGACCAGGTCCCGCGCCGCGGCGCCGGTGGCGATATTACCGCCGATGACCTGGGCGTCGGGGAAATTCTTTTTGATCCAGGCCACACGCTCGAGCACGCCGCGCGAATGCCCGTGCGCGGTATCGACGACGATGACGTCGACCTCGGCTTCGATCAGGGCGCGCACGCGCGCCTCGGTATCCTCACCGGTGCCGACCGCGGCGCCGACGCGCAGGCGGTCATATTCATCCTTGCAGGCACGCGGGAAATCGGTCGCCTTGGTAATGTCCTTGACCGTAATCATGCCCCTGAGATCACCGGCATCGTTTAACACCAGCACTCGTTCGAGCCGGTGTTTATGCAGTAATTCGATCACCTCGTCCTTGTCGGCACCTTCGTTGACGGTAACCAGGTTTTCACGCGGAGTCATGATCGATGCAACCGGTTGATCGAGGTTTCGTTCAAAGCGCAGATCGCGTTTGGTCACGATCCCGACCAGGCCATGTTCGCCGATGACCGGCAAGCCGGAGATTTTGCGCTGTTCGGTTAACGCGATCACGTCGCGCACCAGCGTATCGGCGGAAATCGTGATCGGGTCCTTGATAACCCCGCTTTCGTGTTTCTTGACCCTGGCGACCTGTTCCGCCTGCTCCTCGACCGACAGGTTTTTATGCACGATACCGAGGCCACCTTCCTGCGCAATGGCGATCGCGAGACGGGATTCGGTCACCGTATCCATGGCTGCGGAAATCAGCGGTATATTGAGCTCGATATTGCGCGTCAGGCGGGTCTGCAGTTGCGCCTCGTTGGGGAGTACTTCTGATTTTGCCGGCACCAGTAATACATCGTCGAAAGTGAGGGCTTCCTGGCTGATACGCATTGTCGCTCCGGCGGGTCTGTTGCAAAGCGCGATTATAAATTAATGCGCGCTTGAGCGTAAGTCGGATTATTCGAAACTGTATCGAAACCGGCATTAATTTAGGCGGCGCCAGCGCCAGGGTGGAGGAAAATACTGCTTGGGTTAGAATGGCAGCTGAATTTCATCCAGGTTCGAATGCATGCAGCCAACGCAGCCCACCACCGAAGCCATCTGGACGGTTTCGGCGCTCAACTTCGAAGTCAAGCAAATGCTATCCCAGGGCATTGGCACGCTGTGGATCGAGGGCGAAATATCGAATTTCGCCTGCCCCGCTTCGGGCCACTGGTACTTCACGCTCAAGGATGCAAAGGCGCAGTGTCGCGCGGCGATGTTTCGTGGGCGCAACAGCCGCGTCGGTTTCCAGCCGCAAAACGGCCAGCAGGTGCTGCTCAGGGCGCAGGTGACGCTGTACGAAGCGCGCGGCGAGTTCCAGCTCGTAGTCGATCACCTCGAGGACGCCGGTGTCGGCGAACTGATGCGGCGCTACGAGCAGCTCAAGGCGCAACTGAACCAGGAAGGTCTGTTCGACGCGACTTCGAAAAAACCAATCCCCGAGCACCCAAAAAAGATCGCCCTGGTAACCTCGGCCAGCGGCGCGGCGATCCGCGATGTGCTATCGGTCATCGAGCGGCGTGCACCGCATATCCCGGTAGTCGTGTTCCCGACACCGGTGCAGGGCGAATCCGCGGCCGTGCAGATCCGCGAGGCGCTCAGGCGCGTGCTCGACTACGGCGGCTGCGACGTGGTCTTGCTGGTGCGTGGCGGCGGCTCGCTGGAAGACCTCTGGTGTTTCAACGACGAAGCCCTGGCGCGCGATATAGCTGCTTATCCATTGCCACTGGTCACCGGCGTCGGCCATGAAATCGATTTCACCATCGCTGATTTCGTCGCCGATCTGCGCGCGCCAACGCCGTCGGTTGCGGCGGAAACGATTACCCCAGATATCAATGAACTGATGCAGGGCATCGACGACCGCGTCGGCCGCCTGCTGGGTCAGCTCGGTTTGCGCCTGGAGCAATCACGCCAGCGCCTGAAGTACCTGGTCAGGGCGCTCGACCAGCAGCACCCGACACGCCAATTCGCGCAATTGAAACTGCGTTTGCAACACGCCTGTGATTCGCTGGTTGAAAAAACCCGCTTCCGGCTCGGCGAAGACCGCCACCGACTGCGTTTATGCCAGGCGTCCCTGGCGCAGGCCAGTCCGCAGGTTTCAATCGCTCGCCAGCGCGAAAGATTGACGCGCCTGATAGAAAACCACCAGGCCGCGATGCGCCAGAAACTGCTGCTGTCGCGGCACCGGCTGTCGCTGCAGTCGCGCTCGCTGGACACGCTGAGTCCGCTGAAAACCCTGGCGCGCGGATTCGCCACCATCGGCAAGGACGAAAAGCTGGTGACTTCGGTGAATCAACTTGCAAGCGGCGACCGAGTGGAAATAACGCTGACTGACGGTAAACAACCGGCCACGATCGACTGAAGGCGCTCCGCCCGGATCAGCTTCGATCCAGCTATCTAATATTCGGACAACAGGCGGCCGTAGCCGTCGAAGCGGTCGTCGATGCCGGCCAGTCGCAGGCAATCCCAGATCATCGCCTGGTTACTGCAGATGGCAGGCTTGCCCGCCCTGGCCTCGATTTCGGCAATGACATCGAGCGTGCGCAAGGCGCCACAGGAGATAAAAATCGCGTCGGCATCGGCGCGGTCCTGCGCCAGCGCGAACTCGGCGATGTAGTCCGGTGCGACGCGTACCATGTCGCTGTCTTTTTCCAGGTTCAATCCGCACAGCGAAATCACTTCGAAACCGGCCTGTTCGAGGTAGTCGACCTCGCGCTGGTTGACTTCGTCGAGGTACGGTGTCGCGACCACGATACGCCGTGCCTGCAGGGCCTGCAGACCACGGATAACGCCGGTGATCAGCGATGTCGCTTGCGCGTTGGGCGCGCCGCACCTGAGTTCCGCGAATACGCGCTCTTCACCGATCACCAGGCTGCCCGAGGTACAGGCATAACAGACCACGTCGAGACTGCCGTCGGGCAACAGCGTCGCGGCGCAATCGGCGAGCAGGTCGGCCTGCGCGGCGAGCGATTCGCTGGTGATCGAATCGGGGATGGCGGCGCGCGCGAAGTGGATGCCGACGCCGGGCGGGCGCAGGGTCAGGACGTCGTCCTGCACGGTTTGCTCGGTCGCGAGCAGCACATAACCGATCTTGGCGCGCGCGTGGCGGCCCGCGTCGAATCGGATGTCAGTCGGCGTCGGGGCCAGTACGGACGATGGCGGCATGCGTTAAATATTCCTTTGCACGAAACGGTATGATATATACACCCGTCTGCCTCCGCTATCCAGGATTTTGAAATGTTAGACCAGGCCCGCCAGCGCACCGCCGAATTTCAATCGCGCCTGAAGGACGCCGGGATTGACCTTGCCATCATCACCGACGAGAGTTCGATCGCCTACCTCGCGGGATTCTGGGGCTATCTCTCGGTCGAGTTCGGCCGGCCCACCTTCCTGCTGATACGGCCCGACGAGGCGCCGCTGGTGATTACGCCGCTGATGGAAAGCGAGATGGTGGGCGCGATGACCTGGGTCGAAAACATTGCCACCTGGGAAGACGCCGGCGCCAGGCGCTGGGAAAACGTGCTGCGACAGGCGATCGGCGATAATCCGGGCAAAATCGGCGTCGAACTCGCCGCCCTGCCGCCGATCGTGCGCAACTGGTTCGACGATCAGCTACCCGATCTCAAGCTGCAGGATATCGCGCCGCTGATGGGCCAAATGCGCATGATCAAGTCACCCGAGGAAATCGAGGTCATGAAGCAGGCCGGCGAAATCGCCGGCGCGATGATGCAGGGCGCCGAAGGCGCCCTCGGCGAGGGACGTCCCGAGTACGAGGCCGCGCTCGCCGTAATCGAAGCCGGTACGCGCAAGGCGGCCGGTTTCCTGACCGCCAAAGGCTGGGAGGCCTTCATCTCGCCGATGATTCATAACCTGCAAATCATGCAGTCGGGGCGCGACACCTCGATGGTGCACCGCCGCGCCAGCGTCAAACCGCTGGCCAAGGGCGACCCGGTGTATTTCTGTTTTTGCAACATGGCGCAGTTCAAGCAGTACAAACTCGGCTTCGACCGCATGTTCTTTATCAAGGAAGTCAGCGACGAAGCCGCCGAGGTACAGCAGGCGGCGATCGATGCGCAGCAGGCGGCCATTGCTGCAATCCGGCCCGGCGTCACCGCCGAATCGATTGCCCAGGCCGCCGACGAAGTCTACCGTGAGCGCGGTTATGAAACCGGTTATCGCACCGGACGCTCGATCGGCATGGCTTACCTCGAGTCTCCGGAATTAAAGCACGGGGATAAAACCGTCCTGCAGGCAGGGATGACTTTCGCGGTCGATGGCGGCATCAGCGTCGACGGCCGTCTCGGCGGGCGCATCGGCGACTCGATCGCGGTCACCGCAACCGGCAGCGAGTACATTACCGAGTACCCGCGCAAGATTCTTACCGTCAATCGCTAACCCCGGAGCGCAGCATGAGCATCACCCGTCAACATACCAATCAACGCATGAGCCAGATCGTCATCCATGGCGACAGCGTCTACCTCGCCGGCCAGGTCGCCGACGACCCCACGGCCGATATCAGGGAACAGACCCGCCAGGTATTACACAAGGTCGAGACGCTGCTGGCCGAGGCCGGATCCGACAAAAGCAAAATTCTATCGGCCCAGATCTGGATCGCAAACATCGGCCATTTCGCACAAATGAACGAGATCTGGGATGCCTGGGTGCCCGCGGGCGACGCCCCTGCTCGAGCCTGTATCGAAGCCAGGCTTGCATCGCCGGACCTGCTGGTGGAGGTGGGTATTATCGCGGCAAAATAAATGCAGTTTTATAAAACACATATTTATCAAAGGGTTAAATGATCTTTTTAATACGATAATCGTGATTGACCGCCAATTAGACTTGCGTACTAATTCAGTTTATCCTAGCCCGAATCGCATCCATGCGCCGCACTAGGCAGCGATCCGCAGTCGTGTCCTTGCCTGAGCGTAAAAAATAAACCGGGTTCAACCGGATAAAAACCTAAGGGGGTCTATCGAATGAATACCGTAATGATCGTTTCACTGGTGCTGTGCGCAGCCATCGCTATCTGGGGGGTTGCCGATCCCGACTCGATGACCGGCTCCGCGCAATGGCTGGTGAACTACTCGCTCACCGCGCTCGACTGGTATTTCCTGGCCCTGTGTACGGCCTTCCTCGCCATTATGGGTTTCATGGCTTTTTCGAAGTACGGCAATATCAAGCTCGGCGCCGACGATGACGAGCCCGAATTCAGCACCGGTTCCTGGGTCGCGATGCTGTTCGCCGCCGGCATGGGCTCGGGCCTGCTGTTCTGGGGCGTTGCGGAACCAATTTATCATTTCATGACACCGCCCGTCGGCGAAGGCGAAACCGCGATGGCGGCGCGCAACGCGATGGTCATCACCAACCTGCACTGGGGCCTGCACGCCTGGTCGATTTACGGCTGTTGTGCGCTGGTTATCGCCTACTTCACCTTCCGCCTCGGACTGCCGTCGATGGTGTCGACGCCGATCCTGGTTGGCTTCAAGAACGTGTTCGGCAAAAGCACCTTGAAGCAGATCGGCAATACCGCCGATATCCTCGCCGTTATCGCGGTCATCTTCGGTCTCGCCGGGTCGCTGGCGATGGGCACGCTGATGGTACGCTCCGGTATGGCCGCGGTGTTCGACACTTCACAGGATGTCACCATGAGCATGATCATCATCGCCGTGATGACCGTGTGTTTCCTGCTGTCCGCCTGCACCGGCGTCGACAAGGGCATCAAAATCCTGAGTAACATCAACATGATCGTCGCCATCCTGATCCTGCTGGTGGTGCTGTTCGGCGGCCCGACCGCGTACCTGTTCCAGTCGTTCATTTACGCGATCGGCGACTACCTGATCCAGCTGATTCCGATGTCGTTCAAGACTTACGCCTACACCCCGGCCGGGTCCTGGAACTGGTTTCACGGCTGGACCCTGACCTACCTGATCTGGTGGCTGGCCTGGGGGCCATTCGTCGGCATCTTCATCGCGCGCATCAGCCGCGGCCGCACCATTCGCGAGTTCGTCATCTTCGTGGTCGGCGTGCCGACCATCGTTTCTATGTTGTGGTTCGCCGCGTTTGGCGGGGCTGCGATTCATATCGAAATGTTTGGCGCCGGCGGCATTGCCGACAAGGTGTTCGCCGACGTGGCGGGCGCATTGTTCGCCTTTTTCGAATACTTCCCCGGCACCACGCTGCTGAACTTTCTCGCGGTCTGCCTGATTTTCATCTTCCTGGTGACCAGCGCGGATTCGGGCACCTTCGTCATCAGCATGATGACCAGCTCGGGTAGCCTCAATCCACCCACCAAGCTGAAGCTGACCTGGGGCCTGATCATCACCGGTATCACGGTCGCCACGATCGTCACCGAAAGCGTCAAGGTCGCCAAGGTGATGGCGATTACGGGCGCAATTCCATTCACCTTCATCATCATCATGCAACTCGCGGCCTTTTTCCGAGTCGTGCGCGAAGATCCCATGGTCAGGGAGACGCATACCGTGGTGCGGCAGGTTTCTGGCGCCAGCACGACCGATGAAACTGCGGCATAGGGAGATACGACGATGAATAAAATGATTACAAAAACTATTGTCGTGGCGCTGTTAGGCGCTGTCCTGGCCGCTTGCGGTGGAGACGATCGTAAAAGCCTGCGCGTCGGCGCCAAGCCCTTTGCCGAAAGCATGATCCTGGCGGAAATGATCGCCCAGATGGCCGAGGCCGAGGGTATCCAGGTCGAACGCAGTATTCCGTTTGGACTCACGCCGAAGATCATGGAAGCGGTCAAGCAGGATGTGCTCGACGTTTACCCGGAATACAACGGCACCAGCCTGACCTTTCTCGGCCAGGCCCCCACCAGCGACGGCGCGGTTTCGACCGCAACGGTCGAGAAACTGTTCAAGCCGCTGGGACTGGAGTTGACCGGAAAGTTCGGTTTTTCCAACGATTATGCAATGGTCATGACGCGCGAGCGCGCCAGGGACCTCGGCGTTAGCACGATAGGCGACCTGACCAGCAAGTCGGGCATCAGGTTTGTCGTGGACGAGGATTTTGTACAGCGCCCCGCGGATGGCCTGCAGCAGATGAACCGTCGTTACGGCATTACCGGTTCGAGCACTAGCACTCACCCGGTCGGCACCGAGGGCAAGGACAAGATCGTTTCGGCGCTACTCGACGGCACGGCCGATGTCGGCGAGCTATTTATGACCGACGGCCAGATCGCGGAATACGACCTGGTCGTGCTCGCGGATAACCTCGGTTTCTTCCCAGTCTACGAGGTCGCCCCGCTGGTGCGCTCGGATGCGCTCGCCAGCCTGAAAGGCTTGCGCGCAACCCTGGAAAAACTGACCGGGAAAATAACCCCGGCGGACATGCAGGCAATGAACAAGGCGGTCGACCTGGACGCGCAGTCGGCGGCCAGCGTGGCCGCTAACTTTCTCGTTTCGAAGGGCCTGTTACCGGAAGACGCCAGGGGTAGCGGTGCCGCCAAGATAGCCGTGGTCGGAGACCCCGGCGTTAGCCGCGGTATCGATACCGCCAGGGCTCTGCGCGCGATTCGCTCCGGTTACGCGGGCAGCGATCTCGACCTGTCCAACAGCGCTACGCCCCTGGAAACGCTCGCTGCAGGTGAAGCGCGGGTTGCAATCGTCGGCGCCGAAGCCTTTTATCGACTGGGCGACGAAGGCCCGGTGGCGAAAGGCAATGCCGAGGCATTTGCGGTACTCGGATATAAATCCGGCCACCTGGTCGGTCTCGCCAATGGCGCTGACTCCATTACCGGCATGGATAAAATCGCCACCGGACCCAGGGGATCGGGCTCGGCACAGGTGCTGGCCATGTTGCTGCATTCCTTCGGCATGGCCGGCAAGGTTGAAGTGCTGCATTCCGACGAGGGCGCACGGGCGCAGTTGCTTGCAATGACCAAAGGCGATCACGATGGGGTATTCCTGATGGCGCCGTCGAAGGACCGCGCGATCGCATCCCTGATGCGAAACGGATTTTACAAACTGGTCAGCCTGGATGAATGGGCGCAGGGTGGCCATACCGCGAAATTCAGCTTTATCCGACCCGCCACGATCCCGGCAGGCACCTATCCCAATCAGTCGGGCGCGGTCACCACGGTCAGCACCCAGTTTGTGCTCGCCAGCCCCGCCAAGACGGTGCAAACCGCGGGTGAGGTCGGACCCGGAACGGCCGGCATCGACTCCAGCGCGGCCATTCCCGTCAGCGCCAGTGCGGTGGAGTCGATCCGCGAATCGCTCGGGAGCATGGACGTCATCGACCCGGCAATCCCGGTCCACGGTTCGCTGGTACCGGAAATTACGGTCGTGGACAAGTCGCTGCCTTTCAGCGCGGATGTCTCGATCATCAATATCCTGATGATCCTGTTTACGATCTGGGTGCTTTACCTGATCGCACTGCCGAGCCCGCGCGATTTCAAAATGCCGGAAGATCTGTAACTACGCAAGCTAATCATGGAGACAAAACGATGGTAAATTATTTAGCACCCATAGACCTCGAAGACGAGCACCTTTCGGCTGGCGTAATCGAAAAAACCGTGCAGATGGCGACCGGCGTCGATGGCGCCCAGGTCTACCTGATGACCGTGATCCCGGGCATTACCCCGGGCATCGATCAGCGCTACGCGATCCGTGGCGAAATGCATGGCTCTACCGAGTATCCGTTGCAGGAATGGAAGGATGACGCGGCCAAGCAATTGCAGGAAATCGCCGACAAATCCGTACCCAAGAAAATGCAGGCCGGGGTCGTGGTCGAAAACGGCACCGTGTATCGCGAGATTGTCGAGGCCGCCAAGGACCTCAAAATCGACCACATCGTGATGGGCGCGCATCGCCCGTCACTGGCTGATTTCCTCCTCGGGCCCAACTCAGCGCGAGTAGCGCGGCATGCCGGCTGCTCGGTAACCGTGGTCAGGGATTAGCCGACGCAAGCGGCGGTTTCCCGAAATCGACTGGAGGGATGAGACCATCGAATTATCCCGTCGATTTCGATGAAACCGATCGATGTTTTACTCGCGATTTCGGTCGCGGTTATCTGGGGCATGGGTTTTATCGTCGCCAAGGCGGCCATGTCACATTTCTCACCGATCCTGCTGATGGCCCTACGCTTCACGCTGACCGCGTTTTGCCTGATCTGGTTCGTCCGCCCGCCCCCCGGCATCTTCAAACAACTGTTCTGGATTTCGCTGGTCAGCGCCGCATTGCAGTACAGCCTGACCTTCAACGGCGTGCGCGGCATCGATGCGTCGACCGCGGCCCTGCTGGTACAACTCGAAGTGCCCTTTGGCCTGCTGCTGGCGTGGCTGGTGCTGGGCGACCGGATATCATTGAAGCAGGGGATCGGTATTGTCATCGCGTTTAGCGGCGCGGTATTGATTATCGGCGAACCCAAACTGTCGGGCGACCTGATCTACGCCTTCATGGTCATCGGCGGCGCCTTTACCTGGGCCGTGGGTCAAATCATGATCAAAAAACTCGGTAACCTCGGCGGCTTTCGCCTGATCAGCGGAATCGCGCTGTTTGCGACGCCGCAGCTTTTTATCGCGTCGTTTATTCTCGAAAGCGATCAAATCGCCCAGATCCAAACCGCCTCCATCGGCGCATGGGCAGCCGTGGCCTATCTCGGATTGATCATGACTGCGCTCGCTTACGCGATCTGGTACCGTCTGCTCGGAGATTACAGCGTCAACCAGGTAATGCCGTTTTTACTGCTGTTGCCGGTAACATCGGTATCTGGCGGCATATTCTTTCTCGGTGAATCGTTGACTGTTAAAATTGCCACGGGCGGATGCCTGGCAATCGCCGGTGTCGCATTGATTACAATACAAAGATGGCCGTTTCGGCAACCTGCAAGTCCATGAACGAATCTTTTGACACGATAGACAACCCGGCCTGCACTGCCTACGCCGAGCACGGCGCCATTTGCCTGCGCGGGGTTTTCGCGGACTGGATCGACCTGTTGTGCGCCGGCGTCGAGCGCAACCACGATGAACCCGGTCCCTACTTTTCCGAAAACGTGACCGCGGACGATAGCGGCCGCTTCTGGGACGACTATTGCAACTGGCAGCGGATTCCCGAATTTCAGCGCTTTATTACCGAGTCCAGCGCCGCCGAACTCGCGGCCAGGGTCATGCGCTCGCGCAGCGCCCAGTTTTTTCATGACCACGTGCTGGTCAAGGAAGCCAATACCGCCAAGCCCACCCCGTGGCACCAGGACGCGCCCTATTATTTTACCGACGGCACGCAAACCGTCAGCTTCTGGCTGCCGCTGGACCCGGTATCGAAGGCCGAGACGCTACGCCTGGTGGCGGGCTCGCAGCGCTGGCCAAAGCTGGTGCTGCCGGTCAAATGGCTCGACGATGCCGAATTTTACGGCGCTCAGAATGATCAATACATGACGCTGCCGGAACTGGACGATCCGGATTGCGGCGAGACCATCCTCGAGTGGGAAATGCAGCCGGGCGATGCGGTATTGTTCGATTTTCGCACCGTGCACGGCGCCCGAGGTAATTTTCAGAATCGCCGTCGGCGCGCTTTCTCGATGCGCTGGATCGGCGACGACGGACATTATACCAAGCGCCAGGGCCGCACTTCGCCGCCCTATCCCGGCCACGACATGACTGACGGTCAAAAGCTGCGGGAAGACTGGTTTCCGGTGCTCTGGCCGCGGAGATCCGAGCCATGACCAATCCCATCCTGGTAAACACCCTGCGCGGTGACGTTATCGAAAATCGCCACCGCGGCGCCATCGCCGTGTGTGATCCCAACGGCAAGCTGGTGCATTCCTGGGGTAACGTAGATGCTCTGGTTTACCCGCGCTCCGCGATCAAGGCGCTGCAGGCATTGCCGCTGGTCGAAACCGGCGCCGCCGATCATTTTGCTTTGAGCAGCGCCGAACTCGCGCTGGCCTGCTCGTCGCACAATGCCGAACCCGCCCATACCGAGACGGTGCATAACTGGTTGAAACGGATCGACCTGGACGAGGATGCGCTCGAGTGCGGTGCCCACGCACCTCTACACGAAAAAACCGCCGCCGCACTCATCGTCAATCACGAGCAAGCGGGACGCATCCACAATAACTGTTCCGGCAAACATACCGGCATGCTGACAACCGCCCGTTTCCTGGGCGAAGCAACCCATGGTTACATCGCGCGCGAACACCCGGCGCAACAGCGCTGGTTCGATTCCCTCGGCGAGATGGCGGGTGTCGACATGCGCCGACTGCCCTGGAGTTACGACGGCTGCGGGATCCCGGTGATCGCGATGCCGCTGCAGTCGATGGCGACCGCCTTCGCCCGCCTGGCGGTGCCGGACGATCTGGCTGCAGACCGCCGCGACGCGGTCGCTCGCATCACCACGGCGATCGCGCAGAACCCGTTCATGGTCGCCGGCTCGGGCCGGCTGTGCACCGAAGTCATGCAACTGACCGGGCGCCGGGTCATCGTCAAAACCGGCGCAGACGGCGTCTATACCGCCGCCCTGAAGGACAAGAGCCTCGGTATCGCACTCAAAATCGATGACGGCACGACCGCCGCGGCCGAGGTCACGCTGCTGGCCGTACTCAATTACCTGGATGCACTGCATGCCGACGAACTGGAGGCGCTCGCCGCGCGTTGCCGCATTCCGATCACCAACACCCGCGGTGTAATAACCGGACACCGCGAGCCGTCGGAGCTTTGGTCGTAAGCAGAAACTACATTATATATACGGACTAAGTACCTGAAACTTTTTGCCTTTTCCTGATTCCCTTCGGACGAAACAGCTGTCAGTGTCACATTTTTGTTATTTTCCCTGTGACATATTTACCCCATAAGTCGGCCCTGTCATCCTATAAATTCAGTTACTATTGTAAGCCATAAAAATAAGGGGGCTTCCAGCGAATGGAAAAGGTTTCATCTTTGTCAGGCAGCTTCAATTTTAATAATCTGTTTCCGACATTTGCCAAGAAAAAAGCCAGCCTGATGACCCGGCTGATGCCCGGCTGGACCAATAACAAAATCGATTCAATGCTGTTCGTGCCGAAGGCGAAGGACGCCAGACCGATCAAACTGCCGCGCGACTTTAACCAGGCTGATATCAAAACCAATGATGGCATCGTCAAGGCTTACCAGACCGGTAAGGGCCCGACGGTCGTGTTCGCGCATGGCTGGGGCGGCAGCGCTCAACAGTTCTTTCCGCTGATGCGCGGCCTGGCGCAATGCGGATTCAGTTCGCTGGCATTTGACCACCTGGGTCACGGCCAGAGCGAAATGCAACCCGCGACCCTGCACCAATCAGTGGCCACGACCAACCACATACTCGAAATGGTAAAAAAATCGAGCGACGGGCTGTGTGCGATTGTGGGGCATTCGACCGGTTGTATCGCTATCGCCGCGGCACGCAATGCGCTGGTGCGCGATACGCCGCTATTCCTGATTTCTCCGATTTTCAATTACAAGCTTTTTTTCCTGAAAAAGCTGGTCAAGCTCAGGCTACACGCCGATCTGGTAAAGCAATATGCCAACCGTTTCGCGAAAAACTATCGCAGTGAGTATCAAAAACTGGAACTGGCGCGCAACCTCGATAAATACGGGGATATCACCGTCATCGCGCACGCCGAGTCGGATTCCGAGAGCTCCTTTTCCGATTCCGCCCGGTTTTGCGCCAAGTACCCACTGACCAGGCTACTGATTACGAAAAACACCGATCACGTCAGAATCATCAATTCCGAGTCGGTGTGGCAGGAACTCAAGTCGCATCTGAACTATGACGATACGACGATCAACTTTACCGCCGAAATCATTTACCAGTAGACCGGCGCTGCGCGGTCGTCAAAAGCCCCGGCAATCCCGCAACCCGAAGCTTGCGTTTAATCCTGCGCCATTTTTGGCGACGTTAAAGCGGTCAACCCGTTGGCAATAAGTTACACTTGCTCACCGCGAATGATCAGACGCTAGACAGATGCAATTCATCCAGGACTTAATGCCTTCCCTGCGCCTTTCGAAGTGGGCGCCAACGGTTATCCGCAAACATTTGCTCAAAAAGGAAACCGAGACCATCGCCTCCCTGTGCGCAATGATGATGGCTTCCGACGGCGAGTATTCGAGCCTGTTGCTGGCCGAACGTATCTTGAACGCTTACGAAAGCCTCGATGCGCATGGCCGCCTTCAATTTTTCTCGCTGCTGCATACCGAATACGATATCGACGTTGCCGCAATCAGGAGCACGGTCAAGGATTACGAGCGTAATCCCGATGCCGCCAACCTGTTGCGCGTCACCGGCGCCGCCGAGCCGGGCCGCCAGGAATTGCTGCGTCGCATCAACCTCACCCCCGGCGGCACCCGCCGCCTGGTCAAGATGCGCGAGCACCTGCTTGCGGCAATGCGCGACAAGCCCGAACTAAAGAAAATCGACACCGATTTTCACCACCTTTTCAATGCCTGGTTCAATCGCGGTTTTCTGTTGATAGAGCCGATCGACTGGACTACCCCGGCGCATATCCTGGAAAAGATCATCGCTTATGAAGCGGTGCACGAGATCGAAAACTGGTCCGAGCTACGCAGCCGCCTGCAGCCTGCCGATCGCTACTGTTACGGATTTTTTCATCCATCGATGGAAGACGAACCGCTGGTTTTCCTCGAGGTCGCGCTGACCGACCAGGTGCCGCGGGGCATCGGCGAAATCCTGCAACGCGACCCGGAAGTCGAAGCACCCGAGAATCCCTCTTGCGCGATCTTTTACTCGATATCGACCTGCCACCGCGGGCTCGCCGGGGTTTCCTTCGGTAATTTTCTGATCAAGCAGGTCGCAACCAGTCTGAAACTGCGTTTTCCGCAGTTAAAAACCTTTGCCACGATTTCACCCGCGCCCGGGTTTCGCAGTTGGCTGGAAGCGCAGGCCAGGGTCGAGGAGCGCATTGCGGCGCTGATCGACAAATTCGACGCCGAGGCCGACGCTGACATGCGCGACGAGCTCGAAAAACTCGCCGCGAGTTATTTCCTGGAACAGAAAAACAGCGATCACGAACCGCTTGATCCAGTCTCTCGTTTCCACCTGAAAAACGGTGCGATCCTGGAACGCATCAACATCCTGGGAAATCCGTCGGACAAGGGTATGGCGCGTTCCCTGGGTCTCATGGTTAATTACGTTTACGACCTGTCACGGGTCGAGGAAAACCATGAGGAATACGTCAGGAATAACCGGGTTATCAGCGGTTCACAGGTCAAAAAGGCGCTATCACGCTAGCCTCAGTACGGCCTGGATCGGTTTGTGATCTGACCCGTCCGCCTTGTCATCGATGACCACCTGCTCGACTTGAGCACCCAGCTCGGGCGTAACCAGTATATGGTCGATCTTACCCGACACCTTGATATCCCGGCTGATATCCTTCCTCAGCGTCGATGTCTCTCTATTTGCCGGATCGGTCAGCGACCAGCAATCGATGAGCCCGGTGGAATCGATCAGGCGTTGGTACTCCGCGCTAGCGGGAGCCGCATTGAAGTCGCCGCAAACCAGCGCGCTGAACGGCATGTCCGGCGCGTCCCGGCGGTTACTCCAGTCGTCGCCATCGATATCCGCCTTGCCCGACCAGGCGCCGCCTTCGGCCGGTGAACCCGTAAACACAGCGGCAAAATAATCGACCTGTTCGAGCCGTTCAGTGGCCTCGAGATAACCGGCATGATAGCTATAGACCCGCAGCGGCATCGAAGGGGTGTCGATAACCGCCTCGATGCAGGTCATGTGCATATTGAATTTATCGGCGTAGTGTTGCTTGGGCAGGTTGAAGCTACGCATGCTCAGAATCGGCCAGTGCGACAATATCATGTTGCCGTGACGCCGGCGGCGATTGGTCACCGCGCCATGGGCGGCGGGCGTGCTGGCATCGACATCGAAACTCGAGCCATAAACCGAGTAATAACTCGGCAACAGGCCGGAAATTTCGGCGGCCTGGTCGCAGTCGCCGCTGCGCTGCCAGTACTGGTCGACCTCCTGCAGGCAAATGATATCGGCGCCGCGAATCGCGCGGCAGGTCCGCACCAGGTCGACCACGCCGTCCAGGCCGCGGCCAAACTGTATGTTGTAACTGAGTACTTTCATCAATAGCTCTAGCGTTCAGGCCCGGGTCAACAATGCGATCGCGCCGATGGCAAAACCCATCGCCAGCAATTTCCTGACGCTGAGACGCTCCATTTTCAGTATCA
This sequence comes from uncultured Gammaproteobacteria bacterium, assembly GCA_947259305.1. Classification (GTDB taxonomy): domain Bacteria; phylum Pseudomonadota; class Gammaproteobacteria. The sequence goes on along the minus strand of CAMYML010000008.1, from coordinate 5,098 downwards.
ACGCCGCCAGCAACGCCATCAGGAAACTCAGATTGGCGATGGTGATGACCACGCTTGCCTCGCCCAGCGCCAACGCGGCCAACAGAGTACGTACAATGCCATAAACCAGGCAGCCGGACAGCACCGAGTAGACGATTTTCTGGCGCGTGATGGCGTAACGGCGCTCGATGAAGCGCGCATAAAACAGGCCGGATACGACCCAGCAAAGTGCCGAGGTCAGCAGCAACAGGTCCATATCGCTGCCTGCACTCAGGCCCGCCTTGGTCACCACGCCGTAAATCGCCCGGCACAGCGCGCCGGTGAGCACCAGCCCGAGTCCGAGCTTCAGTTCACGCTGGTGGTCATGCGACGTCTGATGACGATACAGCAGTAAAACCGCGATCACCCCAAAGGCTATTCCGATCAGCTTCAGCGTGGTCATGACTTCGCCCAGAAAGAGAATCGACAGGATCACGACGGCGATGGTGTTGAGGCGGTAGATCGTCGAGCCCAGGCTGACTTCCATATGCTTTAATGATTCCAGCAACAGGATATTCGCGACCGCGACGAGCAGGCCCGCAACCAGGCCATAGGCCAGGCCGGCAGGTTCAAAATCGATGGCATCGCCGCGCAGCCCGATATCGATGGCCAGCAAAAAAATCCATACCAGACCGATACCGCTAATCATCATGCCGCGTGAACGCTCACGCGCGCTATAGCGCTTGAACACGACTTCGTTGAGCCCGCCCAGCATCAGGCTGAGGATTGCGAACAGGATTGCCAGATCGACCATGACGGAAATTCTAGCTGACAAAGGCTGCAGGAATCTGCATTAATTGCGCTTGCGATATATTTTGGCCAAACGGCCACGGCTATCGCGACACGGCTTCGAGTAACTTTACCTCGGGCGTCCCGGATTGCACGCCGCACGAATCTGTGACGGGACCCTGCGACGTCGACGAGTCAGTGAAAAAAAATTTCTGCAGCCATACGCCCTGGCCCGGCAATTACTCCGGGTAAACCCTATTTGACGGGCATCTGGTAAGTGACCCAGTGGGTCCTGTCGGAGAGCTTGTCGTAAACCGCGCGGCCGCGGTAATTGTTTTCGGCGGTGATCCAGCGAATGAAGGGCCAGCCCTGCGCCTTGCCAAGTTCGTTCAGCGCGGCGTAGAGTTTTTCGACCACGCCCTGCCCGCGTACGTCCGGACTGACAAATAAATCGTCCAGAAATCCGACCAGCGCGCCGCGCAGCGGTGACGGCATTTGTCGGCAATGCATCAAACCCAGCGCTCGGCCGTTTTCGTCTTTTGCGATCAGGCCGAAAAACGGATTACTGCCATCGTGGATCCAGCCCCAGACCGTATCGAGAATTTCATCATTCATCGGCACCCGGTAAAACTCGGCGTAACCGTGATACAGCAACTCCCAGTCGCTTCTGTCGGAAGTACCGATACCTGAAACCTTTACTGTCATTTTAGCCTCACTGCAACTAGCCTGGTTTTGAAAATCTTTCGAGATTATCCTCGACCCGCGCCGCCAGGCGCAACGCTCATCTCGCTTTGCGCGCAGCGGGAGTCCGACTCATCGATTCAGAAACCGCTGCAACACGTTGCGCGTGACCTGCTCGACCTGCGGGTCTCGGCGCAGCAGACCCGCCACCCATTCGACGCTGCCGGCATGAAACACTTCTCCTTTGCCCTGGCGAAAGGCAACGATCATGCCCGATCCCCGTCCGGCCAGCGCGACGGTTTCAGGCGTGACTGCACCGTAGAGAATTTCGGCGTGGAGTTCGCAGTCATCGCTGCCGAGGAACAGGGATTGCCGATCGATGGCGCGCGCCACCTCGACGTTGGAAGCGAGCCCGAGCGCCAGGATCTGGATATCGTCGGGCACCTGCTCGGCCCCTGACGGATAAGGCAGGCCATCGCGAATGACATAATCGAGACCGTCGACTTCGTAGGCAAAAATGCGGCTCTGCGCTCCGAGAACATCGCCATAGCCGAGCCCGGTGCCGGCAAACGCCCAGTGGTCGGGACGGTAAATCGGGAAGCCGCCGGCGCCGAAGGCAACGCATCCGCCCCAGCCGGCATAGACCCCGCGTATCGCGTTCAAACCAAAGGTCAGTGCGCCCGGGCGCCCGATTTGGGGTAATTCCCAGCTGGTCGTAATCCTCGGGGTAGCGTGCATCGGATCTTCAGTCATGGCGCGCGACTTGTAGCACAACTGCCTGCGCCCATCGTCCTCGAGCCGGGTCTGCCACATGAAGTTGCCGGCAAAACGCGCCACCCTGCCGCCGTTTTCGACGTAGGCATCGACGCTGTCGCGCATCTCCCAGGACCAGTATTCATCGTGGCCGATAAACACCAGGCAGGGATAATCCTCGAGCACTTCGGGATGTAGCTGCAGGTCGTACTGCGAGACGATGTCGACCTCGAATCCGGCGACGGCTGCCCAGTTAACGAAGTGTTTCTCGTACGATGCCCAGCCGGTCGACGCGTATTTCTTGCTATAGCCGTTGGCATAAGCCCATTCCATATGCGGGTAGGAAACCGCTTCGTCGTGGCCCGGCGTGGCGGCCAGCGCCGCCCGTGGCGCGTCGTCGGGCAACACCACGAAACCCCGCGGCAGCGGGCGCTCGAGCGACAGCACCGGCGAAAACTGGTTGCCATCCGCACCGCTGATACCCTCGTAATGATTCGATCCGCCCCAGTTGTTATAGGCGCACCAGGTGCCGGTCGCCGACACCAGCAACAGGCGATTCTGCCGCGCGGAACGGTTGCCACGCAACAGGAATAGATGGTGCTGCTCGCGCACAGCGTCGCCGGTGTCGATCCGGCAAGTTACCCGGTATCCTCCAGAGCGCCAGTCGGCCGGGATTTTAAATTCGAAACTCGAAGACCAGCCACAACCGACCACCGAGGCATTGGACGGCGTAACCTGGCGCTGGCCTGGCAAACCCTTGCGCTCGAAAAGTATTTCGAGCGCAAGCGCATCGCGCGCGATTTCGAGGCTGTAGGTGGCCGCGGTGGTGGAGACATGAAACGCGATCGAGTCGCCGGGCGAGTAGCACAGACGGTCGCTGTAACACCAGATCTCGGGCTCGGCCGGGTCAACGGGCGGCGCTTCGTAATAATTGCTATGTACTGCCGGGTTATTGCTGTCGCTGGTACGCGCCTGTGGCATGCCCGGCCGCCTTCAGGCCAGGAAGTCGTGCACGTCTTCGGACTGCACCACGTGACAGTAGATCATGTTGATCGATTTCAGCTCGTTAAGATGCAGCTCCTCGGTCGCCGCGGCGCAGCAATCTTCGACCACGACCACGCCGAAGCTTTCGTCGGCGAGGCTGCGCACGCTCGAGCTGATACACTGGTCGGTGAAAATCCCGGCAACGATGACGTCGCTGATTTCCATGTTGCGCAGGATCAGTCGCAGGTTGGTCCCGGTGAGCGCGCTATCGGTCGTCTTGATGACAACGATATCTTCCGCCGCGGGCGTCAGCTCGGGCACCAGCTGGCTATCCTCACGGTCCTTCGGTAATAGCAGGTAGTTAAAACCGGGTTTCTTCTGGCTCAGCGAACGATCGCGCCCGTCTGGCTTGAGGCAGGCGATGCGCGCGAAGATCACTTCGACGCCGCGCGCGCGGCAGTGGGCAATCAGTTTCGCGGTATTTGGAATGACGGATGCATTCATGCGTTCGCGAAACGGTGCCCAGCGTGCGGCTTCAACCGGATCTGAATCGATTTCCATATAGGTGTTCTGGATGTCGATCACCAGCAGCGCAGTGCTATCCGCAGCAAGCCGAATATCCTCCGGTGGCTCGGCGGTTGCATAATAAAAAGATCGGTAGGCGTTTTGCCAGTCACTCATGTTTATACCTCCGGTTTACGCGCGCACAGCCGCAGGCCGCCCAGTTTGGCCGACTGGAAGTGACGATTGACCGCCGAGTAAAACTCGGTCATCGCGTTGACCGCGGCTTCGCCGTGGACGCGCAGGTGGCGCGCGCGATCGGCCCGATAGGCGGCGAGCCGAACGCGCACGAATTCGGCCCAGCTCGAACTCATGCTGGTGCACACCTCGACTTCGAAACCGGCATTCACCAGGTCTTGCTGGTACTCGTTGATGTGCCGCAGCGTGATCGCATAAAGGTCGCGCTCCAGCAGTTTACGCTGTGCATCCTCGATGTCACCGCGGGCGGTCAGATCCTCGGTATAGAAGCGGCCGCCTGGCACCAGCAGGCGATGGCAGTTTTCGAGCAATCGCGGCCGCTCGGGTATATGGTAAAGCGCAAGCCAGCTGACGATCGCGTCGAAACTGGCGGGCGCCCGCTCGAATCCGAGGAAATTGCCGCAAACATGCTCGATCCTGTCTTCGAGTCCGCACCTGGCGGTCAGGCTGCTGGCGACGTCATGCTGATCCGGCTGCAACTCGAGCGCGGTGACATGGGCGTCGCTATAGGCCGCGAGATAGCGTGCCGGACCACCCAGCCCCGATCCGATCTCGAGCCAGCGCTGCTGCCCGTCGACGCCGATCATCGCCATCGCCACGTCCAGTGCCTGCGTGCCGTGGTAGTGCAACTGGTCGAAGGCGCTCAGCTCATCGACACTGAGCGGATCTTCGACGGTTTTACCCAGTTCGCCGAGTTCGCGGTAAATGCGCCCGACGTGCGTGTACAACTTCATCGACTTGATATCGCTCACTGCTCCTCCATTGGCAAGTTGCTGACAAACCCGTTGCGCTGACGGCCATCGCCGGTCGCCACCGCCATCCGGGTGCCACTATCCCAGTATTCCCGGTCCAGCATGGCGAGCGCAACATTCTTTTTGAAACGGGGTGACCAGATCGCCGACGTCACATAGCCGACCTGGTGGTTATCGATCGACAGCGGCCACGGATACTGGCAGGCGGGACAGGGATCGCCGTCGAAAATCAGGCCTCGGATCTCGCGCTCATGCCCCTTTTGTGCAATTTTGCGCAAAGCCTCTTTACCGATATATTCGAGACTGTCATCCAGCTGGCAGTATTCCTCGAGGCCGCATTCGAGAGGATTATTCGCGCGCGTCATTTCGTTGCCATAGGAAAGTAACCCGCCCTCGATGCGCTCGATCAGGTTGGGACAACC
>CAMYML010000007.1:30840-32011 GCA_947259305.1 uncultured Gammaproteobacteria bacterium | reverse complement strand
GGCCATCTTGATCTTTTTCGGGGAATATTCGGTAATTGGGATCTGGCGTGAAAGTCCGGCGGCCATCGCTACTCCCTGCGCACGGCCTAATTTCAACATGGACTGAACATTTTTTCCGAAGAAGGGCGCTTCGATGGCTATTTCATCGGGATGATACGAATCTATAAGCTCGATAGTCCGTTCAAAAATAAGTTTTAAACGCACATAATGGTCGTCGTATTTGGAGAGTTTTAGTTCGTTCAGTTGTAAAAACTTCATTTCTCGACTTCCTGGTTTTCACCATCCGACTCGTGGTAGAAAACGCTGACGCTGAGTTCTACCTTCGGATCTTTACTTGATTCATGTTGGGTCAGGTAAAGGTCGACCTCTTCGAGAAAGGCCTGTCCTTTACGCTGCAAAAACTGTTTGATTTCCGGTATCGACTCCGCCGACACCTGGGGATTCGAAGCCTTGCGCTGGAATCGCAAACCTTCTTCCGGCGCGGTCAGGTTGAAATCGATGGTCTCGATCAGCTGGCTGGCATCGGTGCCGAGAATGGTCAGCTTCTCGACCGGATCGTCCGACGGCAGATAGGCATGGTTCAACAGGCGCACCTTGTTGTCGTCGGTAAACCTGATATTGGCCGAATTGGATAAAACCTTTTGCATCGCCGCTACCGGCATATCGCCGCTGTACTGTTTGACCAGGTCGCTGAATGAATCCTCACCTTCGTAATCGAGATCCCGCGGGTTTCCGTCCTTGCGTAAAAAACGGGGATCGTTGATCCAGCCGCCGAGCACCCTGACCACACGGTTATACTGCTTGCCGTCGGCTTCGCTTTGATCTGTGTCAAGCTCATGCATTTTCTTGACTTCCTTGCGGTTCAATCCGGTCAGTATGGCGACATTCGAAACCGTCTGTTTTTTCTTCTCGGGCGCAAAATAATTAAACGCAACATCGACAAAACACTTGCGCGCAATCTGGTCGAACTCGCCGTATGACATCCCGTTACGCAGCAAGGTGCGAACTATTGCCGTCAGAATTTTTTTCAGTGTATTGCGTAGTGTCTCTTGCATAGTTATCCGCTTACGAGGTCCTATGCCCTGATTTCAACACACGGGCCTCAATTTCACTAGTCATCCAACTCCGCTTTTTCAAACACACCGTTAGCGTCGGCATCCTTGATCTTGAT
>CAMYML010000007.1:0-30805 GCA_947259305.1 uncultured Gammaproteobacteria bacterium | reverse complement strand
ACTGAGGATATTGATCAATTTGTCATGTTTTTCAAAACATATTGGGATTTTATTCCCATAATTTAGAAATGTCTTTAAAAAAAATCAGATTTTGAGACCTGGTTCCGAAATTTATTAATATGGGATTATATTCCCAATTTTAATTTTTTCAACAATATTATGAAAAATAGTGGTCGTTACGAAAAACATGGGGGAGTCAGATCTGGATTGATCGAAAGATATTAGTTAAACAGCTTGAACACGAAATTACTTTTTTCACGTATGAATTCGGCGGCATCCTGGTGCCCCGCGTTTTGCGCAATCTGGTAAGCGTTTAATTCTTCCATGTTGCGCAGTTGCATATCGGCTCCAGCTTTGATCAGCATTTCGATAACCCGGTCCTGGCCAGTCGCCGCGGCCATCATCAACGCGGTATCGCCCACGGTATTCTGGGTATTGACGTCAACATACCGCTGCAATAAAAGCCCGACAATTTCGGATTTTTCCGATAAAATCGCGAGCATCAACAGCGTATTCCCCTCCTGGGTCTGCATGGTCAGGTCTGCCCCCCACTTGACCAGCAGGCGAGTCACTTTTTCATGACCGTTTTTGATCGCCTGCGCAAGCGCGCTGTAGCCGTTGACATCGGCCCGGTTCAGGTCAAATTTTCCCGAGGCAAGCAGGTTTTCGGTCGTTCTGAGCAGCCCGTTGCTGGCACTATGCCACAAGGCCGTACGCCCCTGGTCGTCCAGCGAGCCCAGTTCGCTATCACGCTTGATCAGTACATAACTCAGACGTTCCATGTTTTTCTCTATCGCCTGCAACAGAACACGATGAACGCCGGGATAGCTCTTTTTTGCCTTCAATAACGCCTCGGCAATTTTTAGCCGCCTGGTTTCTACCGCTATCTCGAGCGGTGTCACCTCAAGCTTTGTCTTGATCGACGGGTCGGCCCTTTTTTGCAACAACAGGTTGACGGACTTCAGACTCCCGGCTTCGGCCGCCAGGTATAATCCAGATTCATTCCTGTCGTTGGTTGCATTGACGTTGGCGCCATGCGATACCAGCTGCCTCAGGCTGGCATAGTCGCCCTTGCGCGCCGCGACATGCAGAGCGCTGTTCCCTTCCGGATCGGTTGCGGCAAAATCAGGCTCTTGCTCGATCAATTGTTGCGTAATAGAGTGGTCGCCGAGCTCGATCGAAATATTCAGCAACGGCCATCCGGCATATCGCTCCCCATGCTGCCGCACCGACTTCTTGAACGCCTCGAGGTCGCTGGTAACCGGTTTACGGGCCTCAGCCACGGGTTTGATGATCCCGTAGCTTGCAACCAGGGCCCTGCCCGCCGGATTATCACCCGCATAGGCCAGATCAGCGACCGACTTCCCTTTTTTGTTGACTAGACTGTGATCGGCGCCACGCTTCAGCAACAGTTCGGCAATTTCGATATTTTTATTTTTTATCGCCAGCATGAGCGCGCTATCTCCGCGCGCATCGGATTGATCGATGTCGACTTTCTTGTCTAACAGGATGCTAACTATATTTTTGTAACCCTTGGCCGAGGCCACGGTTAGCGGTCGGTTGCCAAGTGAATTTGGCTGATCGAATTGCCGCGTATTGTCAATCAGGGAAACCGCCAAGTGTGGCCATCCGGCGCGCAATGCAGCCATTACCGTCGAGTTGCCGTGACGGTCGTTCAGATCCAGATTAGCGCCGCTGGCAAGCAGTGCATTGATCAGAATTTCATCGTTATGCCGAATCGCGTTAAAGATATCTTCCCGACTAATGACCCGATCCGTCAATTCGGGCAAATCCTGAAACTGCCCGAGTTTTTTCGCCGCGCGCTGATGACCCTGCACAGCTGATTTTTGATACCACCGACGCGCCTCGCCGCGAGATGACGGCGAGTCGTTGGACTTTTCTATCAGGAGTGCCAGTGCGAACTGGGCGTCCGCGTGACCTGCCATCGCCGCGGCATGGTATAGCTCGGTCGCTTTTTCCAGGTTCCTGCCAACGCCTCTGCCGGATCGGTAAAGTCCCGCCAGTCGATACAGCGCTTCGGGCTCACCCTTATCTGCCAGGGGTTTTAGGCGATTAACCGCCTCGGAATAGTCACGCAAGCGGATCAGACTTTCGATTTCATCCAGCGACAGGTCAAGATTGCCCCAGGCGGAAGTGGTTATAAACAGACAGGTCAATATCAGCAGGATTGGTTTCATGCGTGTGCCAATATCCCGGTCAGGCAGTGCCATGCTTTGTTTCGACGGATATACCGATATCCTTGAGGAAACCAGTGGGTAGAATGCCGCCGGCATTAATAATTATTGCCTCGTTAGCGATCTTAATAGCTTGACCTTTCTGTTCGAGTTCAACCTCGTTCGCGGTAATACTGGTGACGTTCGATGACAAATAAAGCTTGATTCTGGATGCAGCTGCGTAGTTATCGATGCGTTCCCGGTTTTTTGCTTTAGCGCGAGAAAAACTATCACTGCGATACGATATTGAAACCTCGGTTCCGCCGGCGTCCGCGATCGATAACGCGGCCTCCAGCGAGCTGTCACCACCGCCGACGATTAATACTTTTTGTTCCACGTACTGCTCCGGATCGATGAGCGAATAGACAACCTTGGGGAGCTCTTCACCCGGAACTCCCAGTTTTCGCGGTGTTCCGCGCCTGCCTATCGCCAGTAATACCCTGTCTGTTGAGTATTGGCCGCGGTTTGTTTCTAGCTCAAAGCCCCCGTCCCGGGTCGCGACTTTAGCAACCAGTTCCTGGTATTGTATTTTTATCCCGGTTTTATCCTTAACGCCCTGCCAGAATTCCAGCAGCTCTTCCTTGGTAGTCTCCACGAAATGCATTTTACCTGCCATGGGCAGGTCAACCGGCTGTGTCATGACGATCTTCCCGCGCGGATACTTGTATACCGTACCGCCAAGTGATTCCTGATCCAGCGTCAGGTAATTCAAACCAAGTTCCTGCGCCTTCAGGGTTGCGGCGAGACCTGCAGGGCCTGCACCGACAATGATGACCTGGTGCGTATTGTTACTTGATTTGGGTAGATTATTTGAAAGGGCCTGCATTGCAGTTTTCCCCTGCTCGATACCATTTCGAATCAGACCCATGCCACCGAGCTCTCCCGCGATATAAATACCCGGTACGTTAGTTTCAAAATGGTCGTCTACCTGGGGGATATCGACACCCCGCGTTTCCGTCCCGAAGACCAGGGTTATCGCGCCCACCGGGCAGACCGTCTTGCAGGCGCCGTGACCGATACAATTCGCGGGCTCGAGCAACTCGGCTTTGCCATGAAAAATTCCGAGCACATCGTGCCCCAGCTGTTGCGGGCATGCAAAAACGCATGATTTGCAGCCGATGCACTTATTGCGATCGATGATTGGGTGCAGTGAAGCCGGTTCCGAAAGCCCGGATTCAATAGCCTGCAGTCGAGTTTGAGCGCTTTTACGCTCGCGCCCACGATACCAATAGAAATATATTGCCAGGATTAACAGCGGGGGCAACAGGGATAACCAGTATTGCAACGTAGTCATGCGCGCGAGCAGGCCTCTCAGATCAGATTAAAAAGCAAAAAATTTTATCTTAAAAAGGGAATAAGTTCCCAAAAGCATTCATCATTTCCTGCTATATTTCAGCTCCCCGCAAATGGGATTTATCAGGTATCAGGGATTTATAACCTGTCAGGTAGGTTTAAATCCGATGGTGTAATTAAACTCCACTAAACTACTTAAAGAATAGCTGACACAGGATAGATTTTTGTCGAACAAGTTCACTTCCTTTTTACTCAACATGACCTCGGTCATCTGGTATTCCGCGATCGCATTGCTACTGGCCGCGGGCTGGGCCGTGCGCGACCAGAATTACCTGGTGGCTGAATCTGGTATCGGATACTGGTTCGGAATAATCGGGGGCTCGATGATGCTGCTGATTTTTGCCTACCCCCTGAGAAAGCGTTTCAAAAGCTGGTCATCGATAGGCTCGATCAAGTACTGGTTTCGGATCCATATGTTTCTCGGCGCCGCCGGTCCGGTAATTATTATTTTTCATTCCGGCTTCAAACTGGGTTCGTTCAATAGCAGCGTCGCATTTTTCTGCATGTTGATCGTCGCCACCAGCGGCCTGGCGGGTCGTTACTGGTATCAGCGTATACACCACGGTTTGTACGGCAGTAAAATCCGCTTCGAAGAGTTCTACTCGGGTGACGATTTGTCAAGCCTGCTGGCGGGAGGATCGATTGCAATTGACGCTCATATCGCACACGAATTAAAGGAACTCGAAAATAGTTTGACCCATCGGCATACGGGTATTAACCGCTCGCTTGGATTCTATCGTGCGATGAAATCGCGGATCGGCCGGGTTCGTCGCGATGTGGCCCGCTCTGCCCTGGGTCGAGTCGAGAAAAAACAGATTTACGCCAGGTTGAAAAACCTGCGCTCGATATGTGCGCTCGGAATTAACGAAATCCTGTTCTCCTACTGGCACGTTTTGCATATTCCGCTTTTGATCATGCTGGTTCTGTCGGGCGTCATTCATATCCTCGTGGTCCATCTATATTGATGAGGGTATCTTATCTTTTGATTTTGCTGCTGGGGATCATCAACACCGGGAATATACAAGCGGCCGAGATCGAACAGTTTTTCATGCCCGGGGAGCTGATCATCGGCCATGAAGAACTCAAATCGGAGTGTACCAATTGCCACGTCAGGCTGCGCGACACGACCCAGAACAAGCTATGCCTGGATTGCCATGATCATAAACCGGTGGCCGAAGATATACGCAACAAGGAGGGATTCCACGGCAAGGACCAGAATGCACGGTCCCAGGAATGCAAGGTCTGCCATAGCGATCACAAGGGGCGTGATGCGAGGGTCGTCTGGCTCGACAAGGACAAATTCGATCATCGCTTCACCGACTACGAGTTAGAAGGCAAACACGAGCTGACCGAGTGCGGCGGCTGTCACCTGGAAAACAAAAAGTACCGGGATGCGAGACAGAAATGCTTTGAATGTCATTCGGAAGACGACGCACATGACGGCAATCTGGGAGAAAAATGCGAAAGCTGCCACAACCCCTCAGGCTGGGGCAAATCCGCTTTTGATCACGACAAAACCGATTTTAAACTGCTGGATGCGCACAAAAAGGTAAACTGCAATGCCTGTCACATTGGAGGCAAGTACAAGGATACGCCAAAAAAGTGTGTCAGCTGTCATGCGATCAGGGACGTGCATGCAAACAGGTTTGGCAAGAAATGCGCAAGCTGTCACCAGGAAAAAGGCTGGGACAAAACCACCTTCGATCACGATCAGGATACCGATTACTCGCTCGAGGCCGCGCATCGCGACGCTAGCTGTAACGACTGTCACTCACCCAAGTACCGGGTTTCAGACAAGAAAAACGAGATCCGAAATTGCTATAGCTGCCATCGTTCCGACGATGCACATGACGGCCTGAACGGCAAGGAATGCCAGGATTGTCATGTCGTCAGGGGCTGGCCCTACGCGGAATTCGATCACGCCGCCAACACCGATTTCGCGCTCAATGGCGCGCATGACAACCTGGCGTGCGAGGCCTGTCACGCCCTCGGTGCCGAAACCAAGGAAATTGACACCGCCTGCAACAGCTGTCACCAACAGGACGACGCTCACAAGCGCGAGCAGGGAACCGAATGCAATCAGTGTCACCGCGAAGTCGCCTGGCTGCAGGACGTCCGCTTTGATCACGATTTGACCGAGTTTCCGTTGATCGGCCAGCATGCCGCGGCGGGCTGTGAGTCTTGTCATGCCACATCGGTTTTCAATGACACCGGCAGTCAGTGTAGCGACTGCCATGGCCCCGATGACGTACACGAAAAGGCGCTTGGAGAGGACTGTACGCTATGCCATAACCCGAATGACTGGTTGATCTGGTCTTTCGACCACGACAAGACAGACTTCGAACTTCGGCAAGTCCATGCAGAACTTCATTGCCATAGCTGCCACTACAAGCCGCTCGAGGACATGGATAGATCCAGCTGGCGCTGCGCTGACTGTCATCGGCGGGACGACATCCACAGTGGAAACTTCGGCAACAATTGCGACAAGTGCCACAATCAAAAGAGCTTCGACGAGATCGACATTCAATCGCTGAAGCACCTGGGCAGCAGAAAGACAGCAGGCGGGTCTGAATGAAGATCCGAACCATTAATACTGCCGGGATAGCCGAACCCGTGGTTTGTCGCTATGTACGAGTAGTAATAGTCCTGATTTTATTAGCTGCCTGCTATGCGGGCAGCAGCAGGGCGCTGGATCTCGGGGCGGATTTTAATCATGACGAGACCAACTTTCCCCTGGAATTCAATCACGCCCTGGCCGCTTGCGAATCCTGTCACTTGCAGGGGATATTTGTCGGCACGCCCAGGCGCTGCGTCGACTGTCACTCGAACTCGGGTCGCATAAAAGCCAGCGCTCCTTCGAGTCGGCATATTCGGGTGATTGGTGACTGCGATTTTTGTCACAAAGCCGACTCCTGGACTAGCGTGGCCAGGGTAGATCACTCCGCGGTAATCGGCAGCTGTTTTAGTTGCCATAACGGCGTTATATCGACTGGAAAACACCCCGGGCATGTCGCAAGTAACAATATCTGCGACGACTGCCATACGACCTTCAACTGGAAGTTCTACCATGTGAATGTCGACAACAACTGCGTATTTTGCCACAACGGTACGATCGCCGAAGGCAAAAATCCGACCCATATTCTTTCGACCACGATCTGCGAGGACTGCCACAGAACTTCCACCTGGAGCGTCCAAAGAGTAGATCACAATTCGGTTATCGGCACCTGTTTCAGTTGCCATAATGGCGTGATAGCCGAGGGTAAAGGTCCATTGCACGTAGCGTCCAGTGACGAATGTGCCCTTTGCCACAGCGTAACGGGCTGGATCCCGGCGTTTCCATAGCAGGGATCGTCCGATGCGCTCAAGTATCTATTATATCGGTGCATTCTGGCTCTGCCTTTACCTGGGTTTGCCAGCCGAGGCGATGGCTGCCGATTATGAAATCCTGCGCATTGAAAACGTTTTCAGTAATCCGCAGAAAATCGCCGAGATACAATCTCATGCGATCATAGTGACATCGAGCACCCGGCGTTCCACGAAACTACCGCGAAATACCCGAGACGCCCTGAAGGACTACTTTGCCTATCAAACCCGAGTCAAGGTAAAGGGAATTGAATATTACCGACTGGCGCTAGGAAATTTTAAAAACGCGCGCGAGGCACAGGCTACTTTAAAAAGGCTCAAGCCGGTTTTTTCGAACGCCTGGATTTACCAGCGAACGGGGGCCGAAAGGCAAAAACTGACTGAATTCCTGAAATCCCTGACCAGCAAGCGAAAGGCCGCACCTGAAGTCGTCGTGGCCAAAACGCCCGATGACATGCTTGAAAGGGCCAGGCAAGCCTTTCTGGACGAAGACTATGCGCGCGTCATCTCAATTACGGACAGGGTTGTATTGAGCGGAGGCATAGAGCAGGTTCGCGCAGCACTGGAACTCGCGGGCGCTGCACGCGAACGACGGGGACAATTTTCCCAGGCCGCGGTGCTGTATGAAGGCCTGCTCGATACCGATCCGCCGCCGGAATTGGCGGCGCGGGTAACGAGTCGGCTGGAGGGTATTCGCACCATGACTATCCAGCCAAAGGAGCGCCTGCAGGCTGCCGATAAGAAGCCCGAGGACAAAACCTGGACCTATCGCGGTGCAGTGCAACAATATTACCGGGACGACATCATCGAGCGTCCCGGCGAGGAAACAGAAGACACCATCCAGTCGCTGGTTACCGATGTGAACATGCAGATTCTGCGTCGCCGGGATGAAGATAGCCTGACAATTCAGCTCGACGCGGGACTGGTGGCCGATCTGCTCGAGGATCAAACCGACAGCCGGATTTCCCGGGCCAGCGTCAATTATACCAGCGACGATTATCGAATAATCGCCGGGCGCCAGCAGCGCAGCGTAAAAGGCGTAAACGGGCGATTCGATGGCTTCACCTTTAGCGACTTATCGCGCTCCGGGTATCAGACCAGTTATTTTCTGGGCACCCTGGCCGAATCTTCATTTGACGGCCTGGAAACGGAGCGCCCGCTGGTCGGCGCAAATCTTGACTTCAGTCCCCGGGACTGGCTCGACGTTAGTCTTTACGTGGTAACCCAGGAAGTCTCGGGGCTCACCGACCGCCAGGCGGTCGGCAGTGAATTTCAACTGCAGAACGACGCCGGCTATATCTACGGAATCGTGGATTACGATGTATTCTACGAGGATCTGAACAACGTTACCCTGATTTCAAATTATCGCTACGATCCGCAATGGAACTTCAACCTGACGCTCGGGCGCGCCAATGCGCCGACCTTGACCACGCTGAATGCACTTCAGGGTCAGGCGGCGGGGTCGATTGATGAACTTGGTGACAGCTTTACCGACAACCAGATTTACCAGCTAGCCAAGGATAGAACGAGCAAAAGTACGTCGCTGTATCTGGGCGCCATCTACAGCATCGATAGTAAGCGCCAGCTAAACTTCGATATCTCCTATTTCGAGCTCGATGCAACCGAGGCTTCCGGCGGTGTTGCCGCAATTCCCTCGACCAGCGACGTGCTGCTATCGGTCGACTACTCCATCAGGGATTTTTTCTCCATTAATGACTACACCGCGATGGGTATCAGGCTGACGGATTCGGATACCAGCGAAATCCAGTCACTTCGATTCAGAAGCCGAATCCCGGGTAGTGGCGGGATAGTCTACGCTCCGAGACTGCAACTGGATTTTCGCCGCAGCGTCGCTAGCGGGGTCGACCAAACCATTGTCAAACCGTCGATTAAACTAAGGTATCGGGCCAGCAAAAATCTCAGCCTGGAGGCCGATTTTGGCATCGAGTATTCGGATCTCGACCTGCCCGACTTCGACCAACAGGTCGCCTATTCTCTGTTCCTGGGCTACGCCTATTTTTTCTGATACCAGTGGAAATAGGGCCACCTGATCGTAAAACTAGTCCGGGAAATAAACCCGATTTCGGACCAAATGCAGCGTTTTGCTTACGAACGGTATTCGACGATCCACAGCAGGGTATTTAAACTCCACCTAGCTCAATTTCAACGATTAAATTGCGCATTATTCACGTATTTTTAACTAGCACTGTGGGATATTATTCCCATTAATTTTTTAAATAGCAGGTAAGCAATCTTAGGCCTGGAACACAAAATATATGACCAGAATTAATTTGGTCGATGGAAAAAAACTCTAGATCAATGACTTGAAATCGATGCCCGCCATTCTCACAAACAGGACGCTCCCGGGGTTTACCGGCTATCTGCTGGCATGCCTGCTGCTGATTGCCGTTACCGGCTGCGGCGGGGGTCCGGGCGGTGATGTCGATGAGCAAGCAGTGACCTCGGCAAACAGGATTTCGGAAATTGTTGCGCGGGTCGGCTCCATCGTCGCAGTCCGGGTCGGCGAGACCGCCTTCTTGAGCGACAACAATTCCTTTACCACGTCGTCAGATCCATTGAGCTTTCGCTGGTCCTTCGCTGCCAAACCCGATGGCAGTAACGCGGTATTACAAAACGCCACATCGACAAATCCCAGTTTCGTCGCCGACGCCAGGGGAACCTACCGGGCGCAACTGGTGGTCAGCGCCGGCGGCGTATCCAGTCAGCGCGCTATTCAGCTCGTCGTGGCCACGATTGCACCTGAACGAGTCACCGGACCTTTTTTCCATCAGGGATTGTCGTCAAATTGCGTGACTTGTCACGACGACGGAATCAATGACGTTACGCCTAAAGCGGGCCTTCATGTCGCTGCCACTAATGCCTGCGAGAGCTGTCATACACCCCTTGGATTTGCGCTTGTTCCTCTGGTTGATCATCAGGAAGTATTTGGAAATTGCAGCGAATGCCATAACGGTGTGCAGGCCGTCGGTCAGTCCGATTTTCACAGGCAGACGGGAGGCGAATGCTCTGACTGCCACAGTACCACCAGTTTTTTCCCGCTCGAGTCAGACGGTAGCTTTAATCATACGGGAATTTCTACCGGCTGCGTCGCCTGCCACAATGGCAATCTGGCCAGCGGCAAGACGCCTAGCCCCCCGGACGGTAACCACCCGGATACTAATGTTGAATGCGGATTCTGCCATACGATTGAAAGTTTTAAGGGTGCCTTCCCCGACCACACCGGTCCTACGGTTGTGGGGCCGGGAATAACCTGCGATTCCTGTCATGTTGCTGATCGCACTGGTGTAGCTACCGGGCAACCGGACGGCCATCCGCTAACGAACATCGATTGTGGCGTATGCCATAGTGTCCTGAGCTTCAATATGGGCGGTATTTTCAACCATCGCGTGGTTGACGCCACGGTTCAATCCTGTGAATCATGCCATAACGATAATACTGGTATTAACGCGCCCGTCAGGACTCCCATTCCCCCCGCCGGCACCCATCCGGATCGGATCGATTGCGAGTCCTGCCATAACACCGAGAGTTTCTCGCCGGCATTTGGCTTCGACCATACCGGCATCGTTGCCAACTGCGCCACATCCAACTGTCACACTGGCCTTCCTGGAGAGGCGAGCGGTAAGCCAGTAGGCACTCACCTGCCGACCACCGAGGATTGCAGTGTTTGTCATACCCCGGGTAGTTTCGCAACCGGCGTCTTTGGCCATGGGCCGAGCTATATCCCACCCGCGCTTTGCACGGACTGCCACAACAATGTGATCAGTGTTGGAAAGCTGTTTAATCACTTTCCGACGCCGCTCGGTCCGAACCAGGATTGCGCCGATTGTCACAGCACTTTGGGTGTTGTGCATTCGAGCTTTGCGGTCGCGACGTTTGACCATGTGGGCATAGATCCCAACGACTGCACGTCCTGCCATAATGGTGACTTCAGCACGTCGGGTAACACACTCTACGGCAAACCAGCTACCCATTTGCCGACCAACCAGGATTGCAATATTTGCCACAGTACCACCCCAGCGTTCAAGCCAGCGTCGAACTTTGGTCACGTGGGGATCACGGCACAATGCGAATCCTGCCACAGCGGCAATCCAGATTATGTTGCGGTCGGGGCCATAGGCAAGATATCCAATCATATTCCGGCACTGGGTGAATGCGTCGTGTGCCACAGTGCTAATGCTACTAATCAAGGAGATTTCTCGCCGTCGGCAACATTTCGTACGGCGGTTCACGATTTTATAACCCGCGGCTGCGAAGGCTGTCATACCGGTCAATTCCTGCCCTTGCCCAGCAATCCGACTGCGAACCTGGTCAAGGATGCAAACCATTTACCAACCGGCCAGGATTGTGATGTTTGCCATACGGTTGCCGGGTTCACACCTTCGATTTTCGACCATGTGGGCATCTCGGGTAATTGTGCCTCGTGCCATGATGGGACATTCGACCCCGATGGGCCGACTGGCCCCCTCGGACCCAGTGGATTGTCAACCGATCATCCTGCCACGAGCGGCCAGGATTGCGGAGTGTGCCACAACACCGTCTCTTTTGCCGACGCTGTCTTTGACCATACCGGCAGGATCGATAACTGCGAAGAATGTCATGGTGATCTTGCTACCGGAGCGGTGAGCAAGAAGAATCCCGGCCACGTTCCGACCGCTCAGGACTGCAGTGTCTGCCACGTTCCCGGCACCTTCAAGCCGGCCGTATTCAATCATACCGATATCGTGGATAACTGCGCGTCTTGTCACGATACCAATCCCGTTACCGCGAAACCCAAATCAGGCAACCACATTACGACCACCGAGGATTGCTCGCTGTGCCATAACACCACGGTCTTTGCCGGTGCCAGGTTTGATCACCAGTTAGTCGGCATCAACGATACCTGTGCGTCGTGCCACAATGGAAATACCACCATTGGAAAAAACACCGGCCATGTGCCGACCAACGGTGATTGCAGGGACTGCCACCAGACCGCGGGCTTTAGGCCGGCAACCTTCGACCACGTCGGCATCGTAGATAACTGTGCATCCTGTCACGCCGCCGGCTTCGCGACGCCGAAAGATGTCGGCCATGTTACGACCAATCAGGATTGCGGTGTCTGTCATAACCCGAGTGCCTTCAAACCGGCGACGTTCGATCATACCGGCATCACCGGCAACTGCGGGTCCTGCCATGACGGCAATCCCATAATCGGAAAGGTGGACGCGGTGCCCGCGCACATCCAGACCGGCCTGGATTGCTCATCCTGTCATACCACCGCGACTTTCGTGGGCGGAACCTGGACGCACGATTCCAGCAGTGCCAACAACTGTGTTAGCTGCCACGATGGTAATACAGCGACAGGTAAGATAGACGCGGTTCCAACGCATCTGGCCACGACCGAGCAGTGCGACGTGTGTCATACCACCAATGGCTGGGCGCCGACTAACTTTAGTCATGATCCTAATGGAAACTACCCGGGCGACCACAGAAGAGACCCTGGCTGTAACGGGTGTCACGGACCCACGATCAGCAGCGGTACCGGACCCCCTCCCTTTCCGTGGCTGCCCTCTCGCGCTACCCAGTACGCACCCTTCTGCGCCGCCTGTCATGCGCGTGATTTCAGATCGGAAGGGGATCACAATGGCGGCAATAACGGCACTGTTGCACAAAACATGGATTGCAGCGGCGGCGGCAGGGGCTGTCATAAGGTTGGCGATAGTGGTTTCTGATTAATGCTGGATCATCCCGGCCTCGGTGTACCAATCTACGCAGGAGGCGGGAATGCTGCTCCAGTTCTCAGGTTCTCATAATAAGCCCGAAACATACTTTTTTATTTTTCTTATCGCCACGACCAATTCACAGCATCAAGCAAGATTAATCCATCGAATATGATGTCTTCATCGCAGGCTAAAATATCGGTACTCGTTGCGCTGCCGCTGCTCGCACTGGGTATCTATTTTGCAGTTACCCAATTTGCCAATCCTGTAGAACAGGATCTTATGCGCGAGTTCAAGGCCTCCCAGGCTGCGGCCCCTGCTTCGAGTAACCTGGACTCAACCGCTAGCCTCGCGCCCGTCGACGAATTACTGGTCGGCCTGAAGCAGCGCTTAGAAAAGCAACCGGATGATGTTGATGGATGGGTATTGCTATCGAAATCATATTATCACCTGAATCGCCGGAAAGAGGCGGACACAGCCTTCGCAAAGGCTAAAGCCCTGGGCTATACCGGCAGCTGGCAGCCCTTACCTCGAATTGACGCTTTCAGCCAGAACGCCCGGCCATCACAGGGCTTCGATTCCGCGATCAATTTTCGGGACTACAGGGCCGATGAAGAGGCAGGTGAAGCCTCCAGCCAAACAGGCTCGAAACCGGTTACCGAATTAAAACTGAAAATAACACTGAATCGGGCCTTGAAAAAAGAACTGTCGCCGGAGTCTCCAGTATTCGTTTTTGTACGCGCGGCGGACAATCCCGGCCCTCCCCTTGCCGTGGTGCGCAAACAGGTACACGAGCTGCCTTTCGAAATAACCTTAAATGACAGTCATGCCATGATTCCGGGCAGATCGATTTCCAGCGCTAAAAATATAATCGTGGGTGTGCGCATATCAGTCTCCGGTAATCCTGAAAGACAGCCGGGAGATTACGAACAACTATCAGACTCGATGCCTGCAGATTTCAATAAAACGCTCGAATTGGTAATCAACGACAAGATCTGACTTTCTGCAGTTGTCCACAGGTCCGGGGATGATGCTATCTCAAGACAGTCCGACGCTTCGGTAACGCTGGCGCGTTTCCGGGACGAGGCCGCCTTAGGGGCGGCTTCGCTTGATACGATATTCCGCCGAACGGGCGTGTGCGACCAGACCTTCGCCGCGCGCCAGGATCGAAGCGATCTTGCCGAGGTCGGATGCGCCCCGGGGCGAACAGCCAATCAGGCTGGAGCGCTTTTGAAAGTCGTAGACACCGAGCGGTGACGAAAACCGCGCGCTGCGCGAGGTTGGCAGCACATGGTTTGGACCCGCGCAGTAATCGCCCAGTGCCTCGGCAGTATAGCGACCCAGGAATATGGCGCCGGCATGACGAATCGAGCGCGCCAGTTCAGGCGCATTTTCCACCGATAGTTCGAGATGCTCGGGCGCGATAAAATTGGCGACTTCAACCGCCTCGTCGAGGCTAGCCACCTTGATCAGGGCGCCGCGCGTGCTCATCGACTGATCGATGATATCTTTGCGCGGCATTTCCTCGAGCAACCGCTCGATGCTCTGCTGCACGGCATCGAGGAAATCGGCATCCGGAGATAGCAGGATAGCCTGGGCATCTTCGTCATGCTCGGCCTGGGAAAACAGGTCCATCGCGACCCAGTCAGGGTCGGTCTGGCCATCGCAAATTACCAGAATTTCCGACGGGCCGGCGACCATGTCGATGCCGACCGTGCCGAACACCATGCGCTTTGCGGTAGCGACATAAATATTACCCGGGCCGACAATCTTATCGACCGCGGGTACGGTTTCGGTACCATAGGCGAGCGCCGCCACGGCCTGGGCGCCGCCGATGGTGAACACCCGGTTGACCCCGGCAATATGCGCCGCCGCCAGCACTAACTCGTTAATAACGCCCCTGGGCGTTGGCACCACCATAACCAGTTCGGCGACGCCGGCCACGGCTGCGGGAATCGCGTTCATCAACACCGAGGACGGATAAGCGGCCTTGCCGCCCGGCACGTAAAGCCCGACCCGATCCAACGGGTTAACCTGTTGGCCTAACAGCGTGCCATCGGGCTCGGTGTATTCCCAGGATTCAAGTTTCTGGCGCTCGGCGTAGGTGCGAATCCGCAAGGCAGCTTGCTCGAGCGCCTCTCGATCCTTGTGGTCGATTCCATCGTAGGCCTCTCGAAGTCGATCCAACGGCATTTCTAAATCGGCCAGGTTTTTAGCCTTGAGACCGTCGAAGCGCAGGCTAAAATCGAGCACTGCACTATCGCCCTGGTTTTTAACCGATTTCAGTATTTCGCTGACTGTTTTGAAAACTGCTTCGTCGGATGTCGAATCCCAGGCAAGCAGTTTATCGAGTCGTGCCCTGAAATCGCTTTCGAAACTGTCGAGCCGCTTTATATCCATGCTATCCCACCACGCTTTCGATTTTGTCGACGAGTTCCCGGATCGGCTGATTTTTCATCTTCAGCGAGGCGCGGTTAATGATCAGGCGTGAACTGATATCCATGATGTGTTCCAGCGGCGCCAGGCCATTGGCCTTGAGCGTATTGCCGGTATCGACCAGGTCGACGATGATATCCGCGAGGCCGACCACGGGCGCGAGCTCCATCGAGCCATATAACTTGATCAACTCGACCTGCCGCCCCTGATCGAGAAAAAACTGGCGTGTAATGCGAGGATACTTGGTCGCCACCTTGAGGCGCGTGCGTGGCATTGGTCGGCCGGCAAAGCCCGCGGTCATCATGCGGCAGGGGGCGATTTTCAGGTCCAGGCGCTCGTAAAGCCCCTCGCCGCCGTGCTCGAGCAAAATATCCTTGCCCGCGACGCCGAGGTCGGCTGCGCCGTACTGAACATAGGTTGCGACGTCGGCCGAGCGGATCAGCACCAGTTTGATCGATTTATGGTTGGTTGCAAAAATCAGTTTGCGGCTGGTCGTCAGATCGTCCTCGGGTTCGATTCCTGCGCGCGCCAGCAACGGCAGGGTTGCATCGAGAATTCGGCCCTTGGCGAGCGCTATGGTTAACTCATTCGACACGAAGATCAGTTCGGAACGCGTTGAATCTGAGCGCCGAGACCCGCGAGTTTTTCTTCGATATGGTCATAGCCGCGATCGATATGGTAGATGCGATCCACCACGGTTTCTCCGCGCGCCACCAGTCCCGCGAGAATCAGGCTGGCCGAGGCGCGCAAGTCCGTCGCCATGACCTGGGCCCCGTTAAGCCATTCGACGCCCGTAATTATGACGGTGTTGCCTTCGAGATGGACGTTCGCGCCGAGGCGCATGAATTCCTGGATATGCATGAAACGATTCTCGAACACGGTTTCAGTGACCGAGCCGGTGCCTTCGGCGATCGCGTTGAGCGCACAAAACTGCGCCTGCATGTCGGTCGGAAAACCGGGATAAGGCGCGGTTCTGATATTCACCGAGTGGGGCTTGCGACCCTCCATATCCAGCTCGATCCAGTCCTCGCCGAGATCGATCAATGCCCCGGCTTCTTCCAGCTTGGCAAGCACCGCATCCAGCAGGCGTGGATCGGTATGCTTGATCAAAACCTTGCCACCGGTAATTGCGGCAGCCACCAGGTAAGTGCCGGTTTCAATCCGGTCGGGCAGGACCGAGTAATCGCAGCCGTGCAGACTTTCGACCCCGTGAATAGTAATCATGTCGGTGCCGGCGTTTTCGATCCTGCCGCCCATCGCGTTGATAAAATCGGCGAGATCGACGACTTCGGGCTCGCGCGCCGCATTTTCAATAACCGAGGTGCCATCAGCCAGGCTTGCCGCCATCATCAGGTTCTCGGTGCCGGTCACGGTGACCTGGTCCATGACGATACGCGCACCCTTGAGTCGTTTGCAGCGCGCCTTGATATAGCCCTGGTCGACATCGATATCGGCACCCATGGCTTCGAGACCACTCAAATGCATATCCACCGGACGCGCGCCGATGGCACAGCCGCCCGGCAGCGATACCTCGGCCTGCCCGAAACGCGCCAGCAGCGGGCCCAGCACCAGAATCGATGCGCGCATGGTTTTAACCAGTTCGTAGGGCGCGAAAGTATTTTCCAGCGAAGTGGGATCCACCTCGATGCTCATCTTTTCACCGATCGTGAGCGACACGCCCATGCGGCCGAGCAATTCCATCGTCGTAGTGACGTCATGCAGGTGCGGCACGTTGCGGATGATCACCGGGCTATCGGCAAGCAAGGTGCCGGCCAGGATCGGCAATACCGCATTCTTGGAGCCGGATATACGCACCTGGCCCGACAAGGGTATGCCGCCTTTGATGATTAACTTGTTCATGCACAACCAGTAATTTCAGGGGCGGACATTCTAACAGGAAAAATCCGAATAATTGTCATTTTTAGAATGTCACCCCAGTGCAAGACTGCGCGCCTTCAGGCCGCGCGAGTCCCAGCGGGATTCTGCAATGAGCGCGCATTGCCGATTTCAAGCTTGCGGACGGATGACTCAGACCTTGTTAGTTATTCCTGGTTCCTGCTCTGCAGGGTTTTGATCAACCCGTCGACGCCATCTTTTTTAATCGCACGCGCAAAACTCGAGCGGTAATTAGTGACCAGGCTGACTTCATCGACGCTGATATCGAACACCTTCCAGCCATCGTCTCCCAGTCGCAGGCTGTAGTTGATCGGGATCGGAAATCCTCCCGCCTGCTCGATCTCGGTCCTGACCACGACATTGCCGTCGGCTTCGCTGCCTTCCATCGGCAGGTAAATCAACACCTGATCGGTGTATTCGAGCAAGGCCGAACTATAGGTACGCACCAGCAACTGGCGAAATTCGTTGACAATGGTCGGCTTCTGCTCGCCATTGACCTGGTCCTTGTAATTCCCCAGCGCCAGGTCGGTCATTGCGCTAAAATCGAAATGCGGCAACACGACATCGTTGACCAGCCGGTAAATTCTTTGCGGGTCGCTTTGATAACTGGCTGCGTTTTTCTTGATCTCGGCAATAACCCTGTCCGAGGTATCTCTGATCAACTTTTCGGGCCCGCTGACAGCCTGAGCCGGCAACACGACCAGCAGCAAAACGAAGGCTAATATTTTATTCACTGAAATACCCCACTGACACTTTTCATTTTGGACACCAAATTATTGAAATCATTCACCGCGCGCAGATACTCGGCATAGGAGAGCACGTAGACCTGCAGCGCGTTGATAACCTTGTCGGCCTCCTCGAGACCGGCCTCGAAATCGGAGTATGAGGCAATCATCCAGCGCCGCGCCGACCTGGAACTCTTGCGCATGGAGTCGATCGACTGGTACCTGGCCTGCATCGAGTAATACTGTTCACGCACCTGAAACGGAATCCCCGCGCGCGCAAACGAAGCCTTGTGCACCAGCGCGTCGAGCTCGGCCTGCGCCTGCGCTATGCGGCCCTCCTGGGCGCCCGGCCCCAATTGCCAGCGCATGCCGATCAACGGCGATGCAGCCGCATGGTTAAACGGGTCGTAGATGTAGGGATTGTCGAGCGTTTCGCGGTTTGGCGCATAGGATAGCGACCCGGCCACCCCGGCGAACACGATCGGTTTCTTGTCCGCGCGCGAGGCCGCTACCAGGGCGCGGCGCGCCGACAGACCAGCCTCGACCTGCTTGAATTCGGCGCGGTTGGCAAGCGCGAGTTCGATCCATTCATCCAGGCTTTCCGCGGGTAGCTCAAGCGGTTGAATACGCCGCTCGACCAGTTCGATGACATCATCCTCGTGGCCCGTTAAAAACTTTAATCCCGCCATCGCGATTTTTTCGAGGCCGCCAGCTTCGGCGAGAAAATTATCGATCAGTCCCAGGCCCGACTCGAGCGCGTACTTGTCCGATTGACTGGCGTTGCCGGTGCCTTCCTCCAGCCAACCCTCAACCAGGTCGAGCGCGCCTTCGAGCCGGAAACGCGTGTCTTCAAGCAACAGCCGGCTGTCGCGCGCTGTCAAGTAGCCATAATAGGCCTTGACGACTTGCAGCGCCACTTCGTCGCGCTGCAGCGAGACATCCTGCTGCTTGATCGCAATATTGTTTTGCGCCGCCTGCTGGTAATTCTCGAGCCGCCCGAAGGTGGCCAGCGGTTTGACAATGCTAAAGGTTAAACCCGCCCACAAGGACAGGCCATCGTCAAAATCATAAGCATCGTCGCGCAGCCGACAATCACCCGAGCACGAGTCGCCGCCGCCTTCGTAAAAGCCGCCATCGAGGCCGGTCGCAACCGCGAGAAAGCTATCCACCGAATAACGAAATCCCGCCGATCCCTCGGCCTCCTGCAGCAACCCCCTGGCCTGGCGTACAAAGGCCTGTTTTTCTTCGATCCTGGGGTCGTGCGCCAGCGCCATTTCGATCGCCTGCTGCAGGCTGAGCTTTTCCTGCGCCTGTATCCCAAAGCTGCATAAAAACAAAACCCAAAGCCCGATAAACCTTGATGCCTGTATATTCATAGCCATGATTTTTCCATTGCATTGCTGAATAGAAGCTGACTCCAGCCGTCGCTGGAGGCTAAATCCATGCCGAGTCTAGCGGTTATAAGACGGCAAGTGAACGCCGCAAAGCGGAATTAGGAATCATTCCATAAATTTACTGGCAAATTTGTCGCATAATCGTTAGTGTTCGCAGGCTCATAATTCTGATAACAATATAATCTATGTCCAAACCTCACACCGATCGACATAGCTTCAGCTATGAGGAACTCATCGACTGTGGCAAAGGCAATTTGTTCGGCCCCGGTAACGCACTTTTGCCCCTGCCGCCAATGTTGATGTTCGATCGTATCATTACCATCAATGAAGACGGCGGTAGTTATGCAAAAGGTGAGATAGTTGCCGAACTCGACGTCAACCCGGAGCTCTGGTTTTTCAAATGCCATTTTGCAACCGATCCGGTGATGCCGGGCTGCCTGGGCCTGGATGCGATGTGGCAGCTGATTGGATTTTTCCTCGGCTGGAAGGGCGGTCCGGGGCATGGCCGCGCACTCGGCGCCGGCGAGGTCAAATACTTCGGGCAGGTATTGCCAGCCGCCAGGCTGGTCACTTATCGCATCGACATGAAACGCGTCATCATGCGCAAGCTGGTGATGGGCATTGGCGATGCATCGATGGAAGTCGACGGCAGGGAAATTTACAGCGCCAGGGATTTACGCGTCGGGCTGTTCACCTCGACCGACGAATTCTGATCATCCGGTAGCGTCAGAGCAAATGCTTAGCTATATCGCCGCCGTTCTTGCTGGCCTGGCCCTGCTGATCTGGAGCGCCGACAAGTTCGTCGAAGGCGCCGCGGCACTGGCGCACCTGCTCGGCGTATCGATCATGATTATCGGCATTATCATCGTCGGGTTCGGCACCTCCGCCCCTGAAATCGTGGTTTCGATAGTCGCGGTCATGGAGGACACACCCGATATCGCAATCGGCAATGCGCTCGGCTCTAACATCGCCAACATCGGTCTGATCCTCGGGGTGACCGCAATCCTGGCGCCGGTGCCGGTCGCGGCACGCCTGTTCAAAACCGAATTCCCCCTGCTCCTGCTGGCGACGGCGGTTATGGCCTGGGCGCTATTCGATTTAACGCTCGATCTGATCGACGGTTTTGCCCTGCTCGGGCTGCTGATACTCAGCCTTTCCCACCTGATCCGCGAGCATCGACGGCACCCGGCGGCTTACGCCAGGGAGGAACATGAAAAAGAGGAAATGGTGTCGGATCTTAGCATGCGGGCCGCCATTGGCTGGTTGATTGTGGGCCTGGTGTTGCTGGTGGCGAGTTCCAAGCTGCTGGTCTGGGGCGCCTCGAATTTTGCACTCGAGCTCGGCGTCAGCGAATTGATCATCGGACTGACCATCGTCGCTCTGGGCACCAGTCTGCCCGAACTCGCGGCCTCGATCGCGAGCCTGAAAAAAGGCAAACCCGATCTCGCGGTCGGCAACGTTATCGGCTCGAACCTGTTTAACTCCCTCGCGGTGGTCGGCCTGCCAGCGATGTTTTCCACCTTCAGTATCGACCCCTCGGCGCGCAGCCGCGACCTGCCGGTGGTCATCGCGCTAACCCTGGCGTTCGTATTGATGTCGCGTTTTCCCAGCGCCGTACCGCGTTTCCTGACTCGTGCCAAGGGGATTTTCCTGTTTTCGGCTTTTGTTATTTACCAGCTATATTTGTATTATCAGGTCGCCGTGGGATAGTCCGCACCAGTTATGACAAAACACGCATATATCGAGCTAGGCCTCGCCGTGCTGAAAACCGAAGCAGAAGCCATAACCGCAATGAGCGCGCGGCTGGATCAGAATTTTTACGATGCCTGCGATCTGATTTTGAAATGCGAGGGTCGCATAGTTGTCACCGGCATGGGTAAATCCGGTCACATCGGCAACAAGATTGCGGCCACGCTGGCGAGTACCGGAACCCCTTCCTTTTTCATGCATTCCGGCGAAGCCAGCCATGGTGACCTGGGTATGATCACCGCGCAGGATCTGGTGATCGCGCTGTCCAACTCCGGCGAAACCAGCGAAATCACGCTGTTGTTACCCCTGTTGAAACGACTCGGCATACCGCTGATCGCCCTCACCGGCAACCCCGCTTCCAGCCTGGCGCGCAGCGCCGACATACATCTCGATGTCAGCGTCAGCAAGGAAGCCTGCCCGCTGGGCCTGGCGCCCACCTCGAGCACGACCGCAACCCTGGCAATGGGTGATGCGCTCGCGGTGGCGGTGCTGGAAGCCCGCGGCTTCACCGAGCATGATTTCGCCCTGTCCCACCCCGGTGGCCATCTCGGTCGACGGCTACTGCTGCGGGTTAGCGACATCATGCATACCGGTGACGCGATTCCATTGGTCACTAGCGGCACGAGCCTGAAGGACACTCTGCTGGAGATGACCGCCAAGGGCCTCGGCGTAGCCGGCGTAATCGATGCCGACAGCGGTAAACTGGTCGGCATTTACACCGATGGCGACCTGCGGCGCACCTTCGAAAAGATGCCCGACATGAAAACCGCCCGGGTGGATCAATTCATGACCGCGAACTGCGTTACCATCGAGGCCGAGCGCATCGCCAGCGAAGCCTTAAAAATCATGCACGACAAGAAAATAAACGCGCTCATGGTGGTCGACCAGGAACTGTCGGTTCAGGGTGCGTTAAACATGCATGATTTATTAAGAGCGGGTGTTGTTTAGGAGAACCCATGACTACCGCCCCTAGTGAGAAGGCCAGACAGGTAAGCATGCTCATCGTCGATATCGACGGCGTGCTAACCGATGGCGGCCTGCAATTTGATAATCGGGGCGAAGAGTACAAAACCTTCAATTCGCTCGATGGCCATGGTATTCGCATGCTGCTCGATTGCGCTATCGAGGTCGCGGTGATTACCGGGCGTCAATCGAAAATCGTCAATCACCGCATGGGCGACCTCGGGGTTACCCATATTTACCAGGGGCATCGCGACAAGCTTCCAGCCTTCGACAAACTGTTACAGGAGAGCGGCAGAGAAGCCGCTCAAATCGCCTATATCGGCGACGATCTACCGGACCTGCCGATCATGCAGCGCGTCGGTTTCGCCATCGCCGTGCAAAACGCGCACGGCTTCGTCAAACAGCACTGCGACTGGGTCACCAGCGCCAGCGGCGGCCACGGCGCGGTGCGCGAGGTGACCGACTTCATCCTGCATGCACAGGGCCTGCTCGAAGCAAAACAGAACAGCTATCTCGAATGAAATCGCGCGCGCTGATATTCGTACTGGTCCTGGGCTTCATCGCGGTTGCGGTTGGCTGGGTTTACGAATCGCAGTTGCGCTCGCGGATCGAGACCGCGGCATTGGTCATCCCCGATAACATCGACTACTTTCTGACCAATCTGAACTATCGCGCGATCGGCGCGAGTGGTGACCTCGACTACGAATTCAGCAGTCGCAGGCTGGAGCACTATCCGCGCAACGACATCAGCCTGATCGAAGTCCCCGCGCTGAAAATCTATCGTGCAGCCTATCACTGGCGGGTCGATGCGCTACAGGGCGAGCTGCAACATCAGGCTAACCTGTTGTGGATGCGCGAACAGGTAATTATGCAAAAAACCGGGGCCGATCCGCTCGAAATTCTGAGCGAGAGTATGCGCTTCGAACCAGACCTGGACCTCGTCAGCAGCGACGAGGCTGTTCTGCTGCGCAGTAAACAGGCAATAATCGAAGCGCAGGCGGCCGTTTTCGATCTGGCCGCCAGGGTCTACCGGCTCAGCAGAACCAGGGCGGTTTATTACCATGGCGACAGTTAAATACGCCTTGCTGCTGGCATTGCTGCTGTCACCGCCGCTGTGGGCGCTTGGCAGCGACGGCGAGCAGCCAATCTCGGTCGAGGCGGACAGTCTCGAAGTTCGTGAAAAGGAAAATATCAGCATCTATCAGGGCAATGTCAGCCTCACGCAGGGCAGCCTGGAAATCAACTCGGAACGACTGGTGATTCATTTCAACCAGGCCAATGACCTGGTGCTGATGGAAATGACCGGCTCGCCGGCACGCTTCAGGCAACTCGATGACGAACAACGCGAAATGCTGGGGCAAGCCAGGCGCATCAACTACCGCAACTCCGAATCAATGCTCGAACTGATCGAAGACGCGCGATTCAGCCACGCCGGGGACACCATCGAAAGCAAGTTGATAAGAATCAACACCGAAGACAACAACATCCAGGCCGGCAGCTCGGATACGGATGAACGCGTGAAAATGCTGATTCAGCCCAGAAGCAACACGCCGAGCACAGAATAAGCGCGGATGAGCGGCGGCAACCTTCTCGAGGTCACCGACCTCGCCAAATCCTACAAACAGCGCGCAGTCGTCAAATCGGTTTCGCTGCGGGTGGCTGGCGGCGAGATTGTCGGCCTGCTAGGCCCCAATGGAGCCGGCAAGACCACCTGCTTTTACATGATCGTCGGTCTGGTGAACAATGATTCGGGCACCATCCGCTTAAACGATAAAACCATCAGCCACTTGCCCATGCATCGCCGAGCCAGGCTCGGCATCGGTTATTTACCCCAGGAAGCCTCGGTGTTTCGCAATCTCACGGTGGAACAGAACATCTTCGCAATCCTGCAGCTACGCCAGGATCTCGACGGCCCGGCGCGCAAACAGGCACTGGAGCTCTTGCTGGAGGATTTTCAGATCGAGCATCTGCGCGCTAGCGAGGGTATATCGCTATCCGGTGGTGAGCGCCGCCGCGTTGAAATTGCACGCGCGCTGGCTAACCAGCCCGACTTTATCCTGCTGGATGAACCATTCGCAGGCGTTGACCCGATTTCGGTAATCGAAATTCAGTCAATTGTACGTCAGCTGGCCGAGCGCGGTATCGGCGTGCTAATCACCGATCACAACGTGCGTGAAACCCTCGGAATCTGTGATCGCGCCTATGTCATGGGCGATGGCACGATTCTGGCCGAAGGTAATCCGGAGCAGATTCTGGAAAATAAAATGGTGAGAAAGATTTACTTGGGCGACAATTTTAAGCTATAACTACATGCATGGGAGATATCAAATATACCTATAAAATAACCCTGAAGGACACATCCCGCTTATGAAGCAAAGCCTGCAGCTGCGCATTGGGCAAAGCCTAACGATGACGCCTCAATTGCAGCAGGCGATCAAGTTGCTGCAACTATCATCGCTGGAGCTGCAAACCGAAATTCAGCAAACCCTGGAAACCAACCCGTTACTCGATCAGGACGATAACCTCGGCGAAATCACGGTTATGGACCTCGACGCCGGCAAAGATGGCCGCGGTAATGGCGAAGACCTCACCGATTTCAAAGCACCCGCAAGCACGATCTCCGAAAACAGGGCGGAGCAGCGACTGCCGGACGATCTCGAAATCGACGCGCGCTGGGATCAAATCTACGATAACTTGCCGAGTTCATCGAGCCAGTCGGCGTCGATGGGTAGCGACAACCGCGATATGTTTGAAAACCAGGCCGGTGAAGTAGATACCCTGAAGACTCACCTCATCTGGCAGCTGGATTGTTCGCACCTGCCGCCGCTGGATTATGAGATCGGCATGGCAATTATCGACTCCATCGATGACAGCGGCTACCTGACGCAACCGCTGGCAGATATCCACGAAGGCATGTTAGCGGAGTACGAGGAGCTTGAACTGGACGAAATCGAAGCCGTTTTGCACCTGGTGCAACGCTTCGACCCGGTCGGAGTGGCGGCCTGCAGCCCGCGCGAATGCATGGCAATTCAGCTGGGGCAATACGATCCCAAAACGCCGCATCTGGCCAAGGCCCTGGTGCTTGTTGACAAGTACCTCGAGCAGCTCGCCGGCAACGATGTCGCGCTGCTGAAACGGCGACTGCAGGCCAACGACGTCGAACTGGCCGAGATCATAAAACTGATCCAGACCACCAATCCCCACCCCGGGCATAGCATCAGCCAGAATCACGCCGAGTACATCGTGCCCGACGTCTATGTCAACAAACATGCGGGGTCCTGGCGGGTCAGCATCAATCCGGATAACGCGCCCAGACTGCGCGTCAACGACCAGTATGCCAGCCTGATCAAGCGCAGCGACAGTAGCGCCGACAACACCTATTTAAAGGATCATCTGCAGGAAGCGCGCTGGTTTATCAAAAGCCTGCAAAGCCGCAACGATACCTTGCTGCGAGTGGCCAATGCCATCGTCGAACGCCAGCATGCCTTTCTCGACTATGGCGAAGAAGCCATGCAACCCATGGTATTGCGCGATATCGCCGAATCGCTGGAAATGCACGAATCGACCATTTCGCGGGTAACCACGCACAAGTACATGCATACCCCGCGCGGCATTCTCGAGTTCAAGTATTTTTTCTCCAGCCACGTCGGCACCGCCGATGGCGGAGAATGCTCGGCCACGGCGATCCGCGCGATTATCAAAAAATTCGTCGCCGCCGAAAGGCCGGAAAAACCGCTCAGCGACAACAAGATTGCAAATTTATTGGGCGAACAAGGTATTAACGTTGCCAGGAGAACCGTTGCCAAATACAGGGAAGCGTTAAATATCCCACCGTCCAATGAACGTAAACGTCTCTTTTGAGACACTAACGATTCGCGGTAATGCGGATCACACAGCCCAGGAGGTTACAGATGCAAGTCAGTTTGAGTGGCCATCATGTCGAAATCACAGAATCCTTGCGTAATTACGTCAACGAAAAAGTCGAGAAGCTGGACCGGCATTTCGATCATGCGCTGGATATCCATATCGTACTAACCGTGGAAAAGCTACGGCATAAAGCCGAAGCGACTTTACACGTCAGTGGCGGTAATCTGCATGCCGATGATGTACAGGGGGATATGTATGCTGCAATCGATGGCCTCGTCGATAAACTTGATCGCCAGGGGAAAAGACATAAGGAAAAAATGAAGAGCCACCGCCCTAAGGGCGCTGCCACCGAACTGGCCTGAAAAATCTGGGGGAGTCCGACTCCCCTTTTTTTTGTACGGGCTTGCATACTCGGTCAATTTGACTAAGATGCGCGCATCGATTTCAGGCAACCTGTATTTAAGTTCCAGAAAATGACAGTCTCAGCACTCTTGTCGCCACAAGCAATTTTTCTTGATACTGAAATCTCGAGCAAAAAGAAACTCCTGCAATTGATCGCAAATATCGTCGCCGACCGGACCCAACTGCCGGAATCCTCGATTTATAACAACCTGTTGAATCGAGAGCGCCTCGGTAGCACCGGGCTGGGAATGGGTTTCGCGGTGCCCCATGCCCGTCTCGCCGATCTCGACAAAACCGCGGCCTGTTTTTTCCGGCTCAAGGAGGCGGTCAATTTCGAGGCACCCGACAACCGGCCGGTCGATCTGGTGTTTACCATTATCATCCCCGATGAAGCGACCGAAGAGCACCTGTTGATACTGTCTTCGCTCGCCCGCATTTTCTCCAGGGAAGAAGTCTGCGAGGCTATCCGCAACGCCGCCAGCAAGGATGAAATCGCGCAAATCATCCAGTCGGCCGAGCAATGAAAACCACGTTAACCAGCGACGAATCGCTCGACTGCTATCTGCAACCACTAAAACTGAGATTCTTTTCTTTCCAGGTCGAAGACGCCGCGCACAATCACCTGTTGCAAATCAGCGGCTACGATTCGACGCAGGATTTTATCAATTGTCAGAATCAGGCAATAACGCAGGATGAACCAACCGCGAGTTAGCGAGGCGAGGAAGACAGCAAGGTGAAACTGGTGATCGTAAGCGGTTTATCCGGATCCGGTAAAACCGTGGCTTTACATACCCTGGAAGATGCGGGGTATTACTGTATCGACAATTTGCCGCTGGGCATGCTGCCGGAGCTGGTCGACAACATGATCAACGCCACGCCGGAGCCCTATGACCTGGTTGCCATAGCCATCGACGCCAGGAGCGGCGTCGATAGCTCGGACCGCTTCGATGAAATCATGCGCCACATTTCCGGCCACCCGTTGCAGCTGGAAATCCTGTTTCTGACCTGCAATACCTCGCGCCTGCTTAAACGCTTCAGCGAAACCCGCCGTAAGCACCCGCTTTCGCGACAGGGCCTGCCACTGGCGGATGCGATTCAGCAGGAAAAGAAATTGCTTGAAGATATCCATGCCAACGCGGATCTGGCGATCGACAGCACGGATTTGAATGTGCACGAATTGCGGCAAATGATCATCGACCGCTTACTCTCGCAAACTGCCTCCGAAATGGGCATTCTGATCCAGTCCTTCGGATTCAAAAACGGGGTGCCGGCCGATACGGATTTTGTCTTCGATGTGCGCTGCCTGCCAAATCCCCACTGGGAAATAGATCTCAAACCGCTGACGGGAAGCGACCGCGCGGTGGTCAAGTATCTCGAAAGCTACCCCGAGGTCGAGGCCATGTTTACGTCGATTTACGGTTTCCTGGACGACTGGATTCCGCGATTCGAAAAGGAGAATCGCAGTTATATGACGATTTCGATTGGCTGCACCGGCGGCAAACACCGGTCGGTTTACCTGGCGGATCGCATCGCCAGTGAACTCGGGCAGCAACGCGCCAATATTTCCATCCGCCACCGGGACAAGGCATGAGTGTCGGCAAGCTGTTGCTAACCGATGAAGACATGGGCAGCAAATTCGTCGCGGCCAGCGAGACCGGATTAAGTCAGGTTACGCCAGGCCTGAACCCGGTGCCGGCACCATCCCACCGCAAACCGGCAGCTTCGGGCAAGTGCGCGGACCTGATTCACGACGCTATGCTGGAACGGTTCGAGGCGACTGTGTGCTGCTGCTAACCGATGTATTCGGTGCGACGCCAGACAACGTCGTCAGGCATTTCAGCCACCAGGGTAACGCCCGTGCAGCAGTCAACGGGATCAATTTGCCGATGCTGCTTTGTGGTTTAAACTACGCCCATCAATCACTCGAAGAACTCCGTCAAACGGCGTTAAACGGCGGTCGCAACGGAGTCAAACAGGACGGGGAATGATCTCTGAAAACATCATCATTATTAACAAGCTCGGTTTGCATGCACGGGCGGCATCTAAACTGGTCAACTGCGCCAGTCAGTTCGAAAGCGATGTTTTTATCAGTCGCGGAGAAAATCGCGTGAACGCCAAGAGCATCATGGGGGTTATGATGCTGGCTGCCAGCAAGGGCGTAGAGCTCGTGCTTGAAGTTGACGGTAGCGATGAACAGGACTGCCACGAAGCCCTGGTCAACTTGATAAACGATCGTTTCGGCGAAAATGAGTAACCGGGATTATGTTAGAAGACGAAGTCGAGCAGCTACGTCAGGATATATCGGTTGCGCTCGACGCCGATGACAACATCGAGATAGCGAAAATCCTGAGCGGCGTCAGCGTTGCGGAAACGGCCCTGTTGCTGGATTCGCTGCCGTCGCAGCAACGCGATTCGATCTGGCCCCTGATCGAACTCGCGGACATGGGTGAAGTACTGCTGGAAACCCAGGACGATGTCAGCGACGCCAGGCTCAGGCAGCTCGAATCCGAGCAAATCGCGGCCATCGTCGAAATCATGCCCGACGTCGACGACCAGGCGGACATCATCCTCGCGCTGCCAACCGACAAACTCGTCAAAACCCTGCACACGCTCGACGCCCACAAGCGTGCAAAGCTCGAGTCGGTGCTGGCATACAGCAAGGATACTGCCGGCGGCCTGATGAACCTCGACCAGGTTGCGATCCGCGCCGATGTAGCGCTGGACGTGGTATTGCGCTATCTGCGCATCCGCGGTGAATTACCCGAATTTACCGATCAACTGTTTGTTACCGACCGCCACGACCATTATCTCGGCGCCCTCTACCTCGGTGATTTGCTGACCAATGATCCTGAAGACGAAGTCAGCAGTATCATGCGCACCGATATCGACGCCATGCATGTGCACGTGTCGGATACCGAGGTTGCGCGCGAGTTCGAGAAAGACGATCTGATCAGCGCACCAGTGGTCGACGAGGAGCACAAGCTGATCGGTCGCATCACCGTCGATGACGTAGTTGACGTTATCCGCGACGAAGGCGACCACTCGATCATGGGTATGGCCGGCCTGTCGGAAGAGGAAGACATGTTTTCTCCGGTGCTGGTGACCTCACGCCGTCGCGGCATCTGGCTGGGCATCAACCTGTTGACTGCTTTTCTGGCGGCCTATGTGATCGGTTTCTTTGAAGAAATTCTGGACCAGGTCGTCGCGCTGGCGATTCTGATCACGATCGTACCGAGCATGGGCGGTATCGCCGGATCGCAAACGCTGACGATTGCGATCCGGGGTCTGGCCCTGGGCCAGCTGGGTAGTTCCAACTACCGCTCTCTGGTCAAAAAGGAAATTTTGGTCGGTTTGCTCAACGGGCTGATATGGGCACTGGTGGTGGCCACGTTATCGATCGCCTGGTTTGGCAACATTAACATCGGTCTGGTGATCGCCTTCGCGCTAATTGCCAATCTGGTCGCCGGTGCACTGGCAGGCGCGGTGATCCCGGTAATTCTGCGCCAGCTCGGAATCGATCCCGCGATCGCCGGTGGCGTTGTGTTAACCACGGTAACCGACGTCGTCGGTATTATCGCCTTCCTCGGCCTGGCAACGCTGGTCCTGGGCTAGTTACGCAGAACTAGTGGCCCATGAATTGACGCACCACCGCGTTGGTCTGCTCGGCGGCGAGGGCGCCAATTCGGCCGACTTCCTCGATATCGACGCCGATGCGCTCCAGCGCCTCGGGACTGATCGATAACTCGAAACCACCGCCACTACTGCCCCGAAAGTTAGTATTAACCCAGCCATCGGCAATGTGAATCGCGCAGGCGGCCAGAGAATACTCACCACCCTTGCGCGGTTCATGATGCGTTACCACCGGCTCCCAGATCGATTGCGGCAGCTTCCAGTATTCGAGCAGGCGGCCACCGATTTCGGCGTGCGAGTAATCCAGTATATTGCGCTCGAGAATGTACATGGCCTGACCGCTGGCCTGTCGTTGTTGCAGCAGATCGCGCATCAGACCGGGTAACTTCAGGTACATGACCAGACGTCCGATATCGTGCAGCAATCCGGGAATGTAAAACCCGTCTGCGTTAGGGATTCTCAGCTGCGCCCCCAGCTCGCGCGCCATAATGGCAACCGCAACGCTATGCTCCCAGAAGGTCGTCATGTTGACGCTGCCGGAGGGTATGCCTTCGAAGGCCTTGACCACCGAGGTAACCAGCACCAGCTCGCGGATCTGGCGCAAGCCGATGGTGCTGACCGCACGTTCTATGGTTTCGATCCTGGTCGGGAAACTGTAAAAAGCGCTGTTCGCCATGCGTAACATACGCGCGCAGAGGTCAGGATCGCTGCGTAACAGCTCGGCGATCTTGTCGGTTGTCGAGCCGGGATCGACAATCGCTTCTTCCAGCCGATAATAAATGTCCGGCAGGGAGACCAGCTTGTCGACCTCCACGATCAGCATTTCAAGGCCGTGCAGGCCCTGCGCCGAGGTAACTTCTAAAGGATTAACGCTAGCCATGGCGTGAGCACAGGTTCAATTAAAGGAAACACAATAACTAGATCGACCCGCGCAGCGCAATCTTTAATTAATTTCCGCCTTGCCGGCGGCAAAACCATAACGGCGCCAGACTATGTCCCCAGAAATTTACCCGACTAGTCCCAAAGCAGTGCCGCACCGTAGACACCACTGGCATCACCGTGCTCGGCTTGGAGAA
>CAMYML010000006.1 GCA_947259305.1 uncultured Gammaproteobacteria bacterium | reverse complement strand
TAAAAGGCCTTGATGCTGTACGCAAGCGCCCGGGCATGTATATCGGTGATACCGATGATGGAACCGGCTTGCATCACATGGTTTTCGAAGCTGTCGATAACTCGATCGACGAGACTCTGGCAGGCCATTGCTCGGAAATAAAAGTCGTTATCCACACCGATGGTTCGATATCAGTTAAAGACGATGGCCGTGGTATTCCTGTCGATATCCATGAAGAAGAGGGTCGCTCAGCGGCTGAAGTCATAATGACCGTGTTGCATGCCGGAGGCAAGTTTGACGATAACTCGTACAAGGTGTCTGGCGGCCTGCACGGTGTCGGTATATCGGTTGTTAATGCGCTATCCGAAACTCTATCACTCAGGATTAAGCGTCAGGGACAGCTTTTTACCCAGGAATACAGGCTTGGGGAACCGCAGGGCGATCTCGTAGCGATCAAGGAGTCCGACAAGACAGGCACCGAGCTGCGCTTTTTACCCAGTACGAAAATCTTCGGCGATGTCGAGTTTCACTACGATATCCTTGCCAAGCGCTTGCGAGAACTTTCGTTTTTGAATTCTGGGGTGCGCATTCATCTGCTGGATGAGCGTAGCAACAAGGAAGATCTATTCGAGTATGAAGGCGGGATTCGCGCTTTTGTCGAACACCTGAACAAGAATAAAACGCCGATTCACGAAAAAGTCATAAATATCAAAATGGAACAGGATGATGTCGTTGTCGAGGTTTCGATGCAGTGGAACGACTCGTACCAGGAAAATATATTCTGTTTCACCAACAATATTCCGCAGCGAGATGGCGGGACGCATTTGTCAGGATTTAGGACCGCCTTGACCCGCACGCTGAACCAGTACATGGAAAATAGCCAGGTCAAGAAAGACAAGGTAAATACCGGGGGCGATGATGCTCGTGAGGGACTGACCGCGGTATTGTCAGTCAAGGTTCCAGATCCCAAGTTTTCATCGCAGACCAAGGATAAGCTGGTTTCGTCGGAAATCAGGGGTATTGTCGAATCGGTAGTCGGTGAGCATCTGAAAGATTATCTTGAAGAAAACCCGGCGGATGCGAAATCGATAACCAGCAAGATTATGGAAGCGGCGAGGGCGCGCGAGGCGGCACGCAAAGCGCGCGAAATGACCCGTCGCAAGGGTGCGCTCGATATTGCCGGCTTACCCGGTAAGTTGGCCGATTGTCAGGAAAAAGATCCTTCACTGTCAGAAATTTACCTGGTGGAGGGTGATTCAGCAGGCGGTTCGGCAAAACAGGGGCGTAACCGTAAAACCCAGGCAATCTTGCCACTCAAGGGCAAGATCTTGAATGTCGAAAAAGCCCGTTTCGACAAGATGTTGCAGTCGGTCGAAGTAGGTACCTTGATAACCGCGCTTGGCTGCGGCATAGGCCGCGAAGAATTCGATATCGACAAATTGCGTTATCACCATATCATCATCATGACCGATGCGGATGTTGACGGCTCGCATATTCGTACCCTGCTGCTGACCTTCTTTTATCGACAAATGCGCGAACTGGTTGACCGCGGGCATGTTTATATCGCGCAACCGCCGCTATACAAGGTAAAAAAAGGCAAACAGGAGCGATATGTCAAAGATGATAGGGAATTGAATGCCTACCTGCTGCAACTCGCCATCGAAGGCGCGCAATTGCAGCTGACTGAAGACGTACCGGCAATTTCTGACCTGGCGCTCGAAAATCTGGCACGACAGTACATAACCATACTTGCCATTTTTGATCGGTTGATGCGCTCAATTCCAGCCGAAATACTCGAGGAACTGGTCGATCTACCGCCAGTAAGCGAATCGATGTTGCTCGATGAAAAAGCCATGGCGGACTGGGGTGAGCTGCTTGCTGGGCGCCTGAATGCCAAGAGCGGGGCATCGGTGTCTTACAAGCTGTCTGTTAAAAGCGACGAAGACAGCAACCAATACCGGCTAGTAGTCGACAAGCGCTTACACGGTATCAGCTCGCAATACGAACTCAGCAACGAGTTTTTCAACGGCGCGGATTACCAGC
This sequence comes from uncultured Gammaproteobacteria bacterium, assembly GCA_947259305.1. Classification (GTDB taxonomy): domain Bacteria; phylum Pseudomonadota; class Gammaproteobacteria. Next base: position 29,600 of record CAMYML010000006.1, on the reverse strand, counting down.
CCATAGTCCAGTTTGTCGAGCAAGTTGGCGATCTGTTTACCGCCGAATCCCAGATTAGGCGCGGCGATCGAAGTCAGGCGGTCAGCAAGTTTAGCGAAGTTTATAAATGGCTGATGCATGAAGCGCGCAAGGGTTTGAACATCCAACGCTACAAGGGCCTTGGGGAAATGAATCCTGACCAGCTCTGGGAGACGACCATGGATCCGGAAAACCGGCGCTTGCTCCGGGTAAGAATAGAAGACGCGATCGCCGCGGATGAAGTTTTTACCACTCTGATGGGTGACCAGGTTGAGCCAAGACGAGAATTTATCGAAAGTAATGCACTCAACGTCAATAACCTGGATATATGAGCCGGGCTAACCCCGAGACCTCTGACAAATCGGATATAATTGTAGGCAAGCCCTTGATTTTATTGAAATTATCTCTAGTTAGGGTTATTAATTCGATTAAAACGGAGCAGTCAGATGGATATTGGCAGCATTATTATCTGGGCCACATTTGTGTTGTTTGCGGTATATGTGGTCAGCATTTACAACCATCTGGTACGCCTCAAGCATAACTTCTCCAAAGCCTGGTCCAACATCGACCTACTGTTGAAGCAGCGGCATGACGAAATTCCAAAGCTCGTTGAGACCTGCAAGCAATAATGGTCACAGCAGGGAGTATCGGTCTAAGCCACCGAAAAAAAACAGCCTGATTTCGTTAAGTCCCGGCAACTATCGTTTTCGCGAGCGTCTGATCAGGCCGGCTACACGACTCTACGTCCTGGGCTGGTTTCATACCCTGTATAACGATCCGTCTGCTGAATTCATCGCAAGCCAGGTCGAAGACCTGATCAAACAGTGGAAGTTGCAACCGCGGCGGTATTTGCAGGCCTACGACTTCGATCAGAATGGCAGGATACTAAAGGGAGAATGGAAGGCGATTCGCGCCGCGGCGCGTAAACAGGTGCTGGCTAAGATTAACAGCCACAAAAGCGAGCATCATGTTATATCCAGACCCGAAGAAAAGCGTCAACCCTATATTATTTCCGCGCTGGGTGAAGCGCAGCCGGTGGCGCGCAACAAACTGAAGGCCTACGCCTCGGTAGCCACTGCATTTGTGCTTTTCAGTACATTACTGACCATGTTTTCGATTCGAGCGCCTTTACCCATTTAACTGCGTGTCCTAGTTAAGTAGACTAGCCGTCCCTGTTTTCCGCAAATGAGCGATATCTTGCATAACCCTCTACTCGAGCCGGAGGCACTACCTGCCTTCAGCCATATCCAGCCGCAGCACATCAAACCGGCGATTGAACAGTTGATCAGTCAGAATCGTAGGGCAATTGCTGAACTGACGGCTATGCCATCGCATGACTGGGACAACCTGATTAAGCCGCTCGAGCTGATGAACGATAGGCTCGACCGCGCCTGGTCCCCGGTTCGGCATTTGAATTCAGTCAAGAGTAGCCCGGAACTGCGGGATGCCTATAATGACTGTCTGCCGTTGCTAAGTGAGTATTCAACCGAAGTTAGCCAGAATCAAGCCCTTTACACGGGCTATCGAGATATCGGGTCTTCCGCCGAATTTGCCAATCTGAGCCCGGCACAGCAGAAAACGATAACCGATGCGCTGTTACATTTCCGGCTCGGGGGCGTCGAACTCGAGGGTGATGACCGCGATCGATATCAGCAGTTGCAGAAAGATCTGTCCGAATTGCAGTCGAAATTTGAAAACAACCTGCTGGATTCGACCCAGGCATGGCAATATCTGACGCAGGACGAGTCCGAACTACAGGGGCTGCCAGACTACGCGATAGCCATGTTGCGCCAACTGGCCGAGCAAAAGGATCTGACGGGATACCGCGTCACCCTGGACATGCCCTGTTACCTCGCGGTGATAACCTACGCCGATAATCGAAAACTGCGTAAATCCATTTATGAGGCCTATGTGACGCGCGCATCCGATCAGGGAATTACCGATAAAATCTGGGATAATGCGGCAAATATGCTACAAATTGTAGCTAAAAGACAGGAAAAAGCAAAAATACTCGGGTTCAGTAACTATACCGAGTACTCTCTCCAGACCAAAATGGCGGTATCGGTGGAACAGGTTGTTGAATTTCTCAATGATATGGCAAAGCGCTCGCGCCCTACCGCCGTCGAAGAAGTGAAAGAACGCCAGGCCTATGCCGAATCACTCGGTTTCGAGGGCGAACTCGAAGCCTGGGATTACCCCTATTACAGTGAAAAGCTGAAGCAGCATCGTTATCAGATATCAGACGAAGATCTAAAACCTTATTTCGCCGATCTGAACGTGATTAACGGGTTATTCGAAATTGTGGCGCGGCTTTACAAAATTCGGATATCCAAAGTCGAAACTGAAGTTGATCGTTGGGACGAAGCCGTGGGGTTCTACCAGATTGCGGACCAGCAGGGCGAAGTGATCGGTCAGTTTTTTCTGGATTTGTATGCCCGCGAAAATAAGCGCGGCGGCGCCTGGATGGATGAATGCATTAACCGCTATTGTATCGATGGCAAAACCCAGATACCGGTGGCCTACCTGACCTGTAATCTGACTCCGCCTATTGGCAACGAACCGGCATTATTCACGCACGATGAAGTTATTACGTTATTCCACGAATTCGGCCACGGCTTACACCACATGTTAACTCGTATCGATGTACCGGAAGTTGCCGGAATAAATGGTGTTGAATGGGATGCCGTCGAACTGCCGAGCCAGTTCATGGAAAACTTTTGCTGGGAGCCTGAAGCCCTGTCGTTGTTCGCACGCCATTACCAGAGCCATGCGCCGCTTCCGGATGAATTATACCAACGCATGGTAGCTGCCCGAAACTTCCAGAGCGCACTGCAGATGCTGCGCCAGATAGAATTTGCGTTGTTTGATATTCGTTTGCACCAATGCGCAGAGGTCTCTTCGGCGGCCCAAATTCAGTCCATTCTGGACGAGGTTCGCCGCGAAGTGTCGGTGGTGGCTACTCCGCCGATCAATCGATTTCAAAATGGCTTTACACATATCTTTGCAGGCGGTTATGCCGCGGGTTATTATAGCTACAAGTGGGCGGAGGTCTTATCCGCCGACGCGTTTGCCGCATTTGAAGAAGAAGGGATTTTCAATCCCGAAACCGGACAAAGATTTCTGCAATGTGTACTCGAACAAGGGGGTTCACGACCTGCGATGGAATCTTTTTGTTGTTTTCGCGGCCGCGAGCCGGAAATCGACGCATTGTTAAGACATAGTGGAATAAGCTAGCGAATGTTAAAACAAATTATTCTGGGTTTGACCCTGTTAATCAGCTGTGTATCGGTGTCCGCACAGGAAATATCTGCACCAGAAACAGCTGAACCGGAGGCAGCGGCCGACCCGGACAAGGATCGACAGTATGTTACCGATCAGTTACGCCTGTCACTGTACACGCAAGCCAACTCCAGCAGTCAGGTTGTCAAGCTGCTCCAGTCAGGGGATATACTCGAAATCGAACAGATTCAGGGGCCTTACGCCTTCGTTACCACACCCGATGGCACCAGGGGTTGGGTAAAACGGGGTTTCCTGGTAACCAAACCCACGGCGAACATCCTCCTGCTCGAGGAACAGAAGAAAACCGCCAGTCTCACTGCCGAAATCGACAAGTTGGCCAACAGCAAGGTCGTGATCGACCAGTATGAACAGGATATGGACAAGCTGTCCGAGCAGGTCGACGCCCTCGAATCCGAGAAGCAGCAGGCAAACCAGTCGATAGCCGATCTGCAGCAGCAGCTCGAGGCCAAGCAGGAGGAACTCGACCGCAAGGACGAAGATAGTGCGCCTGCGTTGCTTGTCTTAAAGGATACCTTCGAGAAATACTGGCAAATCCTGGTACCCTTTATCGTCGTCATCATATTGTTGACTTACCTGGTCAGTAAGCAAATTGTCGAAGCCCGCATCAAATCCAAGTTTCACGGCATCAAGATCTGGTAAATGGAATACCGGGATCTGCGAGATTTTATCGATCAGCTTGAGAAAAATGGCGATCTGAAGCGTATTAGTCAGCGCGTCGACCCTTACCTCGAAATAACCGAAATATCCGATCGGGTCTTACGTGCGGGCGGGCCCGCGCTATTGTTCGAACATCCTGGCGACAGCGAAATTCCGCTGCTGGCAAATCTGTTTGGCACCGAGCAACGCGTTGCCCAGGCTTTGGGCGAGGAAACTGCCGCATCACTGCGTGAAGTCGGTAATTTGCTGGCATTTCTAAAGGAACCATCGCCCCCCAGCGGTTTCAAGGAAGCGATGAAAACCCTGCCAATTTACAAGAAAATCCTCGATATGTCGCCAAAAGAGGTGAAAAAAGCAAAATGTCAGGAAATAAAATATACCGATGAAGCGGTTGATTTATCGATGCTGCCGATCCAGACTTGCTGGCCGCAAGATGCTGGGCCACTCGTTACCTGGGGACTGGTCACCACCCGGGGACCTATAAAACAGCGCCAGAACCTGGGTATATATCGACAACAATTGATCGGACGTAACCGCCTGATTATGCGCTGGCTTTCGCATCGCGGCGGTGCGCTCGACTACCAGGAATGGCGTCAGCACAAAGGCGATGAGCCGTTTCCCGTATCTGTCGTGTTAGGCTGCGATCCGGCGACCATACTCGCCGCGGTTACGCCGATACCCGATTCATTGGCCGAATATGCATTTGCCGGACTGTTGCGCGGCTCGAAAACCGAAGTCACAAGGTCTCTGCTGTCGGACCTGGTGATCCCGGCGCGCGCGGAAATCGTGCTCGAGGGCCATATTTATGCGGGTGACGAAGCCGACGAGGGTCCTTTTGGTGATCATACCGGTTATTACAACGAGGTGGAGCGCTTCCCGGTGTTCACGGTCGAAGCAATGAGCATGCGCAAGAATCCGCTGTATCACAGCACCTATACCGGCAGGCCGCCGGATGAACCCTCGATTCTGGGCCTCGCGCTTAACGAAGGGTTTATCCCGATACTACAGAAACAGTTTCCTGAAATTGTCGACTTCTACCTGCCGGCGGAAGGTTGTTCCTATCGGGTCGCCATCGTCAGCATAAAAAAACAGTACCCCGGACATGCCAAACGGGTAATGATGGGGGTCTGGTCGTTTTTGCGGCAGTTCATGTATACAAAATTCGTCATCGTAGTCGATGACGATATCGATACCCGCAGCTGGGAAGACGTTATCTGGGCGATATCGACGCGTACCGATCCGGCGCGTGACATCATGCTGGTCGAAAATACGCCCATCGACTACCTCGACTTTGCTTCGCCGGTATCTGGGCTGGGATCCAAGATGGGCCTCGATGCCACCAACAAAATGGGTGCCGAAACAGAACGGGAATGGGGTAAGCCGATCGCGATGTCACCCGAAGTGGTGAAAAAAATAGACGCACTCTGGTCTGAACTGGGGCTCGATTGAAACGTCGTTTTGCACGACTTCAAAAATTCGACCATAATCGTGCTGATTAATCGGCTAAGGTAACGGAGGAAACATGCGCTCAATCATGGTGTTAAATTCCAAAGGTGGGTCGGGAAAAAGTACAATTGCTACCAGCATTGCAAGCTACTACGCCTCGCAGGGCAAAAAAGTCGTGCTGGTGGATTGCGATCCCCAGGCATCGAGCCTCGATTGGCTTGCGGCGCGGCCCAGCGGTCGCAGCTCTATTACCGGCATCGATGGTTCCGCCGGGCATTTTCGAACCCCGCGTAGCGCCGACTATGTGGTTTACGACACCCCGGCGGCGGTGCATGGCAAGGAATTGAGTGCATTCCTGCGGCGTGCGCAAAGCATCATCATTCCGGTGTTACCGTCTCCGATCGATATGCGCGCTGCCACCCCGTTTATCCAGAAAGTGCTCGATAATGGCCGCGTCGCTCGCAAGGAAGCCAAAATCGCATTGATCGCCAATCGCTGCCGCGAAACCTACAATATCTACCATCAGCTCGATACCTACTTGCGCAAGGTCCGTAAGGCGCCATTTATCAGCGTACTGCGAGAAACCCAGAATTACGTGCGCGCAGCGGAGCGCGGGCTCGGAATTTTCGAGCTGGCGCCCTATTCGGTTAGACGCGATCTGGACCAGTGGGATCCGATCATTCGCTGGCTCAACAGCAAGCGTAGCCAACCCGTAAACTGATCCTATTTCGATTGCCATATACCAGGTCAGGGTGATGCCGAGCGGCGAGCATTTCGAGTGCCCGGCGAACAAATCGATACTCAACGCGGCACACGCGGCCGATATCCTGATTTCTTACAGCTGTCGCAGTGGACAATGCGGATCCTGCATGGGTCGCGTGATCGCCGGCGAAATTACTTATCCGAAGGGGTTGCCGGACGCAATCAATGTCGCCGACGCCCGAGCGGGGCAGGCGCTCTTCTGCAGCGCATACGCCAAATCCGACCTGGTTATCGAGATTACAAAACCCGACTTTTAAATCATCGCGGGTTATTCCAGCGCCAGGGCTACCGCCTGCTCGGCGTGAATTGCTGTGGTGTCGTAAAGTTTGATATCGGTATATTGCTGCTCCACCAGCATGCCGATTTCGGTACAGCCCAGAATCACGCCTTCTATTTCTGCTTCTGCCATTCGATCGATAATCGCGAGGTAGACTTCGCGCGACTCAGGCTCCACCTGACCCTGGCACAGCTCCTGGTAAATGATATCGTGCACCATTTGCCGATCGTGTAATTCCGGCACGACTATGTCGATTCCAAAATTATCGCTAATCCGATCCTTGTAAAACTCGAGCTCCATGGTAAACGCGGTGCCGAGTAAACCGACTCGTCGGACTCCATCCCGCCGTAGCACGGTGCCGGTGGCGTCGGCGATATGCAGTAACGGAATAGCAACCGCCGAGGCTACCTCGTCGGCGACGCGGTGCATGGTATTGGTACCGATCAGAAAGAAATCGGCGCCCCCGGCCTCGAGCCGACGCGCGGCGTCGATCAGCATTTTTGCCGCGCCGTCCCAGTCCCCGGCGTGCTGCAGCCGCTCGATCGGCGCGAAATCGACGCTGTACATCAGCAACTGCGCCGAATGCAGTCCTCCCAGCCGTTGTTTGATGCCCGTGTTGATTAAACGGTAATACAAAACGCTGCTTTCCCAGCTCATGCCACCGATCAGCCCAATCGTTTTCACCACATTCGACGCTCTGACAAAATTGCACTATAACAGGAACAGTATGTCCGAATTCGAATTCAACATGGCTTTGTCGGCGCCGCAAATTCACTCGGTCTACCAGGGACGGGCGCGTTACATTCTGGTTGAATCAGACGAGGGTTTAAAGCTGCAGCTACCCGCGGCCAATTTTCGCGATTTTGTCACCGCGGACGGAATACACGGGCGTTTCAGGGTTACGATCGACGCCAGTAACAAGCTCCAGGCGCTGCGCAAACTGTAGTTGCAGGCCCGGGATGCCGCGCCGGTTTCGTTGCGTCCGGTTAAGCCGTGGGCTCGCTGCGCTGGGCCTCGCGCGCGGCCAGTTTGAGGGTCTTGCGCTGTTTGGCCTGCTCGGCCGCATCGGCGCCGATGTGCATCTCGCCGCGTTCGCGCGCCAGTCTGACCTGCTTTTCACGTTCGCGAAAGCGCCACCTTTCCTGGTCGCTCTTGTGGTCGTAACAGGCGGGACAACTGACGCCGGCCTGGTACTGGTCGCTGGCCTTGTCGGCCTCGGTAATTGGCAGTCGGCAGGCATGGCACTGGTCATAACTGCCTTTTTCGAGCGCATGATTGACACTCACGCGATTATCGAACACGAAGCACTCGCCGTGCCACATCGAGTCGGATTCAGGTACCTGGGCGAGGTAGTTTAAAATGCCGCCCTTCAGGTGATACACCTCGTCGAAGCCCCGTTCGCGCAGATATGCCGTGGACTTCTCACAACGAATCCCGCCGGTACAGAACATGGCAACCTTGCGCTGTTTCTTCGGATCGAGATTTTTCTCGACATAATCCGGGAAATCGCGAAACGACTTGGTATTGGGAAATATCGCATTTTCGAAACTGCCAATGGCCGATTCATAGTCGTTACGCGTATCGATCAGGGTAACCGCGGGATCGCTGATTAGCTGGTTCCACTCGCTCGGACTGACATAGGTACCGGCATTGGCGGGTGAAATATCATCGACACCCATGGTAACGATTTCTCGCTTCAGTTTGACGCGCGAGCGGTAAAAAGGCATTTCCTCGTCGCAGGAAAGCTTGCAATCGAAATCGCGTAATCTCGGATCCTGACGCAAGTACTCGAGCAGGTTTTCGACTCCCTGCTCGCTACCGGCAACGGTGCCGTTAACACCTTCCGCAGCCAGCAGTAGCGTACCGCGTACCTGGTTGTCGAGCATTAACTGCAGCAGCGGTTGGCGCAGCGATTCAAAATTATCGAGCCGCACGAAACGATAAAGTGCAGCGATCACGATCGGCGATGACATCGAGCCTCCTGGAGCGTAAATCCAGAGCAATGTTAAAAGGGTCGGTATATTAACCCAGTAATCTGAAAATTAAAATCAGCCTGCCTCGGTTGTGAGCGCTCGGGGGTCGACCGAACAAGAATCTCGAAATGGGTTTGCGATGCTGAACCGGGATGGCCGCTAGCAAGGTTTACTCGTCGGCCTTGCCAATAACATCGATATGATGATCGATGAAATCGATCTGGTCGCCGGCGCGAATTTTCTTGCGCTTGCGGGTTTCGACTTCTCCATTAACGCTTACCAGCCCATCCTGGATAACCCGTTTTGCGTTGCCGCCACTTTCGGCAAGACCCTCGAATTTGAGAATCTTGTAAAGTTCGACAAACTCGGATTCAAGCTCGGCGATAATTTTTTCCGGATCACTCATTGTTATTCATCGAAGTCGATGCGTACGTCGTCAGGGTAGGGTTGCCCCTTACCGGTTTCTATGCAGGATTTTAAACTCATCATGAAAACCCCCCACTTGGTGCTGCAATGTGCGAGAAATTCATCCGCCTGCCGCCAGTTATAGTGACTGAAATTAACGATGACCTGTTTATCGTCAGTATGCAACTCAAACAGTATCTCCGTCCTCATCCATGCACCCGGCATTTCGCCATGATGTCGCCAGCGAACCCGCTTATTCGGCACCAGCTCGGTGACCTCGAAACGCGGCCCGTCATTACCGAACCGAAAATGAATAATCGAACCGACGTCGCCAGCGCCGCTGGTATCGGCGGTCCACCATTTTGACAGGCCGTCATCGGTGGCGAGCAGGCGATAAACCTCAGCCGCGCTGCCCCTGATACCGACACGATGCCTGATTTCAGCCATTGGGTTTAGCCGCATGTATTAGGCGAGGCCGTTCTGGATCGCCATGTGTTGCATATCTGGTAGTCAGATTAACCGCCAATCCGCGTCTCGTTTTTTTGAATTACAGTGGTGCATGCCGTCTCGGCGCCATATGTGCGATAGTTTAAACGTTTTATCAACTTTGGGAATACGAAAAATCGACGAAGGCAGAGTATTATTCCGCATTTTGCGAACCGGTCGACGCTTTTACGAAATAGCTCGCCAAGGCATATTTTTCTGGCCAGAATATCGGCATTGACTGTTTAAGGAGGCGACATGATTCAGTGGTATCCGGGCCATATGCACAAGGCGAGCAAGGAGTTCAATAAAATCCTGCCGCAGGTCGATCTCGTTATCGAAGTGCTGGACGCGCGACTTCCTGGATCCAGTGAAAACCCGATGCTGGCGCGATTGCGCCGCGACAAGCCCTGCATCAAGTTACTCAATAAAAGCGACCTCGCCGATCCGCTACGACTCGAGGCCTGGATCACCTGCCTGGAGCAGCAAAACCAGGTCAAAACCCTGGTTTGCAGCAGCAATGACAACGCCATCGCCGGCCTGCCCGAGCTATGCCGTAAACTGGTTCCGCGGCGCGACAATCGTTCGGCGATGATATACGCGATGATTACCGGGATTCCCAACGTCGGTAAATCAACGCTGATTAACCGACTGGCGGAGCGTAAGATTGCCAAAACCGGTAACGAAGCCGCACTGACCCGTATGCAGCAACGAATCGAAATTTCAGCGGAATTAACCCTGATCGATACGCCCGGTATGCTCTGGCCCAATATCGAAAATGAAGCCAGCGGTTACCGCCTGGCGGCTACCGGCGCGATTCGTGATACCGCGCTCGATCTGCAGGAGGTCGCGAGTTTTGTTGCCGAATTTCTGCTCGAAGCCTATCCCCAGCGTATCTTTCAGCGCTATGATATCGAGCCATTGCCGCAGACCGAGATCGAGTTACTCGAGGAGATAGGTCGTAAACGTGGTTGTATCGTTGCCGGTGGGCGCGTAGATCTGGAAAAGGTCGCGCGCCTGCTGATCAGCGAATTGCGCAACGGCGATCTTGGCGGCCTGTGCCTGGAAACACCGACGGGTTACGCCGGGGAGTGCCAGCAGGTCGCCGTTATCCGGGCTGAAAAAGCAGCAAAAAAAGAGGCGCGCAAGGCCAGACGCCGCAAATAAAAGAGGTTAGAGTTTATGATTATTCGCCAGGCATTGTCTCAGGATGCCGCCGAACTGACAGAATTCAATATCAACATGGCGCGTGAAACCGAGGGTGTGGAGTTGATCCCCGAAGTTATCGGTGCCGGCGTGAAAAGCATGATCGAAAATCCGCAGATGGGTTTCTACCTGGTGGTCGAGCTCGATAACGGGATCCAGGCCTCGCTCATGGTAACCACCGAATGGAGCGATTGGCGCAACGGCATGTTCTGGTGGATTCAAAGTGTCTATGTGCGCCCGCAGTATCGCCGCCAGGGGCTTTACCGGGAACTGTATGAGCGCGTCAAGGAGCTTGCCGAACAGGAACCGGCCGTCTGCGGATTCAGACTCTACGTTGAACGTGAAAACACGAGCGCACAAAAAACCTACGAGTCGCTCGGCATGACGGAAACCGAGTATAAGCTGTTCGAAGAACTGGCCCCGAGCCTGAATTTCAAAAAATAACAGCCTGGGCGTCATTCCGAAGGTTGGTGACGCAAGATATAGCGCCCATGAATTCAGTAGCGTACTCCATGCCTGGCGCGCCTGCTGTCGCCGGCGCTTGCCTAAGCCTACGCCAGGTAATATAGTCTCCTTTCCTCAACGGGGTGCTCGATCGAGCTGAGAGTCGCCAGAAGGCGCCAACCCGATGAACCTGATCCAGGTAGTACTGGCGTAGGGATGTGAGCGAATTCATGCCATTCCCCATCTCTCCGTTTGTACATCTAGACAAATGGAGATTTTATGTATTTATTGATGCGTTGTTGTTATTGCGCGCTGTTGGCGCTGTTGCTGAATTTCGGCGCCGAGGCGGCCACACCCACCCTCACGGTTTACACCTATAACTCGTTTACCAGCGACTGGGGTCCCGGTCCCCAGGTCAAAAAGGCTTTCGAGGCGCAATGCGATTGCAACCTCGAGCTGGTTGGGCTGGAAGACGGGGTATCGATGCTCAATCGGCTCAAACTGGAAGGTAAAAATACACGCGCCGATCTGGTGCTCGGCATCGATACCAACCTGACTGCCGAAGCCCGCGCCACTGGATTATTCGAGTCACACGGGATGCGAATGGAGTCTTCCGCGCTGCCGAAACCCTGGGACGACGAACTGTTTCTGCCGTATGACTACGGCTATTTCGCCTTTGTCTACAATCGGGAGCAACTGAAAAATCCGCCGGCGAGCCTGCGTCAGCTGGTCGAAGATGAAAATGGACCGACACTCCTGCTGCAGGACCCGCGCACCTCCACCCCGGGTCTCGGTTTGTTGCTATGGGTCAAAAAAATCTATGGCGATCAGGCCGACTCGGCCTGGGCGAAACTGTCGCCGCGCATCGTTACGGTAAGCAAGGGCTGGAGCGAAGCCTACGGCCTATTTCTCAAGAACGAGGCCGATATGGTCCTGAGTTACACCACGTCCCCGGCCTATCACATGATCGCCGAACAGGATCGGCGTTTCGCCGCGGCCCGTTTCAGTGAGGGGCATTACCAGCAAATCGAAGTCGCCGGCATGGTCCGCAGCAGCCAGCAAAAAGGCCTGGCGCGGGCGTTTCTGCAGTTCATGTTAAGCGAGCCCTTCCAGCGTATCATCCCGACCACCAACTGGATGTACCCGGCCGCGCTCGGGCAAGCCAGCCTGCCGCCGGAGTTTGCGCAATTGGTCGATCCCTCCCCGGCCCTGCTGTTCGACGACAAGCTGGTGGCGAAGCAACGTAAACAATGGGTCGACGAATGGCTGGAGGTCATGTCGCGTTAGGCGGCAAACCAAAATGAACCCGCGCCTCATCCCGGCAGCACTGGTCCTCGGATTGCTGGCCGCCATCGTAGTCGCGCCGCTGGCAGGTTTGTTGAACCTCGGCGCGATGCCCGGTTATGAGAGCGCCGATCTGCAATTCTGGCAAAGTGCCTACCTGCGCCGCGTACTGTTCTTCAGCCTGTGGCAGGCCCTGTTATCGACGCTGTGTAGCGTCTTGCCCGCGATCCTGGTAGCGCGGGCGTTTGCACTGCAGCCATCGTTTCCGTTGCGCGGCTTTTTGTTGCGCCTGTTTGCCCTGCCGTTGGTGGTGCCGGCGGTGGTCGCGGTAATGGGCGTGGTTTCAGTGTATGGCAGCGACGGCTGGATACCTTTCGGCCGATCCCTCTACGGGCTTGGCGGAATTTTGCTGGCCCATGTGTTTTTCAATCTGCCGCTCGCGGTCCGCTTGCTGCTACCCCACTGGCAGGCGATTCCGCAACGCCACTGGCAGCTTGCCGAACAACTCGACATGAATACATGGCAGCGCTGGCGTTTCCTCGAATGGCCGGCATTGCGCGAAGGCCTGCCCGGGGTCTTGCTACTGGTTTTCATGTTATGCCTGACCAGCTTTGCGGTGGTGCTGACGCTGGGCGGCGGCCCCAGGAGCACCACCCTGGAAGTTGCAATATACCAGTCGTTGCGTTTCGATTTCGATCCGCTCAGGGCGGTATTGCTGGCTCTGTTACAACTCGGCCTTTGCATTCTGGTGGCGAGTCTGAGCCTCAGGCTGCAGCGCCTGCCGGAAGTCGAAATCACGGTCGATGCGCCGACCCCGACACCTGGCCCGCGGATCAGACCGTTTCATCTGGCACTGATTCTGCTGGCCGCGGTTTATGTCGCCATGCCGCTGTTGTCGATGTTGCTCGATGCGCTCGCAGGACCGCTGTCGAAGGTAATCACCAGGGCAGCGCTATGGCAATCTATCGCCAATACCCTGTTCATCGGATTGTCCGCTGCATTGTTGTCGGTCAGCGCCGGCTGGTTTTTGCTGCGCTACAGCGCCAGCCTGGCGCTGGCCGGGCAACCCGGCAGGGCCAGGCTGATCGATCTTGCCGGGTCGATCGTTTACGTGGTGCCGCCGTTGGTCATCGGCACCGGTATGTTTGTCCTGCTATCGCCGTACGTCGACGTGTTTAGCTGGGTGTATCCGATAGTAATTGCGGTCAATGCGCTGATGGGATTGCCGTTTGTCATCCGCATACTGGGCCCGGCGCTGCGCCAGAACCATGCACGCTATCATTTGCTATGCCAAAGCCTCGCGCTTTCCGGCTGGAATCGCTTTCGCTATCTGGAATGGCCTCTGCTGCGCCGCCCCCTGGGGCTCGCCATGGCGCTGGTCGCTGCCCTGGCGATGGGCGATCTCGGCGTGATCGCGCTGTTCGGCACGCCAAATACCGCGACGCTCACGCTACTGATTTACCAGCAGCTGGGGGCCTATCTGATTCCAGATGCGACGGTCACCGCGCTGTTGCTGTTGCTACTATGCCTGACGGTGTTCTGGCTACTCGAGCGCGGCCTGGGGGGCAGGCTCGATGCTTGAAATCGAGGGCCTCGAGTTCAGATACGGCGAGCGGGGCTTGCCTGGCATGTGCTTCGATCTCGAGGTCGCGGCCGGTGAGGTGCTGAGCCTGATCGGCCCCAGTGGATCGGGCAAATCGACATTGTTGAACCTGATCGCGGGATTCCTGGAGCCGGCCGCCGGACAGATACGGCTCGACGGCGTCGCCATCGAAACCCTGCCGGCCGCGCAACGCCCGGTTTCGATCGTGTTCCAGCAGCATAACCTGTTCCCGCATCTCGACCTTTATACGAATGTCGCACTCGGTATCGATCCGTCGCTGCGGCTGACGCCGACCCAGGTTTCCAGTATCACCGATGCCCTCGAACGGCTCGGATTGAGTGGACTGCAACAGCGTAAACCCGGCGCGCTGTCCGGCGGACAGCGGCAGCGCGTGGCGCTGGCGCGGGCATTGGTGCGCCGGCGTAAAATTCTGTTGCTCGACGAAGCCTTCGCCGCACTCGGCCCGGCACAACGAGCGGAAATGATCGGCCTGGTCAAAAGCCTGGTGCGGGAAAACGATATGATGGCCTTGCTGGTCAGCCATCAACCGCGCGATGCCCTGATCGCATCGGCACGCACCGCCTTCGTCTGCGAGGGACGGATAGAAACCCTGCAGCCCACAGCCGAGCTGCTCGAAGCTTCGGTTTTGCCGGCGGTGCGTGAGTATCTGGGATCGGCGTGAACCCGGTTGATTTCAAACAGCTGTTTTTGCGCATCCCGCCACTGGCGGAACTGGCGCCAGAAGATTTTACGATTACCCCGTTACCCGGTTACACCAACCGTAATTATCGACTGGTCAATCAACGGCATGACTGGGTTTTACGGATTCCACAGCCGGCTACAAACCGCTTTATCGATCGTGACGCCGAAGCGGCTAACCAGGCCGCTGCCTGTGACCTCGAAATAGCTCCGCGCCCGTTGTGGCGTGACAGTTCGGGCTTGACCCTGACGCCGACCCTCGACGCGAGCCACAGTCCGACGCCTGACGACCTGGCCCATTCGGCAACCCTGCAGGCGATCGTGGCGCCGCTTCGACGACTGCATCGTAGCGGCATACGCTTCCAGGGACGAGTGCAGCTGGATCGATTATTGACCCGCTACTATTCGCTGTTGTCACCGCAGCTGCGGGAAAGGTATCGGCTGCGCATACAGGCGGCGCAGCAATTGCTGCCGCTGCTGCAGGACAGGGATCCAGTCTATATCGCATCGCATAATGATCTGGTACTGGAAAACCTGTTGCTTGGGCAGGACCGAGTGTGGCTAATCGACTGGGAATTTTCCGCGATGGCCTCGCCTTACTGGGATCTCGCGACCATCTGCAATGCCGCCGGTTTCGATGCTCAGCAAAGCAGGCGATTACTCGATGCTTATTGCGCGGGCGGCGGGGTAATGGAAGAATCACTGCTTTCGGACTATCGAAACCTGCTGCAACTGCTCAGCGACTGCTGGATGGCGACGCTGGTAGGCTGACCACAATATGCTTACCCATTCGGCCAGTCTTTATCTGGCTTCGGTATTGATCTGGGGTTCGACCTGGTATGCGATCAAGTTTCAGCTCGGTGTGGTTGCGGCCGAGGTGTCGCTGGTGTATCGCTTCGCCCTGGCGGCGATAATCCTGCTGCTGTTTTGCCTGCTGACCCGGCGCAACCTGAAATTCTCGCTGCGACAGCACGGAACTATCGCATTACAGGGCTTGTTTCTGTTCTCCAGCAATTACTTGATTTTTTACTGGGCGACTGAGTTGCTGACCTCCGGCATTGTTGCATTGATGTTTTCCACGGTTATTTTGATGAACATCGTCAACGGTGCAATTTTTATGCGTCTCGTGATCAGGCGGCGGGTCATAATTGGCGCCGTTCTCGGCATCGTCGGCATCGCTGCGATTTTCTGGTCGGAGGTAAGCAACGTCGACAACAATGCCGATACCTGGCGCGGATTGTGGATGTGCCTGATCGCCACCTATTTTGCCTCGGTCGGCAATATCATTTCAGCGCTTAACCAGAAGCACCAGATTCCGGTAGTGCAGACCAATGCCTGGGGCATGGCCTACGGAGCGTTGATCATGACGGCTTACGCGCTCATCAGTCAGGTGCCCTTTAACTATGATCCGGATATGGCTTATAGCCTGTCATTGATTTACCTTTCGGTTTTCGGCTCGATTCTCGCCTTTGGATCCTACCTGACGCTAGTCGGGCGAATTGGCGCCGATAAGGCGGCCTACGCCGCGCTGCTGTTTCCGGTTATGGCGCTCGGTATTTCGACGCTGTTTGAGGACTACCAGTGGACCCTGCGCGCGCTATGCGGTTTCGCGCTGGTGCTGCTCGGAAACTACATCGTGCTGACAAAACGAAGAATGCACTCAGAGTAAAATGCTGTGCACATTTACTCTGAGTGCGTTTTAACCCCGCGATAGCGGATCACCGAGCAGGTTGGAGACATTCGGCACCTGTTCCAGTGCCCAGCTCAGTTGATCGCGCTCCGCGGAACTGAGGCTGGCGGGAGACACGCGGTTAGACAGTGGAATTCCCGCTTCCAGGTCGAGTAGCTGCTGCTGAAGTATGATGTCGAAAATGATTCGATGCGCTTCGCTCAGGTTCTTCAGCGTCTTCTTCATTTTGCCAACCCGGCTGCGCACTTCGGCGAATCGCTCGGGCGTCGATTGCGCACGAATTCCATGTTTTATCGCGAGCGTTCGAGCGGTCGAAAATAGCGGCATGATGCCGCCCATTTTCAAATCCATGCGGCCATTATCGAGTTTGAAACGGCCGAACAAACCGAGTGGTGGCGAGTTTTTGCAGGAATTAATCGACAGAAATTTGATAAACAGGCTGGACTCGGCAGCCACCTCGAATGCGTAATCGAGTATCTTGTTGACCAGATTCCTATCACCATGCACGCCGACGGCGTCGAAAAAGATATCGCAATTCAGAATATCCTCGGGTGACTGACGCTTGATCCAGGTTTTGACCAGTTTTTTCCAGCCCTTGACCGACAGGCGCCATTGTGGATTGCTGGCCATGATGTTGCCCTTGCAATAGGGTACGCCGGCGACATCGAGCATGTCGGACACCTTGCGTCCGAGCTCGGCAAACCATTCATCTTCGGCTCCGCCGGGTTCGCCCTCGGCAAAGACGATTGCATTATCCTGATCCATTGCCAGCAGGCTTTCGCCGCGGCCGCCCGAACCCAGAACCAGCATCGCATAGGGGCAGGGTGGCGGCCCCGGCATTTCCCTCTCGGCGAGTTTGCAGGCCTGTCGGGTTAACGCGCAGAGTTCGCGCGAGATCACCGCGGCGACGTCGCGCGCGTCCACCTCCTCGGCGACCAGGCTTTTGGCTAGCAGCACGATATTGCCCCATACCGCCGCCATCTGGCCGGCGCTGGCGGCGGCGTCGATATCGTCTCCCAGTAGTACCGCATCGTCGGCGCGCTGGCGCAGCAGGTCGCGCGCCGACAGCGCGCCGATGATGTTACCGTGGCTGTCATGTACGCCGAGATGACGGATGTACATGCGCCGCATGCGCGCGATGGCGCGGTACACAAAAGCGTCCGCGGACAGGCTCTCGAGCGGGAACACGGCCACCTGGCGCACCGCTAAATCGAAGGCCTCGTCGCCCTTGCGCCGGAACTGACGCAGCAGATCGCGCTCGGTGATAATGCCGGTGGGACCCTCCGCGTCGACGGGATTGACATAAAGCGAGCTGACTTCGCGATCGATCATAAAGGCCAGGGCGTCGCGCATGCTGATACCGGCGTCGACCGTCAACGGCGGGCTGCTCATCAAGTCGCGTAACCGGTGACGGTAGGGGAAGCTGTCAATGCGCTCCAGTACCGCGCGCGATTTGCGGGCCTGGTGCACATCGAGCCACCCGATCTGCGCCTCGCGAGTGGCGGATTCGCTGAATCTTTCGCAGGCGCGCTCGAGTTCGGCCAGGGTTCGAATGCCTGCCCCCCGCAGGCGCGGAATCAACGCGACGAAAATCGCCGCGGTAGTAATCGCATCGCCGAGCGCGCTGTGGCGATCATGTACATCGATCTTGGCCCAGCTGGCAATGGTATCGAGCGAAAAGTCGGGCAGGTTGGGCGATAGCAAATTAACCAGGTAGCGCACGTCGAGGCAACGCGGCGGGGTCCAGTCGAGGCCTGCCAGTTCGCGTTCGCGTTTCAGCATCGCCAGATCGAAGCCGCTGGCGTAACCGACCAGTACCGAATCCCGGCGCCACTTGTCGAAGGCCTTCACGACTTTGCGGAAACTGCGGGCATCGGCGACGTCGGCATCGCTGATGCCGTGAATCGCCTGGCTGTCCACGGGAATCGGCACTCCGGGATTGATCAGTTCCTGGAAGCTCTGGGACTCGTCGACCGCGCCGTGCACGATACGCACCGCGCCGAGCTGAATCATGCGCGCCTGGCGAGTGTCGAGCCCGGTGGTTTCGCTGTCAAACGCGATGGCGTCCAGTGACAGCAACGGTATCGACGCCGGGTTATGCTGTGTCGCCATGGTTCAGCGTCCTCCGGAAACGTCGATGAAACTACCGGTGGTATAGCCCGAGGCATCGGAAAGTAGCCACAGAATAGCCTCGGCAACTTCGGCAGGATAACCGCCGCGTTGCATCGGTACCGCTGACCTGAGGCGATCGACGCGGCCGGCTTCGCCGCCTGCAGCGTGGATATCAGTATAAATCAATCCGGGTTTAACCGCGTTGACGCGAATACCCTGATCACCGACTTCCCTGGCCAGCCCGATAGTCATCGCATCCACCGCGCCCTTGGCCGCGGCATAGTCGACGTATTCATGCGCGCCACCGATATCGGCCGCGCGCGACGACAGATTGACGATAGCCCCGCCCCCACCACCGGTTTTGGTCGACATGCGCTTTACTGCTTCACGCGCGCACAGAAAACTACCGATGACATTGATATCGAGGATGCGTCGCCAGCGTTCTGGCGCCATATCGACGAGATCGCTTTGTCGCTCGAGGATACCGGCATTGTTGACCAGGCCGTCGAGACGCCCAAATTCGTTGTCGATAGCGCGGTACATCGCTTCCACCTCGGATTCCTCGGCGACATTGGCCTGGAACAGAATTGCCTTGTGGCCTCCGGCGATGAGCGCATCGAGCAGCTCATTGGCGGCGGCTTCGCTGTGTTGATAATTGAGGCAAAGCGAGTAGCCCCGGGCGGCGGCCAGGCGCGCGGTTTCGGCGCCGATGCCGCGGCTTGCTCCGGTGATGAGTAGTACTTTGGACATGACGTTTGCTTTCCCCGCGGTTCGGGTCCTGGCCGGGGCCGATTTACTCGTGAAACAATTCCAGCGCTTCGACTGCGTGGTCTTTTTTGTGGTAAGCCTGCAAGCCCAAAACGCCCTTGGTATCCTGCCGAATTTCGATAAAAACCTGCGCCGGGAGAACATCCAGAGCTTCGACCAGCGCGATCGCATCGGCCTGCTGATTGTAAACGATTATCGCCTGCAGGCCGGCATCGAGTCTGGCCTGCAGTTGATCCGGATCAATACAGACTTCGCAATCCTCGGCGCCCGGCATCAGCAGCGCCACCAGCGGCAGGCCCTCCGAATCGAGCGCGCGGGTAATGATTTTATTACCGCAAGTTCGTTTGATCGTCAGCATGCGTTTATGATTTCAGTTTTTCGCGCAAAATTGCATTCACCTGCCCGGGGTTCGCCTTGCCCTGCGATTGTTGCATGACCTGGCCGACAAAAAAACCAAGCACCTTTTCCTTGCCGGCGCGGAACTGCTCCACCTGTTCTGGATTGGCGGCGATGACGGCATCGATCAGCGATTCGATCGCTCCGCTATCGGTAATCTGTCTGAGGCCGCGCGCTTCGATGATTGCATCGGCCTCGCCCTCACCCTGCCACATGGCCTCGAACACTTCCTTGGCGATCTTGCCCGAAATCGTATTGTCGGCTATTCGCGCCACCAGTTGTGCCAGCATTTCGGGCGTAATCGTCGAGGCATTGATATCGAGGGCTGCCTTATTCAGGGCGCCGGCGAGATCGCCGAGAATCCAGTTGGCGAGTTGCGCGTTTTGCCCCGGAGCCGCGGCCAGCGCGGTTTCGAAGTAGGTCGCGGTTTCGCGACTGGCGGTTAACAGTTCGGCGTTGTAGTCCGACAGGCCGAGCGCATCGATAAAGCGCTGTTTTTTCTGCTCGGGCAATTCCGGTAAAGCTGCGCGGATAGACGCGATGTCCGCTTCGGTGATGGCCACCGGTAACAGGTCTGGATCAGGAAAGTAGCGGTAGTCGTTAGCTTCTTCCTTGCTGCGCATCGAGCGGGTTTCATCGCGCTCGGAATCATAAAGCCGGGTTTCCTGAACGACTTTTCCGCCATCCTCGATGAGGTCGATCTGGCGCTCGATCTCGAAGTTGATCGCGCGCTCGAGAAAGCGGAAGGAATTGATATTCTTGAGTTCGGCGCGGGTGCCGAGTTTGTCTTCACCCTTGTGTCGTACCGAGACATTGGCGTCGCAGCGGAATGAACCCTCCTGCATGTTGCCGTCGCAAATTTCGAGATAACGCACCAGCGAGTGAATTTTACGCGCGTAGGCCACGGCCTCTTTGGCCGAGCGCATGTCGGGTTCGGAAACGATTTCGAGCAACGGCGTACCGGCGCGATTCAGATCGATACCGGTTTGATCGACGAACTGGTCGTGAATCGATTTGCCTGCATCTTCCTCGAGATGTGCGCGCGTAATCCCGATTTCCCTGTGCTCACCTTCGGCAGGGCTGATGAAGATATGCCCCTTGCCGACGATGGGTAATTCGTATTGCGAAATCTGGTAACCCTTGGGCAGGTCGGGATAAAAATAGTTCTTGCGCGCGAATACCGACCGATGGTCGATCTCGGCATCGATGGCGACACCGAAACGGATTGCCATGGTGACCACTTCGCGGTTCAACACCGGTAGCACGCCCGGCATGCCGAGATCAACCGCGCAGGCCTGGGTGTTGGGCGCGGCGCCGAACGCGGTTGAAGCGCCGGAAAAAATTTTACTTCTGGTGGCGAGTTGCGCATGAATTTCGAGCCCGATTACGCTTTCCCATTCGCTCATCGGAATGCCTCCGGGATCTGCAGATGCCAGTCGCTGACCTGCTGGTAGCTGTGCGCCGTGTTGAGCAGGCCGGTCTCGTCGAAGTAGTTGCCGATCAACTGCATGCCGACCGGCAAGCCATCGACAAATCCGACCGGCAACGACATGCCGGGCAACCCGGCCAGGTTCAGCGAAATGGTGTAGATATCCTGCAGATACATGCTGACCGGATCGTTGCTCTTGGCGCCGATCTTGAACGCGGTTTCGGGCGTGGTCGGGCCCAGGATCAGGTCGACGCTGTCGAAGGCTTTCTGAAAATCTTCCTTGATCAAGCGGCGCAATTGCTGGGCCTTCAGGTAATAGGCGTCGTAGTAGCCGGCGGAAAGTGCGTAGGTGCCAATCATGATGCGGCGTTTCACCTCGGCGCCGAAGCCCTCGCCACGCGAGCGCTTGTACAAATCTTCCAGGTCGACCGGGTTGTCACAGCGATGGCCGAAGCGTACGCCGTCGAAGCGCGACAGGTTAGACGAGCATTCGGCCATCGCGATCACGTAGTAGGTGGGTATCGATAAGTCGGTGTTGGGCAGTGAAATGTCCCGCACCTCGGCGCCGAGTTTGCGCAGTTCATCGATCGCGGTTTCGATCACGGCGGCAATCTTGCCGTCCAGACCGTCGGCGAAGTATTCTTGCGGCAGCCCGATTTTCAAACCTTCGACTCCCTCTCCGAGCGCGCCGCTGAAGTCCGGCACCGCGCGTTCGGCCGAGGTCGAATCCCGCCGGTCGAAGCCAGACATGGTTTGCAGCAGGAGCGCGCAATCCTCGGCGCTGCGCGCGAACGGGCCGCCCTGATCGAGGCTCGACCCGTAGGCGATCATGCCATAACGCGACACGCGGCCATAGGTAGGCTTGATGCCGGTGATGCCGCATAGCGCTGCCGGTTGGCGGATCGAGCCCCCGGTATCTGTGCCGGTTGCGCCCGGCGCAAGGTTGGCCGCGACCGCGGCGGCGGAGCCGCCCGACGAGCCACCGGGCACGCACTCGGTATTCCACGGGTTGGCGACGGCGCCGTAACAGGAATTTTCATTGGATGAACCCATCGCGAATTCGTCCATGTTGGTCTTGCCGAGCATGACCGCGCCGTCGCGTTTAAAGTTTTCGATCACGCTGGCGTCGTAAGGCGCAATGAAATTATCCAGAATGCGCGAGGCGCAGGAAGTTTTGACTCCGTCGGTGCAAAACAGATCCTTGTGCGCTAGCGGCACCCCGGTTAGCGCCGCGGCCTGGCCTTTGGCCAGCGCCGCATCCGCCCGGCGCGCCTGCTCGAGCGCGATCTCGTCGGTAACGCTGATAAAGCAGTTGAGCGCGGGATTATGCTGCGCGATGCGCGCCAGGTAATCCTGGGTGATCTCGACGCTGGAAAATTTCCCTGCGGCGAGCCCACGCTGAATTTCGGCGACGCCGGGCGCCATTATTCGATCACCTTTGGCACGCGGTAAAATCCTTGTTCGACATCCGGCGCGATACGCTGGAACTTGTCGCGCTGATCGGTTTCGGTGACTTCGTCGTCGCGTAAACGCTGGGTTGCGTCGAGCGGATTGGCGAGCGGCGTCACGCCGCTGCTGTCGACCCGGTTCATTTCGTCGACGAGATCCAGAATACTGGATAAGTCGGTAACATACTGCTCGATGTCGGCCTCATCGATATGCAGGCGCGCAAGGTGAGCGATATTGCGAACGTCCTCGGTTTTCAGGGTCATTTCGGGAAATATATCAAGCGTATTGGAAAAGCCTGCAAACTTACCACAATTTCACCGCTTGTATAAGCAAAAGACTGATTTTTAAGGTATTTCGCCTTGTGAAAATCACTTGCCATTGCTAGAGTACGCTCGTTCTGTGCTATAAGTAGCGTGGCACCTGCGAATTCAGTGCGCAGGCACATCAAAAAACACACGACGGGTTAAAAAACACAGCATGTTTGCAGCTATTCGCGGCCTGTTATCCAACGATTTATCGATCGATCTGGGTACAGCCAATACGCTTATATATTCCCGCGGTCAGGGAATTGTCCTGAATGAACCATCGGTAGTCGCGATTCGCCAGGATCGCGGCCCGGGCGGACCGAAATCGATTGAAGCGGTCGGCACAGATGCCAAGAAAATGTTGGGTCGGACACCGGAAAACATCACCGCCAAGCGGCCGATGAAAGACGGCGTTATCGCCGATTTCACCTATACCGAAAAAATGTTGCAGCATTTCATTCGCAAGGTGCATGAAAACCAGTTCATGCGCCCCAGCCCGCGCGTGCTGATCTGCGTTCCCTGCGGTGCTACCCAGGTTGAACGGCGCGCGATTCGTGAATCGGCGCTCGGCGCCGGCGCGCGCAAGGTGTACCTGATCGAAGAGCCGATGGCGGCGGCAATCGGCGCCGGCATGCCGGTGGACGAGGCGCAGGGTTCGATGGTGCTGGATATCGGTGGCGGTACTTCCGAAGTGGCGGTCATGTCGCTCAACGGTATCGTCTACTCGGCCTCGGTCAGAATCGGCGGCGACCGTTTCGATGACGCTATCATCAACTATGTCCGCCGCAACTACGGCATTCTGATCGGCGAGGCCACCGCGGAAAGAATCAAGGTCGAGATCGCGGCCGCGTACCCCGGCAAGGATTTGCACGAAATTGAGGTCAAGGGCCGCAATCTGTCCGAAGGCGTCCCGCGCAGCTTTACCCTCAATAGCAACGAAATTCTCGAAGCCCTGCAGGACCCGCTTTACGGCATTATCTCCGCAGTCAAGAATGCGCTCGAGCAAACCCCCCCGGAACTGGGTTCGGATATTGCCGAGCGCGGTATCGTATTGACCGGCGGCGGCGCCCTGTTGCGCGACCTGGACCGCCTGATCATGGAGGAAACCGGATTACCCGTGATTATCGCAGAAGATCCGTTGACCTGTGTTGCCCGTGGTGGTGGGCGGGTGCTCGAAATGATCGACGAACATGGGCTGGATTTTCTGGCGGTAGAGTAAATTTCAGCGGCCACCGCCTAAATGATAATTCGACTCCAGGCACGTGGCGCATCATTGCAGGCGCTATTTTTCATCGTGCTATGCATCGCGATGATGGTCGTGGATCATCGTTTCCATCACCTGGAGGTCGTGCGCGCGAATATTTCGCTCGCGCTTTCCCCGCTGCGATACCTGGTCAGCCTGCCGGCCACCGGTGGGAACTGGCTTAGCGACTGGTTTACCTCGCATACCGAGTTACTCAACGAAAACGAAAAGCTCAGGGCCGATGGTCGAATACTCAATGCGCGCCTGCAAAAACTTGAAATCCTGTCCGAAGAAAACGAGCGTTTACGCAGCCTGCTCGGCTCTGCGCGCAAGATTTCCGACGACGTCATCGTCGCGGAATTGCTGTCGGTTGACCAGAATCCCTATCGCCAGCTGATCGAAATAAACAAGGGCAGCAGCGATGGCGTCGCAATCGGGCATGCCGTCATCGATGATTTCGGCGTTATGGGCCAGGTTATTCACGTCAATGCGCAATCAGCGACCACTATCCTGATTTCCGACCCGGAACACGCGATTCCGGTGCAGTTTGTGCGCAGTGGCACGCGCTCGGTTGCGTTTGGCAGAGGCTCAACTACCCAGCTCGAACTGCGCTACCTGCCGGCTACCGCCGATATCAAGATCGATGACGAACTGGTAACCTCGGGCCTGGGTGGTCGTTTCCCGGCGGATTACCCGGTGGCCAAAGTAACCGCCATCAACGAAGACCGCGTGCGCGGTTTCGTCACAGTATTTGCCGAACCCAAGGCGCGCCTCGACTCCAGTCGCGAAGTGCTGGTCATCAAACCCAGACAACAGTAATGTCGAATCTTCGCTATCTGGTTATTTATCTGAGCCTGGTTGTGGCGCTGGTGTTGATGATTCTGCCACTGCCTGACTGGGTGCAGATTTACCGCCCCAACTGGGTGGCGCTGGTGCTGATTTACTGGAGCATGGCGTTACCGAAACGCGTCGGCCTGTGGTTCGCCTTATTTACCGGGCTTATTCTCGACACGTCACAGGGCACGCTGCTCGGCCAGCATACGCTGGCGCTGGTGGTGATTATTTTTATCAACATGAATTTTTATCAACGCATTCGCGTTCTGGCGCTGGCGCAGCAAGCCATTTTCGTATTCGTGCTGCTGTTGATAAACCAGATTATCGTGGCCTGGGTTGAAGGCATGATGGGTCGGCCCACCCCGCTGCTGGCTTTTTTCGGTGCGCCCTTTATCGGCATGCTGATCTGGCCCTGGGTGTTCGTGGTGCTGCGTGATATCAGGCGAAAGGCGCTATTGAGATGAATTCCCCCGAGCGGCAACAGGATTACGACTATATCGACGACAATGCTGGCCTGGCGCGGTTTTGTAGCGCGCTTGCTCAGGCTCCCTATTGTGCGATCGATACCGAGTTTATCCGTGAAAGCACCTACTATCCTGAACTCGCGCTAATCCAGATTGCCAGCGAAGACCTGCTGGGTTGCATCGACCCGCTAACGATCACCGATTTTACCCCGTTGTCTGAGATTCTGGTTCGGCAAGGACTGGTGAAGGTTTTTCATTCTTGTTCGCAGGACCTGGAGATTCTTTACCAGAAATTCGGCCAGGTGCCGTCGCCGGTGTTCGATACCCAGCTCGCCGCCGCGGTGCTCGGGTACAACCATCAGATTTCTTACGCCGACCTGGTACAGCAGATTACCGGGGTACAGCTTGAGAAGAAACACACGCGTGCGAACTGGACGCGCAGGCCACTGAGCGAGGATGAACTCGATTACGCGATGGATGACGTGCGTTACCTGATGTCGGTTTACCAGGAATTGAACGACAAGCTCGAGTCCACCCATCGTCGCAGCTGGATCGAAAAAGATTTGCTGGCGATGAGCAATGCCGATAACTATGAAGTCGACCAGGCCCAGTTATGGCAACGGCTCAGGGGCGTGCAGAAGCTGAAAGGCAAAAATCTGCAAATAGCGAGCGATTTGTGCCGTTGGCGTGAGCAGGTGGCGCAGCGGCAAAATCGACCGCGGCGCTGGATCGCCAAGGATGACGTCATTATCGAAATCGCAAGGCGAAAGCCCGAGAGCCTGGAAGCCTTGTCAAAGATTCCGGAGCTGAGCGACAAGGTCGTCAAACGCCACGGAGAGAAATTACTGCAAGTGATCGCCGAGGCTGCGCGGACCGATCCTGCGCAGTGGCCGCAGCATAACAGGATCAATAATCTGAACTCGCGCCAGATGGCGCTCGGTGATTGCCTGATGGCGTTGTGCCGGGTGATATCCGAGCAGAACAGCATTGCGCTGGCAACCCTGGCGACGCGTAAGGATATCGACAACCTGATTCTGAATCAGAAGAGCAGCCGCCTGGCCCAGGGCTGGCGCTTTGACATGGCGGGCGAGCAGCTGCTCGAATTTATCCACGGGCAGTCGTCCATCGGGGTCGAAGATCAGGCGTTAAAGCTCGATCCTAAATAGGTGTTATCCCAGGTCCCATCGAGGGGGACAGAGCTTAAGGTCTGTCCCGAGGAGTCCAAAGGTTGGGAAGGTTGGGGTCAGACCAAAATTTCAGCCGCTATTCCCTTACGACTCGGTTGTCTCGGAATTTTTGCTCTGACCCCCTCCGAAGGGATCTGGGAACTCTCTTTACTGAACTAGAATACTGGAAAACAAAACGTCGCTGACGTCCTGGCTTCCCGCCAGGTCGGCAATCAGGCCCTTGACGCGGGCGGTGGCCTGCTGGCGGATTTCCTCGCGCTTGCCCGGGGACTTGATATCTTTCGCGTTTTGCTCGCTGAGCAGCATGATCAGACTGTGGCGAATCGCCGGCACATGAATCTTGACGGCGTCCTCCGCATCCGCATCGCTGACGAGTATATCAGCGCTGATTTGCAGAAATGTCAGGCGCTTGCCGCCGCTCAGGTTAAGTACCATCGGGTCGCCAAGCGATACGTAGGCGGATGTTTTCGACGCCGCTTTCTCTGCCTCGGCGGCATGGGCCTGGGTTAAGCCGAGCATCAAAATCAGCGAACATAAAATTAGTTTTTGCATGGTATTTCCTGAGACCTCTTGTAATATAGTTTGATCATTCAATTGTATTCCCGGTAACCCAGGTTATGACTCCCGAACAAATTCAGCAGATAATCGCCTCGCATATGCCCGATGCAGCAGTGGAAGTCAGCGGTGGTGACGGCAAATTTATCGCCGAGGTTACCAGCGATGCCTTCGAGGGCCTGACTTCGATCAAGCGCCATAAACTGGTGTACGCCTGCGTCAATGACGAGATCACATCGGGTGAGTTACATGCATTGACCATCGTTGCCAGGACTCCCGCCGAACGCGCTTAATCTGAGATAAACTGGCAATTTCGCCCCGAATGCTTGGCCTTGTACAGGGCCTCGTCGGCACGCTCGTAAATGGACTCGACATTATCACCGGTAACAGTTTCGGTAATGCCTGCCGATAGCGTCAGGCTCACCGGTTCACCCTTGAAATGAAAACTGCTGTCTGCAATGCCCTGGCGCATTTTTTCGACCAGGGTCGCCGCGTCGGCTACGTCGGTACTGGTCAGTAACAGAACAAACTCTTCGCCGCCGATACGAAACACGTAGTATGACTGACGTACGTAGCTCTGCATGATTTGCGCCACGATCTTGAGCGCCTTGTCGCCGGCGTTGTGGCCATAGGTATCGTTGATGCGCTTGAAATGGTCAATATCGAGTATTGCGTAACTGAAAGGCGTCTGGTACCGACTCCAGCGCGACATTTCCTGCATGATGCGCTCGTCGTAAGCCATGCGGCTGTAAACCCCGGTGAGGGCGTCGTACATCAACTTGGTGCGATTCTCCTGCAGCATGACCTGCAGTTCCTGGGTCTCCTGCTCCATCTGCGACAATTGCATCGTTAACTTCAGGTTTCGTTCCTCTGTCGCCTCGTGACGCTCGTTGAAACGGTCGACGAAATCGTCGACGCCACCGCGGATTTCATCGATGTTTTTTGATATTTCCGATTTCAGTTCCTGCAAATCGCTGGTCGACTGAAAGTTCTTCTGCATCAGGGACATGCCCTGCTGTACGAACTGGTGCAACGTCTGGGCGTCCTTGTGATCGGACTGGTGGTCCTGGTGATCGGCGGAGATGACCTCGGTAATTTCACCGAGCTGTGCGGTGACATTGACGATGAAATCCTCGAGTTCGCGCTTTTCCTGGTCGAGCTTTTTTAGCGAGTCCGAAATCGAGCTCACTATTTCGTTCAGGGTATCGGGCCACTGTTCATCATCGACACCCTCGTGCAGGCGGGTCTGGATTTCATGCGCGGCGCCATTCGAGCCCTGCACGATCGCGAGACGCTCGAGCAGAGTTGTCATGACTGCATCGATCGAGGAGTCCTTGCTGGTGGAGCCGAGCTGCTCGTTAATCAGGTCGGCCAGGACCTGCAATTCCTGATCCTGGAATTCCCTGATGTCGCCGAGCTGGTCGCGAAATTGCGCACTGCGGGCTTCGTCCAGGGCGAGCATGTCGAGCAGCCGGAACAGTATATTTACGGTTTTTGTATCGCCGCCTGGATTGTCGAAATTTTCATTGATCAAGGCGGACAGCTTCTGGATATAGACGCTGACCGAGTCTCGATTGTGACCGTTGGCCACCGAGATCAGCAACTCCGAGCAAATTTGCTTTAACTGGCCGCGTTGTGCAGCGTCGAAATGGATGTTCTGTAACAGCTCCAGCATCAGCATGATCGGATCGGAACGACGCGATTTGGTGCCTGCTTGCGGGTCGTCGAGGACGCCCACGATATCGGACAGCTCTGTTAAAGCCGCGGCCAGCTTTTCATCGCGTTTTTCACGCGACAGTTCCTGAATTCGGCGTAAATGCCGGTCGAGCCGATCGTCGAACCCGCGACCGGCAATGCTCAGGCGACCGATGGTCTTGCGCAGCAGTGCCTCGATTTGCTCCCACTCGAGTTCACGCGCCTCGAGATCCTTGAGCGTGTCTTGATATTTCGACCTCCAGTCGGTATTTTCTTCCACCTTGTGTAGCATCAACTTAAGATTCCTCATCCTTTGCCTTGCCTGGTAAAGGTAGTATTCAGGGCAATGCCGTCTGACGGCGGCATAATAGTTATCGGCTATGAGGCGCAATTCATAAGTAAATAGTTTGGAAAATTTGACCTTAATTTGTGCGGCCGAGCGGCTCTCCGACCCCGGTTCTTTCGGGTTTTCGCTGGAATCAGCCGGTGAGCGGGTAGAAGGCTTCGTGGTTAGACGCGATGGCGAGTTTTTTGCTTACCGCAACAGCTGCCCGCATACCGGCTCGCCGCTCGACTGGGTCGACCATCAGTTTCTCGATATCGAGGGCACGTTGATACAGTGTGCGGTGCACGATGCGCGCTTTCTGATCGATACCGGGGAGTGTATTTTCGGCCCCTGTCCCGGCCAGAGCCTCGAATCCCTGCCGATCAAAATCCTGGACCAGAATATCTACCTGCTCAGTATAGACTGAACATTGCATCAGCATTCCGGCGCTGACTAGTCCAGATACGTCTGAACTTGGGCTTCACTCAATCCATAGCTAGCGCTATGGATTTCGCTCCAGCCCGGCGTTCAGTCGCATCTGTCCGGCGTCATCATCCGGGATGCTGATGCAAGATCCAGGCTAGCGTAAAG
>CAMYML010000005.1 GCA_947259305.1 uncultured Gammaproteobacteria bacterium | reverse complement strand
GCCCGAAGACCTGTCTGGGCACGATTTCGTTTCCTATATCGATGACCTCATAGAAATGCCGGAACTGCGTTTTCTAGACAACACGATTAAAAACGCCCATATCGTGTTTCGCAGCACCAACGTCAGTGCGCAGTACAATGCGATTCTCAATGGCATCGGTCTTGGCCTGGTTCACTGTTTCATGACGCAGCATGAGGATCGCCTGCAGGTGGTGCTGCCCGAGCAGATATCGGTGGAACGCACTTACTGGCTACTGGTGCACGAAGATTTGCGTCACGTGGCGCGGGTGGACGCGGTGGCTAAATTCCTGACCAGCATACTCAGCCATAACCCGGGCCTGATGATGGGCGATTAACGTCTGTCGCCACGCAGCCCTAATACCCGTTCCTGCATCAGTTCGAGCGTGGCGTCTTTGGCTTCGATTGGTTCACCGGCGACCAGCTCGATCCGGCTCAACATGCCGCGCGGCAGAAGGCGCGACATCGCACTACCGTAGGCGCGGCTGAAGAAGCTGCCCCACAGGCCACGCAGGGCCAGCGGGACTACCGGCACCGGATCGCGTTCAAGAATGCGGCTGACCCCGGATTTAAAGCTGTCCATCTCGCCGTCTTCGGTCAATTTTCCCTCGGGGAAAATGCACACGACTTCATCCTGCTGCAGCGCGGCGCTGACCTGCTCGAAAGCGCTTTCCATCATAGCTGGGTTTTCGCGCGCGCCCGCTATCGGGATTGCATTCGCAGTACGAAAAATAAAGGAAAGCACCGGCAGCCGAAAAATCCGGTAATACATGACGAAGCGGATCGGCCGTCGCACGCAGCCGGCCATGACCAGCGCATCGACGAAACTGACGTGGTTGCAAATCAGCACTGCGGGGCCTTCATCGGGAATATTATCGAGCCCGGTTTTATCGACTCGGTAAATCGTATGCACAAGCAGCCAGATCAACAGGCGCATGATGAATTCCGGCACCAGCATGAAAATAAACATGGCGACTGCAGCGTTCATCAAGGCCATGATTGCAAAAAGCACCGGTATCGATACTCCGGACGACAGCGCGAATAGCCCATACAGCGAGGCAGCCACCATAAATAATGCGTTCAAAACGTTATTCGCGGCAATAATGCGCGAACGCTTACGCAGCGGGCTGCGCTGTTGTATCAGGGCGTAAAGCGGCACGATGTACAAACCGCCGGAAACGCCTAGCAGAATGATATCGAAACACACCCGCAGGCTCGAACTCGCGCCAATAAATGCCAACGGCCCGATTAGCTCATCCCCGGCCGATAACCCCTGGTTGAAATACAGGTCGACGCCGAACAGGGTCAGGCCGAGCGAACCGATCGGCACCAGGCCAATTTCAACCTGGCGGCCAGAAAGTTTTTCACATAAAAATGAACCGGCGCCGATACCGATCGAAAACATTGCCAGCAGTAATACGTAAACCTGTTCGTTTCCGCCGAGTTCATAGCGTACGTAGTTGGGCAATTGCGTGACATAGGTAATCCCGATGAACCAGAACCAGGAGACGCCCATGACCGAGTAAAATACGGTTAGATTTTCGCGTGCGTCGCGCAGGATGTTGACGCTTTGCCGGGGAATGTTAAAACTGATTTTAAGATCGGGCGCGCCGGCGCTGAGCGCGGGGATACCACGGCTGGTCCAGTATCCAACACAGGCAGTGACGATCACCGCAAGGGCCATCGCGGCGTTACCGAGACTCATGACGTAAACGCTGACGATTAATCCCAGCAGGATTGCGATGAAGGTGCCGAATTCAACCATGGCGTTACCACCGACCAGCTCACCTGGTTTAAGCGCCTGTGGCAGAAGGCTATATTTAACCGGTCCGAATAACGCAGACTGTGTCCCCATTAAAAACAAAATTGCCACCAGCATTGCCGGGCTGTGCAAAATAAAGGCCGTAGCTCCGAGCAGCATGATGGCGATTTCGAGTAGCTTGATGCGTCGAATCAGCATGGATTTTTCATACTTGTCGGCAAGCTGGCCGGCGATCGGCGAAAACAGAAAAAATGGCAGGATGAACAACCCTGCCGCGATGTTGACCAGGGTATTGCTATCTTCCTGGGACACGCTGGCGGCCTGGAAAGCGATAAAGATGGTCAACCCATTCTTGTAGAGGTTGTCGTTAAACGCGCCCGCCAGCTGGGTTAAAAAGAAAGGCCGAAACCGCTGAGTTGACAATAGCTTGATCGAATCAGGCATGCTTGGTCCGGTTTTTTAGGCTACGGGAAAAAAAAAGAGTAAGCCGATCTGACATGGTCTTGAATTAGACTGTAATTTAATCCGTATCACAACAGTATGTCCTTATTGGCAAATTGAAGACCGAGTGGCGGCCTGGGTCACAGTTTTGCCAGAAAAATGATGCTTAGGCAAAACGCGAGCAATTTGTTGGTTAACGAAGCAGACAACCCAGATTTAATAAGCTATAAGACATCAATTGGCTACCTGGTTTTATAAATAGCATAGCTTGAATGTCATTACTTAAATCCCTGCTTAAGAGGGACTGGTTCATAGGACTGGTCATCACCTTATTGTTCCTGATTTTCGGGGAAATCGGGCTGTTTTCCGCGTTCGATCGTCAGGCTTACAATCTCGGGGTAAAATTTTCAGCCGCGCGGGAGCCGAACGAAAAAATAGTGGTCGTGGCGATCGACGATAAATCGCTGCAAACCCTGGGCGCCTGGCCCTGGTCGCGCGACGTCCTGGCAGAGTCCATGAAGTTGTTGACCAGTACCAAGCCCAGCGTGATCGGGTTTACCATGCCCTTCGATACGGGGCAGTACCAGGCCGGCCTAACATCGCTGGCCGAACTGCGAAAAACCCTGACAAAGCAGAGGAAGTTGAGCCGTAGCGTGAACCGGGTGCTACGTCAGACCGAATCGGCCTTGCAAGGTGATGATAACCTGGCCAAGACGTTTAAATCCGGGGGCCGAATCGTGCTGTCGATGCAGTACATTCCAACCACCGAGCCGTTACCGGGCTTGACCCCGTCTTTGCCGAAATACATGCAAAGATTTACCCTCCCCAGGGTGAGCATAAACGGCAAAAGCGAGCGCGGCTTTGGCTGGCCCTCGCCCGAGGTCACCAGGGCCTCGGAACTGTTCCCGCCAATCGAAAAACTGGCGAAACAGGTCGGCGGGGTAGGCGTCTTCAGTTTTGCCGAACATTTCAACAGCGAGCCCTTGATCGTTCAATATGGCCGCGAATTTCTGCCGTCGTTTGCATTAATGCTCGCCACCCGCAGCAAGGGTATGTCGATGCAGCATATCGAATCCAGAACCAGTATCAGCCCGATGCTCGGCGGCAAGGATCTTGGCGCTGATATCGATTTCAATATCTACCCGCGATTCTATGGCGACAAAAACGGCAAGCCGGCGTTCAAAGTCTATTCGCTGATCGATGTGCTCGATGGCAGCGTAGACAGGAGCGAGTTTACCAACAGAATCGTTATTGTCGGCCTGACTTCACCGCGCCTGGCGCAACCGCGCCTGACGCCTGGCGGTCAATCGATATCACCGACGCTGGCAACGGCGCATACGGTATCGAGCCTGCTCAACGGCGATATCTATCGCCTGCCCGAGTGGGCCGGTTGGGCGTTGCGTGGAATAATCCTGGTGCTTGGTCTTTACCTGATGTTTATCCTCGGCCGCTTCCGTACCAACACGGCTTTCTTTCTGAGCCTTTTCCTGATCCTGATGATTTTCAACGGGCACTTCGTTCTGATGAGCTCGCAGGCGTTATGGCTGCCGATGATGACTGCGGTGGTGATGCTGATAGCGGGTCACCTGGTACTGGGCACGCGCCAGTCGTTCAATGCGCGTTTATCCCAGGTTCAGGATGATTTATCGGCGGCCAACCGCCAACTCGGACAATCGCTACACGTCCAGGGCAATCTGGACCAGGCTTTCGAAAAGTATCGCGCCTGCAAGATAGATGCGTCGATGCTCAGCCAGCTTTATAATCTCGGTCTCGACTACGAGCGTAAACGCCAGTTCAACAAGGCGGTGTCGGTATTCAAGCTCATTCAGCAACATGACCCTAAATACAATGACGTCGAAGATCGCGTTCAGCAAAACGAACAGGCTTCGAATACCGTGGTGCTCGCTGGCAGGGATACTATCGGCCCCGGGCCAACCCTGATTTCCAGCAAGGAAGGGATTCAGAAACCGAAACTGGGCCGCTACCAGATCGACGCCGAGATTGGCCGCGGCGCGATGGGGATGGTTTACCTCGGTCACGACGACAAGATCGGTCGTACGGTGGCGATCAAGACCATGATGCTGTCGGAAGAGTTTGAAGAAGATATGCGCGACGAGGTACGTACCCGCTTCTTCCGCGAGGCGGAGGCCGCCGGGCGTCTCGATCATCCGAACATCGTCACGGTTTACGACGTCGGCGATGAGCAGGACCTGGCCTATATCGCGATGGATTATCTCAAGGGCAAGGATTTGACCGCATACGTTACGCCCAAGACCCTGTTGCCGGTAAGCGAAGTGTTTGAAATCATCGCGAGCATGGCGTTGGCACTCGACTATGCGCATCAACAGCACGTCGTGCATCGCGATATCAAGCCTGCCAATATCATTTATGACAAGCAAAAGCGGATTGCCAAGATTACCGATTTCGGGGTCGCCTGCCTGACCGATGCCAGTAAAACCAAGACCGGTACCGTGCTCGGCAGTCCATACTACATGTCGCCCGAACAGCTTGCCGGCAAGAAGGTCGATGGCCGCGCCGATCTGTTTTCTCTGGGCGTAACGCTTTACCAGATGCTGAGCGGAGAGTTACCCTTCAAGGGCGAATCCATCGCCAACCTGATGTACAACATCGCCAACGAAAAACACCCCGATATTCGTCGTTACCGCGCCGACCTGCCGAATTGCGTCAACAACGTGGTTAACAAGTCGTTGCAAAAGGAAGCTCAATCGCGCTATGCCAGCGGTAAGCAAATGGCCACAGCGATGAAACGCTGCCAGGAACACATCAAGGAAATGGAAGCGGCCTGAGCGCCGCGCTGTCGCCATTCAGGAAAGCGCCTTGAAGCGGGCTAAGGCGCGCTCGCGCGTGGTTTTCAAATCCAGTATCGGTCGCGGATAGTCGACCCCCAATTCTACGCCAGCCGCCTGCAGCATTTCCGGCGGGGCTTCCCAGGGCTTGTGCCGATAGCGTACCGGCAAGGCCGTCAGTTCCGGGCAGTAACGGATCAGGTACTCGCCTTGCGGATCGAACTTTTCACTTTGCAACACCGGATTGAAAATACGAAAGTAGGGCGCGGCATCGGCGCCCGAGCCTGCACACCACTGCCAGCTGGCGCTGTTGCTGGCCAGGTCGGCGTCGACCAGGCAATCCCAGAACCAGTCCGCGCCGCTGCGCCAGTGGATCAGCATATTCTTGATCAGGAAGGACGCCACTATCATTCTGACACGGTTGTGCATATAGCCGGTTTGCCATAGCTCGCGCAACCCGGCATCGACGATCGGGAAACCGGTGTTGCCTTTTTGCCAGTGCAGAATCCCGGAATCATCCTGTAGCCATTCAAAGCCGTCGAAGCGAGGATTAAAGTTTTTTTCGGGTAGATGCGGAAAGTGATACAGCAGGTAGCAGGAAAACTCGCGCCAGGCGAGCTCGCGCAGAAAGTGCGCCGGACCGTCGCCGCCGACATGCATCGCAGCATGTTCGACGCGATGCCAGGCCTGATGCGGCGACAGTTCCCCGAAGTGCAAATGTGGCGAAAGCCGGGAAGTGGCGTCAATCGCCGGAAAGTCACGACCCCTGCGGTAGTCGCCCAGCGTGTCGGTGCAAAATGCTTCGAGCTTTTGCTGTGCCGCGGCTTCGCCGATTTTCCAATTAGCGAGTAATTGTCGGTGCCAGTCATGCCTGGGCAACAGTTCCAGCGCCTGCAATGACAGGCTACCAGGCGCCTCTAAATCGTGCAGCTGCAAACTTTCCGCTTGCGCCAGCGGCTGCCTCGGTGGCGCAAGCAACAGGCAACCCTTCTGGTAGTAGGGCGTGAAAACACGATAAGGGGTGCCGTCTTTTTTTCTGATCGTCCCGGGTTCCCACAGCAACGAGGCGTTAAAACTGCGGACTTCGACGTCGCGCGACGCCAGCTCAGCTTTTATCTGCGCATCGCGATCGATGCGCCAGGGTTCGTAGCACCGATTCCAGAAAACCGCGTCTATCTTCAGCGTCTCGACCAGACTTGCGATGACGCTGCGTGCGTCACCGCGAAAAAACTGCAGCCGGCCGCCGAGCGACTGGTTCAGCGCGGCCAACGAATGCTGTAACCAGGCGCGGCTTGCCGCGCCCATCTTCCAGGCGTCGGCGTTGACATCGTCGAGTATATAAATCGGCAGCACGAAGCCCGCCTCGACAGCGGCCCGCAGCGCCGGGTTGTCGGCGAGGCGAAGGTCTTGACGAAACCAGAGCAGGCTGGGGGGTCGGGATTTCAAAAATAGATTCGCTTCTGGACAGGAGTTACTAGAGTGAATTGAGCAGCATTAATTCGTCGGGATGCGGCTGCATGTAATAGGAACGCTCGATATACTCGTTCGGAATCTTGCGAAAATGATGGCGCAATAGCGTGATCGGTACAATCAACGGCAGCAATCCCAGTCGATAGTTTTCGATACTTTCGGATAGTTCCTGCTTGTCACTCTTGTCGAGGTCTCTTTTCAGGTAACCGCGAATATGCTCGAGCACGTTTACGTGGTTCGATCGTTTGGCGTAAATTTTGAGAATATCCATCAACTGCGTCAGGTAGCTCGGCGCGTAGTCTTCAATGGGCTGGCTGTGGGCTGCTGAAAGCTCGCGCCCGAGGTTGCGCCCGAGGTCCTGATTGTGACTGTAGAGGATTAGCTTGTGGCGCGCGTGAAACTCGGTCAACGCCGCCCAGTCGAGGCCGTTGGCGAGCATATCGTGCCAGCGCTTGTAGACAAAGACCCGTTTGACGAACCCTTCACGCAGTACCGGATCACCGAGCCGACCCTCTTCCTCGATTGGCAGGGTTGGAAAATTCCGCATCATCGTTGCAGTGTAAATGACGATATAACCGAAGATTTGCCGGTGCCAGGATTGCTGATCCTGTGCGCTCTGAATCAGGGCGTCGGTGACATTGAGCGCTGCGTTTTTGTTACCAACTGCCTGGCGCTGGCCGTCGATGTCGACCAGGCGAATGGTCTCGCGTGGCACACCGAGGCCAATTGCCATTTCCGGGCAAAATGGGCGGTAACTGAAATACTTGCCAAGCGTGTCGAGGACGTAGCGGTTTTGCTTGTGGCCGCCGTCGAAGCGAACTTTCTCACCGATCAGGCAACTGCTGATGCCGAGCAGGATTTTTTCGTGCGCGTCAGATTCGGGCACGAGTTTGAAGTCCTGAAATCAGCTCCGGCTCAGGCATAGCCGCGGCGAATGAAGGGATTCAGCAAGCGACTGACAAGGCCGGTGAACTGGATTGGACCCTCGGTTACCGCGAGGCAGATACATTCGCGGTCCTGGGTGGCAACCGGCGTATGCTGGTCGTTGTCGGTCCTGACCATAAAATCACCCTGCCGGTAAAGTCCCCCCTCGTCGGAGAAACTGCCTTCGAGGATTACGGTGTACTCATCGCCGAGATGGGTATGAGTCGTGGCCGAACCGCCCGGTTTGATCTTCAGCAACTCGACCTTGGCGCCATTGCTGTCGCGGCATAACTCGACGCTGTGAATATCGGCAGATACACGTTTCCAGGCCAGGTCATTGTAGTTGCTGTCGATAAACTGATGCAGGCAACGTGGTACCGATGGGTCGACTTTGGTCGGCTCGTGCTCAGCTGCCTCGTCGGTCAGGGCGTCGAGGCTGTCAAGCAGTCGGTTCTTCAACTGCTCCGAAGCGCGCGCCGGTTTCAGCTGTTGCATCAGTTGACTGCCGACGCGGTTCAGGCGTTGCAGTTTCTGTCCGCAGGACTTACAGTTTTCCAGATGCGCCGAAACGCAAAGTGCCTGGCTCAAGGGCAGGCTACCAGCGGAGTAGGCGGCCAGTAGTTCGTCATAGGGATGGTTGGTTGCTTTATCCATGATTACCTCACGACCAGTACTTCGAGTTTCTTTAACGCCAGGCGCACCCTTGACTTCACGGTACCCAATGGCAGCTTCAACTCTTCGCTGGTTTGTTGATGGCTTTTCCCCTCCAGGTAGACCTTGGTTAGAATTTCAGCTTGTTCTCGCGGCAGCTCTTCCAGACCTGCCCTGATACTTTCTTCAGCCCGGCCTTGCTGAGCCATTTGAAACGGTCCAGGGCCTTCGTCTTCCATGTCATTAAAGATGTCAGTGGGATCGATTTCGGTGACGTAGCGGCTGTTGCGTCGCAGGTAGTCGATACGGCAGTTTCGCGCCAGGGTAAAGATCCATGTATTTAAATTGGCGAGATTCGAATTGTACTTCGACGCCTTCAGCCAGACACGAGTCATGACTTCCTGCACGAGATCGTCGGCCACGAGGTCCGCGCCCGGGTCGCGGGCGAGACTGTAGGCGCGGATCTGCGGTGCATAGTGATCGAATAGCTCCGCGAAGGCCGACTTGTCGCGGTCGTTGGCTATGCGCGTCATGCACGCACTTAGGGCGGCTAACTTGTCACTGGGGGCTTTTCTTTTGGTCATCGCCTGCATTATATCGGTGCTCGACATTTGGTTATAGGCATTACTACGCCTGTCTCGTGGATATGGATCACCGGTGATCCAAAACAATGCAGAGCCCGTATAAAGACCCCATTAACCTTATGCTATTTGAGAGCGAGCAACTGAATGAACACCACTTCCCCAATGGTAGAGCGTTTCAAGGACTATTTTAGAGTCCTGCATGAATCGGATCTGAGCCAGCTGCGAACCATCTATGATGAAGGCGTCGTTTTTAAAGACCCGGTGCACGAGATCAGAGGCCTGGTAGAGCTGGAAGACTACTTCACCTCGATGTGTTCCGATCTCAGCGACTGCCGCTTCGAGTATCTCGACGAACTGGTCAGCGAAAACGCCGCCTATATCAAGTGGACGATGCATTTCAAACACCCGAAGCTGGGCAACCGCCTGATCAGCGTGCGCGGCGTCAGCCATCTCAAAATCGGCGATAAAATCGAGTTTCACGAAGATTTTTACGACATGGGCGCGATGCTGTATGAGCAGTTGCCGTTGCTCGGCAACGTTACCCGCTGGCTTAAACTGCGCCTGGCGAGTTAATAATATGTCTAACACATCCAAGCGCACGATCTGGATCACAGGCGCCAGCAGCGGCCTCGGGCGCAGCCTGGCGCTGGCGCTGGCCGGCAAGGGCAACCGTGTCATCGCCTCCGCGCGCAACCAGGCGGAACTGGATAAGCTCGCCGAACTCGACGCAAATATCGTCGCCCTGGCCTGCGATATCACCGACGAAACGGCTCTGGAAGCCGCGGGCGAGCGTATTCTGGAAATCGCGCCACATCTCGATCAGGTCATTCTGAACGCCGGCAACTGCGAGTATCTCGATTTTCCCGAGCCCGACTGGGCCGCGATCCGCCGCGTCATGGAGATTAATTTTTTTGGCACCGTCAACTGCGTCAAAATGGCATTGCCGTTGTTGCGCCGGTCGACCGGCGGCAGACCGCATATTGTTGCCGTGGCCTCGCAGGTAACCGCGGCGCCATTTCCGCGGGCCGAGGCCTACGGCGCATCCAAGGCGGCGATGCAGTACTTTTTCGATAGCCTGCGCCTCGATCTGGCCGCCGAAGGTATCGATATCACCACCGTCAATCCCGGATTCGTGGACACCCCGCTGACGCGCAAGAACGATTTCCCGATGCCGTTCCTGATGGATGTCGACCAGGCGGCAGCACGCATCGTCAAAAATATCGAATCACGGCCCCTGAGTTACAGCTTTCCGCTGCGCCTGTCCGCAATGTTGGCACTGTCGAAGCTGTTGCCAGGGGTCTGGCAAAAAATGGTCGCGCCAAAACCCGATCACTCGAACACCGAATCCAAACGGGGAGCTGGAAAATGAAAATTGCTATCATCGGTGCTGGAATCTCCGGCCTGACCGCTGCTTATTACCTGAGACACAAGCATGACATCACGGTGTATGAATCGGCGCCGAGGATCGGCGGTCACACCGCAACCGTCGACGTCGAACACGAAGGGCGGGCTTACGCGATAGACACCGGTTTTATTGTTTACAATGACTGGACCTATCCTCGTTTCATCGAACTGATGGAAGCGCTGGGAGTCGAAACCAAACCCACTGAAATGAGCTTCAGCGTGCGTTGCGATAATAGCGGGCTCGAGTACGGCGGTAACAACCTGAATACCCTTTTCGCGCAGCGCCGCAACCTGCTGCGCCCGGGCTTTCACAAAATGTTGCGCGATATTCTGCGCTTCAACCGCGAGGCGGTTCGCGATCTGGAAAGTGGGCGTATATCGCCAGCTACCACGCTCGGCGAGTATCTCGACGATAAGCGCTACGGCGAAGGCTTCATATTCCAGTACCTGCTGCCGATGGGCTGCGCGATCTGGTCCGCATCGACCGCATCCATGCTCGATTTTCCGCTCCTATTCTTTACGCGTTTCTTCAAGAACCACGGACTGTTGAGCGTCAACGATCGTCCCCAGTGGCATGTCATCGAGGGCGGCTCGAAAAGTTATCTGCAGCCGTTAACGCGTGAGTTTCAGGATTCGATTCAGGTCAACGCACAGATTTCATCAGTGCTGCGGCGCCAGGACGATATCGAACTGGTGATGGCGAATGGACGGACATTGCATTACGACCAGGTAATATTTGGTTGTCACAGCGATCAGGCGCTAAAACTCCTGGCCGATGCAACTCACGCCGAACGTGAGGCCTTAACCTCGATTCCCTACCAGTCGAACGAGGTCGTGTTGCATACCGACTGCGAACTGTTGCCGCAACGGCGCCTCGCCTGGTCGAGCTGGAACTACTGGTTGCGCGAGCGTTACCAGGATCGAGCGGTGCTGACTTACAACATGAACATACTCCAGGGCCTCGAGTCGGATACCACGTTTTGTGTTACCTTGAACGCCACCGAATCGATAGCCGAAGACAAAATTATCGAGACTTTCAACTACAGCCATCCCGTGTTTTCCCTGGATTCCGTGGCCGCAGCGGCGAAGATCGATGACTTCAACGGGCTCAATCGTACCTGGTTTGCCGGCGCCTATCTGGGGAACGGCTTTCACGAAGACGGTGTCGTCAGCGGTCGCCGGGTTGCCGATGCGATCAACCAGCTCGCGCCAGCGCCGGCACCTGAACCGTCGCTGCTGCCAGAAGTCGCGTATGCATAGTTCGATCTACCAGGGCTATCTGCGCCACCGTCGTTTCAGGCCGCACGAGCACAAGTTTACCTACCAGGTATTCATGATGTACCTGGACCTGGACGAGCTCGATCAGGTTTTTGCCATTTCGCCATTCTGGTCGACAAAATCCTGGCGCCCGGCACGCTTCCAGCGTGCCGATTTTCTGGGCGACGCGAAGCTGCCGCTGAAACAGGCGGTGCGGGAGCGGATTCACGAGTCGACCGGGCAGTGGCATGACGGTCCAGTCCGCATGCTTGCGAATCTGCGTTATTTTGGTTTCAATATCAATCCGATCTGTTCCTACTATTGCTTCGATGCCGAAGAAGAGCTGCGCTACATCGTGGTCGAAGTGACCAACACGCCCTGGAACGAACGCCAGAGCTACGTGCTGCAGTGTGATCCAGAGCAGCGCTTTCAGCGTATTAATTTTCAGAAATTAATGCATGTTTCGCCGTTTAATCCGATGGATATGAAGTACCGCTGGTGTAGCAATAATCCCGCCGGAATTCTGAGCCTCAATCTCGAAACCGAAAAAGGCGACGAGACTCACGTGGATGCGACCATGGCATTGAAGCGCCGTGAAATCAGTGCGGGCAGCCTTGCCGGGATTCTGTTGCAGCATCCCTGGATGACGGCCAAGGTTGCCGCCGCGATTTACTGGCAGGCATTAAAACTCTGGATTAAACGCAATCCTTTTTACGATCATCCCGCAATCGAAAATCGGGATGGACTGGATCAACCAACAATAACGAGACTGAAGACGAAGACATGAATAGCATTAATCCATCCGCAGTCAATACCCTCGATAATCTCGGCTGGCTTGGCAGTTTTGCCAAGAACCAGCTGCTCAAACGACTCAAACAGATGCCACGAGGATATCTGTTAATCGAGGAAGGCGACGAGCTGTATAGTTTTGGCGATCCCGAAGACAGCAGCGGCATCAAGGCAAAAATCGTCATCAAGGACGCCGGCGCTTATCGAGACATCGCCTTTGGGGGTTCGATTGGCGGCGCGGAAGCCTACATGCTCGGCAAATGGACCACGCCAGGCCTGCTCGATGTGGTGCGGCTGATGTCGATCAACATCGACTTTCTGAATGCGATGGATGACGGCAAGCCAGTGGTGCAGCGCATTGGTGACAAGTTGTTCCACTGGCTCAATCGCAACACCGAAAAACAGGCGCGCGACAATATCGCGAGCCATTACGATCTCAGCAACGAGTTCTTCGCTCTGTTTCTCGATCCCGAAATGATGTACTCGTCGGCTATTTTTCCCCATGCGCGCGCCAACCTGGACGAAGCGGCGCTGCACAAGCTCGATGTCATTTGCCGCAAGCTCGACCTGCAGCCCGGGGACCATCTGCTTGAAATCGGTACCGGCTGGGGTGGCCTCGCCATCTACGCTGCAAGAAACTATGGTTGCAGGGTAACCACCACGACGATTTCCAGGGAACAGTATGAAACGGCCTGTCGGCGCGTGCGTGAAGAAGGCCTCGATGGACAAATTACCGTGCTGTTCGAAGATTACCGCAATCTGAGCGGGCGCTTCGACAAGCTGGTTTCGATCGAAATGATCGAAGCGGTTGGGCATGAATACTACAAGCAGTATTTCAGCGGTTGCGCGGCGCTGCTCAAGAATGACGGCCTGATGTTATTGCAGACGATAACGATTCCCGACCAGCGTTTCGAGTATGCGCAAAAATCCGTCGATTTTATCCAGCGCTATATATTCCCGGGCGGCTCACTGCCCAGCCATGAAGCGATTCTCACCTCGGTCAAGAAACACACCGACCTGTTGATGGTCGGCATGCAGGAAATCGGCGAAGACTACGCCAAAACCCTCGAGATCTGGCGCGAGCGTTTCATGTCGAAGCTCGACCAGGTCAGGGTCCTCGGGTTCGACGATTACTTTATCCGCATGTGGAACTACTACCTGTGTTACTGCCAGGGTGGATTCGAGGAGCGTATTATCGGCACCTCGCAAATTCTGTTTGCCAAGCCCGACTGGCGTCGAACCGGTCAGGCCTGAGGCCGCATCTACCGAGATGAAAAAAATACTGCTCAACCTGGCACTGTTCCAGATCGGCTGGCTGGTCTGCGTAGTCGGTGGCGATCTCTACGCGGTGGCTTTTACGCTGGTAGCGCTGTTGATCCATAACTGGCTGGTGCTTAGCAACCGCAGCGAGTGGAAACTTATTGGCATCGTTGTTTTAGTCGGCTGCCTGTGGGACATGGCGCTGGCAAAAACCGGTGTAATCCATTATGCGGATGCTAGCCCGCTTGGCATACCGATCTGGTTGATATGCCTGTGGTTGCTGTTCGCGACGACATTCATGCATGGCCTGTTCTGGATGCAGCGCTACCTCTGGCTTGCGGTTATCTTTGCGGCGCTGCTGGGACCAGCGAGCTACTGGTTCGGCAGCACGCTCGCGGACGCAAGCTTCGGCCTGCCGTTAGCCACATCGCTGGCGATCATGGCCGCAGGATGGGGGCTGCTGTTCCCGGCCGGTATTTACTATGCAGGAAGACTGAAAACATGAATAGCAAAATTATAATGAGGCGTGGCCTGCGCCTGGTGTTGGCGTTGACTGCCCTCGCGTCACTGCCCGGTGCCTATGCGGCCGAAACTAGCGGGCACGTGATTGGCGAGGCCCGTGATTTAAAAAGTGACGAATTCCTTTATCGCGAAATCTACTGCGCCAACGGTAATCCGGACGAGATGGAAGTTATCTATCGCAATGAAACGGGCCGCTTGCTTGCGCGCAAGCTGCTCGATTACAGTTCGGGCCGCACAACGCCGTCCTTCGTGCAGCAGAATTTTTATTCGAGCGAAGTAATCGAGGTCGACCTGAAGGCGGGCAATGTGACGATGGCGGTACTCGATGCGGTCAATTCCGAGCCAAAAAAAGTCAGTTCGACCCAGACCGATGGCACGATTCCGGTCGTTATCGATGCCGGATTCGATGAATATGTCAGGAGCAACTGGGACAGCCTGCTCGCTGGCGAAAAGCAGAGTTTCCTGTTTCCGTTTGCCGAGCGCGACAAGCTCATCGAACTGCGGATTAAAAAGACCGCCTGTAGCTACCCGACCGAGAACCACCAGTGCTTCAAGCTCGAGTTGTCGAACTGGTTCGTACGTATGTTAGTGTCGCCGATCGAGCTTGGCTATGACCCCGAATTGCAGCGCCTGATGCGCTACCGGGGTCTGTCCAACATCGGTGATGGCAAAGGCAATGGTTCGGTGGTCGATATCCGCTACGACTACCAGCAAATACCCGAACTGGCCTGCAGTATCAAAGATCAGGCTGTGACCGATTCGGTGCAGCCGGTGCGCGACAAGTCGTGATGAATTCAGTCGCAAAACGCACGCTGGCCGTACTCTGTTTGATCGCCATTGCGTCCTGTTCATCGGTTTCGGTCGAAGATTATGCCGACAATAAACCGCGCCTGGTGGCGGAAGAGTTTTTCAACGGCAAACTCAGCGCGCACGGTATCGTCAAGGATCGCGGCGGGCAGGTGATCCGCTACTTCAGCGCCAAAATCGACGCCTACTGGGTCGACGGCGTTGGCACGCTCGACGAACAGTTTGTTTTTGACGATGGCGAACAGCAGACCCGGGTCTGG
The DNA here is from genome assembly GCA_947259305.1 of uncultured Gammaproteobacteria bacterium. Lineage (GTDB taxonomy): Bacteria > Pseudomonadota > Gammaproteobacteria. The sequence goes on along the minus strand of CAMYML010000005.1, from coordinate 25,132 downwards.
AAGCTGAAACCCGTTGGCGAGGGAAAATATGCCGCAACCGCGGGCGATGTCATCGGTGTCGGGGCGATGCAGGTGGCCGGCAACAGCGTCTTTCTGGATTACGTTTTGCGTATCCCCTATGGTGACGGCAGCATCGACCTGAAGATCGATGACCGCATGTACCTGGTGTCGGAGCGCGTACTGCTGAACGAATCGATCATGACCAAGTGGGGTTTCGAGGTCGGCCAGATTGCCCTGGTCATCACCCGGGAGTAAGGCGCTACTTGCGCGGCGGCAGCCCGGTATGCTGGGTCAGTAACCGACCCTTGCGCGCACTGCCCGATTTTTGCTGGTAACTGTTTTTACGCCGCGGGCTGCGGTAACTGTCGGTATCGCGCGGCTGGTAGGCCGGCACCAGCTGTTGTTTGCTGTTGCCGATCAGATCTGCCCGGCCCATGGCCTTGAGCGCGTCGCGCAGCAGCGGCCAGTTGGCCGGATCGTGATAGCGCAGAAAGGCCTTATGCAGACGCCGCTGTTTTTCACCTTTCGCGGTGTCGACCGACTCGCTATCGCGCCGCACCCGCCGCAATGGGTTCTTGCCGCTGTGATACATCGCGGTTGCGGTCGCCATCGGCGACGGGTAAAAATTCTGTACCTGGTCGGCGCGAAAACCGTTTTGCTTGAGCCAGATCGCGAGATTCATCATGTCTTCGTCGGTGGTGCCCGGGTGCGCCGCGATGAAGTAGGGGATCAGGTACTGTTTCTTGCCGGCTTTTTTCGAATACTTTTCAAACAGCGCCTTGAAGCGATCGTAGCTACCCATGCCGGGTTTCATCATCTTCGACAACGGGCCGGCTTCGGTATGCTCGGGTGCGATCTTGAGATAACCGCCGACGTGATGGCTGACCAGCTCTTCGACATAGGCCGGGGACTCGACCGCGAGGTCGTAACGCAGCCCTGAGCTGATTAAAACTTTTTTGACGCCATCGGTGTTGCGCGCCGCGCGATAGAGTTCGATCAAAGCCGAGTGATCGGTGTTCAGGTTTTCACAAATGCCCGGGTATACGCAGGATGGACGTCGACAGGCGGTTTCGATCGCCTTCGACTTGCAGGCGATGCGATACATGTTGGCGGTCGGCCCTCCGAGATCGGAAATAACGCCGGTAAAGCCGGGCACGCGGTCGCGAATGGTTTCAATTTCCTGCAGGATGGAGGCCTGTGAGCGGTTCTGGATAATCCGTCCCTCGTGCTCGGTGATCGAACAGAAGGTGCAGCCGCCGAAACAGCCACGCATGATGTTGATCGAGAAGCGAATCATTTCGTAAGCGGGAATACGCGCATCGCCATAGGCCGGGTGCGGTACACGCGCGTAGTCGAAACCGAAGACATAGTCCATTTCCTCGGTCGTCAACGGAATCGGTGGCGGGTTGAACCAGATTTTCTGCCCGCCCTGGTTTTGCACCAGTGCGCGCGCGTTACCCGGATTGGTTTCGAGATGCAGCACTCGGCTCGCGTGCGCGTAAAGCACCGGGTCGCGGCTGACATCGTTAAACGACGGCAGGCGCAACACGGTTTTCAGCCGCTGCGCGAGTTTTTGCTGCACCCTGGCAAGTTTGCCGTCGAGCCTGATCTCGGCGCTCGGCGCCGCGTCGTTATCGGGGCTGGCGTCGCAAACCGTTTCATCGATGATCGCGTAAGGGTTTTGCGGATTCTCGACGCGCCCCGGTTTGTCGACGTTGGTCGAATCAATGACGGTCCATTCGGGCGGCAGGTCTCTGATAAAAAAGGCGCTGCCGCGAACGTCGGTGATATCCGCGACGGCCTCGCCCTGCGCCAGGCGATGCGCAACTTCGACGATGGCGCGCTCGGCGTTGCCGTAGAGTAGCAGATCGGCCTTCGCATCGGCCAGGATCGAGCGCCGCACCTTGTCCTGCCAGTAATCGTAATGCGCGATACGGCGCAACGAGGCCTCGATGCCGCCGATGACAATCGGGGCGTCGTTGAAGGCTTCGCGGCAGCGTTGCGAATAAACAATCGAACAACGGTCCGGGCGTTTGCCGCCGATATCGTCGGGCGTATAGGCGTCGTCGCTGCGGATCTTGCGATCCGCGGTATAGCGATTGATCATCGAATCCATGTTGCCGGCGGTGACGCCGAAAAACAGGTTGGGTCTGCCCAGCATCTTGAAAGGCTCCGCGGATTGCCAGTCGGGCTGCGCGATGATACCGACGCGATAACCCTGGGCCTCGAGCAGGCGGCCGATAATCGCCATGCCGAAACTCGGATGATCGACATAGGCGTCGCCGGTAACCACGATGATGTCGCAGCTATCCCAGCCGAGTTGCTCCATCTCCGCGCGCGACATCGGCAGAAACGGGGCTTTGCCATAGCACTCGGCCCAGTAGAGCGGGTACTGGTTTATGGGTCTGGCCCTGGCTGAGAGTTCGATTTGCATGACGGGTTCCGGTAGGAGCGCGATTCTACCCGATAAGCGGGAATATTGTTCGGGATTCTCGAGTTTTCGATCTAGCTGTCGCGGCCTCGCGGGTTTGGACGGATGGTCTGAGAAACGCCGCTTCCATCATCGACCTGAAGAGCGCGGTTGCTTCCTCCCGTGTAAGTTGCAAGAATCCTGCCCGACCATCCAAACAACTGGCTGTTCCAATATCACTAGACGTGCGGAAAAATAATCCAGGCCATATCCAGTATTCCATCCGGCTGCATAAGTTTTTGACGAATTAGACAATATTGCCACCCATTAAAGAAACCAGATGACTCTGATGAAAGCGATTGTGTACGAAAAATACGGTTCACCCGATGTTCTCCAAGTTAAGCAGGTTGAAAAACCAGAACCTGCGGATAATGAAATCCGCGTGAGAATCCATGCGGTTGAAGCCACCAAAGCCGACTGTGAAATGCGCAGTTTCCATTTCGCGGTGAAGTGGTTCTGGCTACCCTTGCGAATTGCGCTGGGGATGACGAAACCAAAGAAGCGGATACTGGGCGGATATTTTGCGGGGGTTGTCGACGCTGTTGGCAAAGACGTATCGAAGTTCAAGCCGGGAGACCCGGTTTTCGGGGCGACCAGGCTCCTGTTTGGCGCCTATGGCGAATACGCCTGCTTACCGTCCAGTTACACGATTGTGCCGAAGCCGCATAATATGAGTTTTGCCGAGGCGGCGGCGGTGCCATTGGGCGGTCTGAACGCACTTCACTTCATGCGCAAAGCGAATATCCGTGAAGGCGAAAAGGTTTTGATTAACGGTGCAGGCGGCAGTATCGGCACCTTTGCGGTACAGATTGCCAAAACAATGGGGGCCGAGGTGAGCGCGGTTGACAGCGGCATCAAGGAGGCAATGCTGCGCCGGACCGGGGCCGACCATTTCTTCGACTATGCCAGGCAAGACTTCACCAGGAGCGGTCAAACCTACGACGTAGTTTTTAACATGGTTGCCCGCAGTTCCTATTCCAGTTGCGTTAAAGCACTCAATCCCGGGGGGCGGTACCTGATGGGAAATCCGCGCCTGTCCGACATGCTGAGATCGATTGTAACGTCCAGGCTTACGGATAAGACAGCGACTTTCGCCTTCGCCGGCGAAAAGGAAGAAGAACTGCTCGCGCTCAAGGAAATGATCGAGGCTGGAAAAATTAAATCAATCGTCGATAAAATCTATCTGCCCGAAGAGGCCGCCGAAGCGCATCGCAGGGTCGAGTCTGAAAAACGGCTGGGGATTGTCGTAATCAGTATGGATGATTCTTCAGGGCAAAAGGATACGTTGCGCACGGGTGTAACATGATCAGGCTACGGCGCCATGCAAATGCGTTACCCGTAGCTCTCGGTGTAATAATGATTGCAGCCGCTCGAATGTCACGAGACCAGGAAGAATGAACATGCCAACTCATATTCCGAATAGCTGGAAAGGGAATATAAAATAATGGAATTACTCATCGCATCCGCCGCAATTAATATTGCCTGTATTATATTGTGCCACCAGATTGCAAAACGGCGGGGCGCTAAACCCGTATTCTGGGGAGTAATGGGCGCGCTATTTGGTCCGTTTGCTATTCCGTTTGTCTTTCTGGCAAAGCCAGAGGCGCAGTAAAAGACAATAAAAGGGTCAGAGTCAAATAATTTCGTCCATATTTCAATTGCACCGATTCCTTTGCCGCTAAAGAAAAGAACGCCTGTCATTAGATATCCCGTCCAACAAATTTATCAAACCCGGTAGCCGACATGTACAACCAACCCATCGTGGCCGACGATTTCGAGATCCCGCAAGTCCTGGAAACCGCGCGTCTGCGGCTGCGCCCGCTAACTATAAACGACGCAGTTAAAGACTATGACGCAGTAGTGAGCTCTGAAGAACGCCTGCGCAACGTTTACCACCCGGGCGCTGAATGGCCGCGGGGATTGACCCTGGAGCAGGATATCATCGAACTCGGCTGGCACCAGACCGAGTTCCAGTTGCGCACCTCGTTTGCCTACACGGTCGTTAGCCTCGATGAAGTGGAAGTGCTTGGCTGCATGTATATTTACCCGACGCGCAAGCCGGGCTACGACGTCGAAATCAGCCTGTGGGTTCGCCAGTCGCGTGTCGAAGAAGGCCTCGATCAACATCTGTTCGAAACCGTGGAAACCTGGATCGCCGATTGCTGGCCGTTTACCAGCCCGGCCTACCCGGGCCGACGCATCAGTTTCGACGATTGGCGCGCGCTGCCTGTCGAATAGATCTTATGTGTTGATTGCTCGAGCTACAGGCCCGGTTCCAGGATTCGGTTTTTAACTGACCAGGTTCACGATCGCCAGGGCCAGTAAGATTGTGATTGCGGCACGGCGAAACAGCTTTTCGCTCGATCTGCGAAACCCGAGCGAACCCAACCAGGCGCCCAGCATGTAGGTTACGGCGCCAGGTAACGCGGTAGTGATGTCATCCAGCACGGTGGTGCCGCTGGCCGCGGAGATCAGCGCAAAACCCAATACCGTGAAAAACGACCAGGAAATAATCAGCGTGCGCCCCTCGTCCTTGTCATAAGGGCCGAGCAGGATGAAAACCACGGCAACCAGCGCGATATAAGTGCCGCCGAAGACGACGCCTGAACAGATGCCGACGAAGATCAGCCAGTTCCTGGTCATCGGGTGGCGGTAGCGAAACCCGATCAGCATCATCACGCAGGCGGCCGAAATTATAAGCGCCATGGCGCGCTTCATCCACGCTGGGTCGAGTTCGATCAACAGCCAGTGACCGAGCGGCATAAAGATCATCGTCGGGATCACCATGGTCAGGGTTGCGCGCCAGTTGATTTGCCGGTAACAGGCCCTGAACAGGTAGACGTTGGTGAAGAAATCGACCACCAGGATTTTCGACACGATGGTGACGGGAGCGAAAAACAGCGTCAGGATGGCGAGTATAAAGGCCGGGCCGCCGAAGCCGGTGAATCCCCGGATCAGGCCCGCGCCAAAAGCGACCAGCGCCACCGCCAGCATGCCGGGCTCGTCACCAGTCAAAATAATCTCGCAGCCGGTAAAAGCCCAGGCCGAGCCGCAGGTACTGGCGGCGCATCGCGGCGAGTGGGAATCGGGGTGACCTGCCGCGCACGAGCGCCGGTAAATGATTCGGCAGGATACTTTTGCCGGATTCTCTGCCGGCCAGCCACCTGGCCAGTTCGCGCCCGCTCCAGGTCGCGCTGTTGACGCCATTGCCGTGGTAGCCGTAGGCGAAATAAACCGATTTGTCTTCCGGCATGCGCCCGATCGACGGGCGGAAATTCAGCGCAAAACAAACCAGGCCGCGCCACTGGTGGGTGTATTCGATGTCGGCGAACTGCGGCCACATGTTGGCGATCGACTGTTTGAGCTCGGCGTATGTGGCCTCGGCGCCAGCCGGGTCGCCGATATGATTGGCGCGCCCGCCGAGCATGAAGCGCCCGTCGCTCAGCAGGCGGTAATAAAAAAACATGTGTTTCGAATTGATTGTCGGATTTTCGGTATGCCAGCCTTTTTCCCGCAGTTCGTCAGCGCTCATCGGTCGAGTCACGACGATCGCGCTTTGCAACGGCAGCGGCCGGCCCCGCACGCCGCGATGCAAATGTTCCGGCATGAAACCGTTGCCGGTCAGGATTACCTGCTTCGCGCTGAGGCTGCCGCTGGCGGTTTCGAGCAGGTGGCTGTCGCCCTCTTTGCGCCAGCTAATGACTTCGCTACGCGGATGGATTCTGGCGCCACGCCGTTGCGCCGCCGCGGCCAGGCCCTGCGCGTAGCGCAGCGGGTGCAGCGCGAAAGAGGGTCGATGCGCAACCGCGCCGTGCTGATGCGGCGAGTCGTAACCGATTTCGCGAAATTCGTCGCGGCTATGCAGGCTGACATCGAGACCAAGCAGGCTGCGTTCGATATCGACCTCTCTTTGCATACCTGCGAAATGCGCATCGCTGTCGGCAACGATAAATTCGCAGTCGCCCTGCGGCAGGAAATCGATGGCTTCGTCCTCGCCCAACGCGCGCACCAGGTTGACCGCGTCGGCCTGGCTCTGGTGAAAGGCGCGGGTTTGTTCGACACCGAATTTTTTCAATTGTGATTGCAGCGATAGCTTGGTCATACCCATGGTGCAAAAACCGCCGTTGCGGCCCGAGGCGCCCCAGCCGATATGCCCCGCTTCGAGCAGGCAGGCGTCGACATTGAAATCGCGCGCCAGGTGCAGGGCCGCCGATAGCCCGGTATAACCGCCGCCTATGATCGCCACGTCGCAGCTTTGCGTGCCGTCGAGCGTCTCGTTCCTGAGCTCGGTTTCGCCCGCGGTGGCTTCCCAGTAAGAGGGTTGCGCCTGGTCGAACCGGTACAGGCTTGGATGAAATAATTGCTTCATGGATTTATTACTTTTTACCAGGTACCAGGGTCGCGATTATACCCGCGACCGGTCCCCAGAACGCAGCGCCGATGCCATACAGGCTGAGCCTGGAAGCGGTCACGACGAAGGTGATGACCGCCGCCTCGCGCGCGCTATCGTCAGCCACCTCAGTATAGAGGCTGTTGGCGATCGTGGAAACAGGACCGCAATCGTACTGCCGATCCGCCAAAGATGATCACCACGCCCAGGGCGGCGACAAGAACGCTCCAGCTCATTTACCTGATTTACTCTGGCTGCGGATTCTGAACTTTATCACTCGGGCAGCGAATGCTGTTCTAGCGCCTCGCGCTGTTGCCGTACTTCGCGGCTGAGGTACAGGCGATTGATAAAACCCTGCCAGCGGCGATTTATCTTACGCCGCACCAGGAACGGAAAAACGTCCAGCCAGTCGAGCGCCCCCAGGTCGCCAAGCCCGTCGATGGCAACCATGCGTATCCGGGTGACGGAAATCTTTTTGACTAGAAGATTTCCGATCGTCAGTTCGTGGTTGAAGATGATCAGGTTTTTCAGGAACGACTGCCTTAGCTCCTCCAGGCCAGGCTCGAAATCCTCGATCGGGTAACCCTGGGCCAGGTACCAGTTGAGCGGTCGCGATATCTCGCCGTCATAGTTACGCACCAGGTCGACGACGATGCCGCTGCCGCGATTGGTTTCGCAAAGGCCGTGAAACCCCGGAATATGCATGTCGGTAACGTTACCGCGTTTTTTCAGCCTGCGATAAAACTTGATTTCCCGCTGCGACTGTTGGCTGACCTCGTTCCTGGCAATCTTGATCGCCAGGCGCGGGTCTTCGGGATGCACGAAGCACATGCGTTCCTTGTCCATGCCGATGGGGTTTTTTGTAATCTGCAACATTTACAATAAGGTCTTAGCCGAAAACACGAACCAGGCTCTGCAAAATTGCCGCAAGAATAACACGAAGCTGGCCGGCCTTGCCTTCATCATAATGCCAGGGCTCTTGCTCCTGCATGTAATTGTATTGTGACAATTCCATCTGAATGGCATGCATACCCCGCTCGGGCTGGCCATAGTGGCGCGTGGTCCAGCCGCCTTTGAAGCGGCCGTTGGTCACCGCGGAATAGCCCTGGGCCGCAGCGCAAATCTTGCATACGGCTGCTTCGATGGCCGGGTTGCAGCTTGCGCCGCTATTGCTGCCGATATTGAAATCGGGGAGTTTGCCGTCGAACAGGTAAGGCACGAGTGAGCGAATCGAATGGCAGTCGTAAAGTATGGCAAAGCCATGCCGCTGATGAATCAGCTCCAGTTGTTCGCGCAGGGCATCGTGGTAAGGCTGGTAATAACGTAGCTGCCGGTCGTGAATTTCATCGGCCGCAGGCGCCTGGCCGGCAAGATAAATATCTGCGCCGTCGAAAGTCGTGGTCGGACACAGGCTGGTGGTGTTCTGTCCGGGGTACAGCGACTGATCCGCGGGATCGCGGTTGGCATCGATGACATAGCGATGAATCGGAGTGCTGACCACCGTTGCCTCGGCAACCAGGTCGGCATAGAGCCGGCTGATATGCCAGTCGGTATCGGCGCGCGCCTGGCCCTGCGGATTGAGGCGCGCAAAAATCGCGTCAGGAATTTCGAGACCGCCGTGTGGCTGGGCCAGCAACAATGGCCCCTGGCCTGTTGTCACTTCCGGTTTCATGGCTGAAGCCGCGGCAACGATCCGTCCACGACCAGGGGTTTGATGATACTGCGACCCATCACCAGCTGCTTGATCGCGGCGATATCGTCGGCGAGATAGCGATCGCCCTCGAGCGGCGCCACCACGCTTCTGACTTGCTGCATGACCCGGGTCAAGCGCGGACTGGTTTCCAGGGGTGCGCGAAACTCGATGGCCTGTACCGAAATCAGTAACTCGATGGCGATGATATGCGCCATGTTGTGGTTCATCTCGCCAAGCCGTCGCGCCGCATGACAGGCCATCGAGACGTGGTCTTCCTGGTTGGCGCTGGTCGGGGTCGAGTCGATCGAGCAGGGTGCCGCGCGCTGCTTGTTTTCCGCCATCAGGGCGGCCGCGGTTACCTCCGCGATCATGAAACCGGAATTGAGCCCGGGATCGGGAGAAACGAACGCCGGCAAGCCGAAGTTTTGCGCCGGGTCGACCGTGTTCGCAATCCGGCGTTGGGCGATCGAGCCGATTTCGGAAATCGCCAGCGCGCACTGGTCGGCGCCAAATGCGACCGGTTCGGCGTGAAAATTACCACCGGATAGAATCGAGCCGTCTTCGATTACCACGATCGGGTTATCGGTAACCGCGTTGGCTTCGATCTCCAGCATTTGCGCGACCTGGCGGAACTGATCGAGGCAGGCGCCCATTACCTGGGGCTGGCAGCGAAGGCTGTAGGGGTCCTGCACGCGCGCGTCGTCTTCACGATGCGATTCACGGATCGCCGAGCCTTCGAGTAGAGCACTCAGGCAGCGTGCGGCATCGATTTGACCGGGCAACCCGCGCAGTGCGTGGATTTCGGGGCGAAACGGGCGCGTCGAACCCATCAGCGCATCGGTCGTCAACGCGCCCGCAACCAGCGCGGTCTGCGCCAGATTCCATGCGTCGAACAGGGCGCCTAGCGCGAGCGCGGTCGATACCTGGGTGCCGTTGATCATGCCCAGACCCTCCTTGGGACCCAGTACCAGCGGTTCGAGACCGGCCGCTTTGAGTGCCGCTGCAGCCGGCATCTTGTCATCGCGGAAAAATACGTAGCCTTCGCCGATCATGGCCGCGGTCAGATGCGCCAGCGGGGCGAGGTCACCCGAGGCGCCGACCGAACCCTGTCCCGGAATAACGGGAATCATGTCGAGCCGCAGCATGGTTTGCAGGCGCTCGATGATTTCCCAGCGTACGCCGGAGGCGCCGCGCCCGAGCGACAGCATTTTGAGCACGATGACCAGGCGCACCACCGCCCGGGGTAACGGCGTACCAACGCCGCAACAGTGCGACAGGATCAGGTTGCGTTGCAGTTGCGTTAACTGCTCGGCCGGAATACGCGTGCTCGCGAGTTTACCGAAACCGGTATTGATACCGTAAACCGGCGCCTCGTTTTGCGCCGCTTCGGCGACTATTCGGGCAGCGGCATCGACCCGGGATTTGCAGGCTTCGTTGATGTCAGCGCACAGGTCCTGACGATAGATATGACGCAGTTCGGTCAGGCCCGTCGAGCCTGGCGTCAACAATAAAGCTTTTGTCACAACAATCTCCTAGCCCGTCAGTCGATCGAGCGTAGCACGGTAATTTTGCGCGATCATGTCCTGCTTTGCGTGCGCGCCGTTCGCAATCAGTTTGACGCCACCGATATAGACGTCGCGCACCAGGTTTTCGTTGCCGGAAAATATCCAGCTATCGATCAGGTCATCCTGGCGGCGTCCGTAGAGTCGGGGATGGTCGCTGTCCAGCGCGAGCAAATCGGCGCGGTATCCCGGTTCGATGCTGCCGATGGCGCGCCCGCAGGCCTGTGCGCCGCCGGCGAGCGCCGCGTCGAACAGGTTGCGGCCGGTGTTTGTCGTGGTCGTTGACGCCAGCACGTTGCGGCGTCGGGTTTGCAGGCGCATACCGTATTCGAGCCAGCGCAGCTCTTCGACCGGATCGATCGAAATATGGCTGTCCGACCCGATCGCCCAGCGACCTCGATGCCCGAGGTAGTCGACCGCATTGAAAAAACCGTCGCCGAGATTGGCTTCGGTAGTCGGGCATAGTCCGGCGATGCAGCCACTGGCGGCCATGTCCCTGGTTTCGGCGGCGTCCATGTGTGTGGCGTGGATCAGGCACCAGTCGCGCTCGACGTCGAAATTATCCAGCAGCCACGCGACCGGTCGCTGGCCGCTCCACGCGAGGCAGTCGTCGACTTCCCTGGTTTGCTCGGCGATATGAATGTGGATCGCCGCGAGATCATCGAGGCCGCCGATGACTTCGCTTAGCAATTCCCGATTGATCGCGCGCAACGAATGGGGTGCGATGCCGACCGCCGCGTTGGCGTCGCCGGCGGTCGCCTGTTGCAGCGATTTGACGATATCGACGAAACCATCGGCTTGGTTGATAAAGCGCTTTTGACCGTCCAGCGGAGGGGCGCCGCCGAAACCACCGTAGCGATACAGTACCGGTAGCGCGGTAAAGCCGAGACCGACGCTGCGCGCCGCCTGCAGGCATTGCAGGCTCATTTCGGCTCGATTGGCGTAGGCCTGTCCGTCGATATCGTGGTGCAGGTACTGGAATTCTCCGACGCAGCTGTAACCGGCCTTGAGCATTTCCAGGTAGAGCTGGGCCGCGATGTGGAACAGGTGTTCGGGTTGAATGCGCTCGAGATAGTGGTACATGACCTTGCGCCAGGTCCAGAAACTGTCTTCGCGGTTACCCGCGCGTTCGCCGAGGCCCGACATCGCGCGCTGGTGCGCGTGCGAATGCACGTTCGGGATTGCCGGGACCAGAACTTCTACCCGGTCCCCGGAAGCGTACGCCGTATCGGGTGCGATCGTCTCGATCTCGCCACTGGCATCGATACTGATTTCGACCGATTCGGCCCAACCGCTGGCCAGCAACGCCGACGCAGCCCAGATTTTTGTTGTCATACCCAGTTTCCGTGGAGCCATGTTGCGTTTACGGGAAAAGCAGCGTACCATACTTGTATATACAAGTATAGATCACAGCAACTCTAAATGTCTCAAACTCTGTTCATCAACGCAACCCTCGCTTCGATGCAGGACGAATCCGGTTACGGACTGCGCCAGCAGGCCGCGTTGCTGGTGGACGGCGATAAAATCGCCTGGGTCGGAAATATGGCCGAGCGCCCGACCCCCGATGCGGCCGCGGTAATCGACTGCCGGCAACGGCTGCTGACTCCTGGCCTGATCGATTGCCATACCCACCTGGTATATGGCGGCGATCGCGCCGACGAATTCGAGCTACGCCTCGAAGGCGCGAGCTATGCCGAAATCGCCGCGTCCGGTGGCGGCATCGTCTCGACGGTGAATGCGACCCGGGCCGCCAGCGAAGAGCTGCTGTTTACCGAGGCGCTACCGCGCATCAGGGCCCTGCTGGCCGAGGGCGTGACCACGCTCGAGATCAAGTCGGGCTACGGGCTCGACAGCGACAATGAAATCAAAATGTTGCGCGTAGCGGCCAGGCTCGCAAATGAATTCAAGCTGCGCGTGCAGAAGACTTTTCTCGGCGCGCATGCGTTGCCGCCGGAATACCAGGGGCGCGCAGATGACTACATCACGCTGGTGTGCGAAGAAATGCTGCCGCGGGCGCAGCGCGAAGGCCTGGTCGATGCGGTCGACGTCTTTATCGAATCGATTGCCTTCGACCTTGCGCAGGGCGAACGGGTGCTCGCATGCGCGCAAGCCATGGGACTGCCGGTGAAGGCGCATGTCGAACAGCTGAGCGATCTCGGCGGCGCCGCGATGGCGGCGGGGCGAGGCGCATTATCGGTCGATCATCTGGAATACCTGAACGCCGCCGATGTCGGCAAGCTTGCCGCCAGCGGCGCGGTTGCGGTGCTGCTGCCGGGCGCTTACTACGTGCTGCGTGAGACGCAACTGCCGCCGATTGCCGCCCTGCGCGAACAGCGGGTGCCGATCGCGCTGGCCACCGATGCCAATCCGGGCAGCTCGCCGGTGCACTCGTTGTTGCTCATCATGAATATGGCCTGCACGCTGTTCCGCCTGACCCCGGCCGAGGCCTTGCGCGGTGTTACGCTCAATGCGGCCCGGGCACTCGGTCTGGATAATGACATCGGTTCGCTCGAAACCGGTAAACAGGCAGACATCGTGCTGTGGGACGTCACTCGGCCGTCGATGCTGAGCTACCGTCTCGGCGTCAATCCTTGCGCCGCGGTCATGCAGGGTGGCCAATGGCGTCATCCGGGGGCGCCGTTATGAGCGCGCTACTCGACAGTTTCGACGACATCAACAAGGCGGCGCCGGAACCGATCTACCGCCAGATCAAACGAATTATCGAACAGCGCATCAACAGCGGCGAATGGAGTGCCGGGCAGAAGCTGCCCTCCGAAAACGATCTGGTCGGCGCCCTCGATGTGAGCCGCATGACGATTAACCGGGCGCTGCGTGAATTGGCCCAGGCCGGCCTGGTCAGGCGCGTGCACGGGCTCGGTTCTTTCGTCGCCGAAATGCCACGGCATGCGAGCCTGATCGAACTGCAGGATATCGCGCTCGAAATCGAACAGGACGGCAAACGCCATGACTCGAAGGTATTACAGCTCGAGACGGTAGCGGCGTCGTCTGCGATCGCAGCCTGGATGGAGCTGGCGGATGCCAGCCGGGTCTACCGCCTGCGCGCGGTGCACTACCAGGACGATTTGCCGATCCAGCTGGAATCGCGCTACGTCAACCCGACGCTGATGCCGGCCTTCATCGATCAGGATTTCTCGACGCAGACCGCCACCGCTTACCTGCTTGGGCAATTCAAACCCGACGAGATGGAGCACCGCGTGAGCGCGATTTTGCCCGACCCCGACACGCAATCGTTGCTGTCGATGGCTAAACATCAACCCTGCCTGCAACTGACTCGACGTACCTGGAAAAATGCCCAGGTCGTTACCTACGTGACATTAACCTATCCGGGGGATCGCTACGAACTCGGCGCGCGTTATGCCACCAACGAATATCAACTGCGTTAACCGACCGGTACGAGGAAACCAAAATGCCTTTAGACAGAACCGACAACAGCCGTAAGATCCGCGCCCCGCGCGGTAACGAGTTAAGCTGCAAGAGCTGGCTTACCGAAGCGCCTTACCGCATGATTCAAAATAATCTCGATCCCGAGGTTGCCGAGAAACCGGAGCAGCTGATCGTGTACGGCGGCATTGGCCGCGCCGCGCGCAACTGGGAATGCTTCGATAAAATTCTCGAATGCCTGCGGCAGCTCGAGGACGATGAAAGTCTGCTGGTGCAGTCCGGCAAGCCGGTCGGCGTATTCAAAACCCACGTCGACGCGCCGCGCGTGCTGATCGCAAACTCCAACCTGGTGCCGGCCTGGGCCAACTGGGAACATTTCAACGAGCTTGATCGCAAGGGGCTAATGATGTTCGGGCAGATGACCGCGGGCTCGTGGATTTATATCGGCAGCCAGGGCATCGTGCAGGGCACCTACGAAACCTTTGTCGAGGCCGGACGCCAGCATTTCGACGCTGATACCAGCGGCAAGTGGATCCTGACTTCGGGCCTGGGCGGTATGGGCGGGGCGCAGCCGCTGGCCGCGACCATGGCCGGTTTCAGCATGCTGTGTATCGAATGCGACGCGGCGCGAATCGATTTCCGTCTGCGCACAAAGTACCTCGATAAGCGCGCCGGTTCGCTAGACGAAGCCCTGAAAATGATCGATGACGCTTGCGCTAGAGGTGAGGCGCTATCGGTCGGGTTGCTCGGCAATGGCGGTGAAATCCTGCCCGAACTGGTCAGGCGTGGGGTCAAACCGGACCTGGTTACCGACCAGACCTCGGCGCACGACCCGGTCAACGGTTACCTGCCGATCGGCTGGAGTATGGAGCAGTGGGAATTGAAACGCGCCACCGATCCCGAGGCGGTTGCCGCCGCGGCGCGTGAATCGATGGCGGTACACGTACAGGCGATGCTCGATTTTCACGGGCAAGGCATAGCGACCGTCGATTATGGCAACAACATTCGGCAGGAAGCCTTCAATCAGGGCGTTAGTAATGCCTTTGATTTTCCGGGCTTTGTACCGGCCTATATTCGCCCGCTGTTCTGCCAGGGCATTGGTCCTTTTCGCTGGGTAGCGCTGTCGGGCGATCCCGAGGATATCTACAGGACCGATGCCAGGGTCAAGGAATTGATTCCGGACGATCCGCATCTGCACAACTGGCTCGACATGGCGCAAAGTCGCATCAGTTTCCAGGGACTGCCGGCGCGCATCTGCTGGGTCGGGCTTGGCGACCGCGATCGACTCGGCATCGCCTTCAACGAAATGGTGGCGTCCGGCGAACTCAAGGCGCCGGTGGTAATTGGCCGGGATCACCTCGATTCGGGATCGGTGGCGAGCCCGAATCGAGAAACCGAAGCCATGCTGGATGGTTCCGACGCGGTATCCGACTGGGCGCTGCTAAACCTGCTGCTGAGCACTTCGGGTGGCGCCACCTGGGTATCCTTCCACCACGGCGGCGGCGTCGGCATGGGTTATGCTCAGCACGCCGGACTCGTGATCTGCTGCGACGGCACCGATGCCGCGGCGGCGCGTATCAAGCGGGTGTTGTGGAACGATCCGGCCAGTGGCGTCATGCGCCATGCGGACGCGGGCTACGAAATCGCCAAACAGTGCGCGCGTGAGCACGGACTCAACCTGGGTGCGATCGAGCTTTAAAACCTGGGAAAATACCAGGTAAAACCGACTCCACTCTGTCATACAGCGGCTTGACCCGATGCGTCGGATCGGCGGGATCCAGATTGATAGGGTAATCCATGACCCTGGATCCCGCGGTCAAGCCGCGGGATGACAAAATACGGATTAGCCGGTTTGATGAATGGCTTTGAGGTACTTCTTGATCGCGTGCGCGACCGCGGTGAAGCCGAAACAGGCGGTGACGCCGACGAAGGAGCCGATGCCGGTGGCACAATCGAGCGTGGTGCGCTCAGGCACCTCCGGTTTCTCAAAACTGACGGCTCCGTTTGCAGCAGGATAGAGCGGTTGTTGCGTCGAAAACACGCAATCCATGGCATAGCGGCGCCTGGGATTGCGGCTGTAATCCAGTTGCTGGCGTAAGGTTGACCGCACTTTGGCGAGCAGCGGATCGTTGTAGCTCAGGGTCAGGTCCTTGACCTCAATCTGGGTCGGGTCGGTCAGGCCGCCGGCACCGCCGGTGGAAACACAGCGAATTTTGTTACGACGGCAGTGATGCATCAGGCTCAGCTTGTGGCTGACATGATCGATCGCGTCGATGACATAATCGAACTGCGCGAAGTTGAATTTCTCGACATTGCCACGCGTAACCAGGTCGTCGACCGCGTTGCAGTTACACTCGGGATTGATCGCGAGGATGCGCTCGCGCAGGACTTCGACCTTGGAACGGCCGAGGCTGCCTGTCGTGGTATGCAACTGACGGTTGGTGTTGCTGATATCAATATCGTCATGATCGATCAGCGTGATACTGCCGATGCCGGAGCGCGCGCAAGCCTCGGCTGCCCAGGAGCCGACACCGCCCACGCCGACGATGCAGAAATGAGCCCGCTGCAGCGGCGCCAGCGCGGCTTCGCCATAAACCCTGGCCAGCCCCGCGAAACGTTGCCGGTATTCTTTACTAAGCATACGACCAATATTTTGTTTAGTGCTGGAAGTGTATTGGTCTATAGTTGATCTGTCATTACAATAGGCGGCCGTGATAAAACGGAGCCGAGATTTTCCGGGATTTTTGTGAGTACTGCTTGCCTGTTTACCATTTCGGCGCCATCCGGCGCCGGTAAAACCAGCCTGGTCAAGGCGTTGCTGGAAAAGCGCGCCGAGTCGGTTACGGTCTGCGTTTCGCATTCAACGCGCGCGATCCGCCCGGGTGAGATCGACGGTGATGCATATCATTTCGTCTCGCTCGAGCGCTTCAACCAGATGGTCGGCGATGATGAATTTCTCGAACATGCCCGGGTATTCGATAACTTTTACGGCACCGCGCGCAGCTCGGTCGAGCATTTGCTGGCCAGTGGCAAGCACGTCATCCTCGAAATCGACTGGCAGGGTGCGCGCCAGGTCAAGGCAAAAATGCCGGAAACCGTCAGCATCTACATTCTGCCACCCTCACGCGCGGAGCTGGAACAGCGTTTACGCGCGCGTGGCACCGATGACGAGAGCATAATCGAGCGGCGTATGCGCGATGCCGATCGCGAAATGTCGCACTACCACGATGCGGAATATCTCGTTATTAATGACAGTTTCGAGCAGGCGCTGTTCGACCTCGAGGCGATTATCCATACCCAGGGTTTGACGCTGGCGCGGCAGAAGCTCAAAAACCAGGCCCTGGTCGACTCGATTCCAACCGAAATCGAATAGTTTTTTTGGCGTAAAACCTTTAGATTTATTGCTTTTTCGGCTATGATTGCGCGCCTTTTTGGATCAAGAGCTTAATAATGGCGCGAATTACCGTAGAAGACTGTCTCGAGCATGTCGAAAACCGCTTTGACCTGGTGTTACTGGCGGCGCGTCGTGCCCGTCAGATAGCGCAGGGCGCCGACCCGCTCGTACCCCCCGAGAACGACAAGCCTACCGTACTGGCATTGCGCGAGATCGCCGAAAACCTGATTACATCTTCCTCGATGGACGAAATGGAAGCGAAGGCGGAAATCGAAAAGATCTCCACCGACGACGATCTGATCCGCCAGATTGCGCAAGCCAGCATGCAATCCGAAGACAGCCCCGAGTAGGCTTTTACTTTCAATAACTTATTGCTTACTACCGGTCTGTTAGAAGGCCGGCAGTAAGCGAGCCTGCGCCTTGTAAATGTGTTATAAAACCCCATTAATATAACATTAAAGGTCATCTAGCAGGGTAATGGGGGCGAACTACGCCAATCTCTTCGAAGTAATCGCCGGCGATGTTAGCGCCAGCGAAGACGAAACCCGTATTTCCGAGCTTTGCAGCGAACTCGAAGCCTATCTCGAGCCGGCACAGGTCGAGGAAATCTACCAGGCTTACCTGGTCGGTGCCGAGGCCCACGAGGGGCAGCGCCGGGTTTCGGGTGAACCCTATATCAGCCACCCGGTGGCGGTGGCGCGCATTCTGGCGGAAATGCACATGGACAGCAAAAGCATCATCGCCGCCATCCTGCACGACGTTATCGAAGATACGCCCACGGCCAAGGAACAAATCGCCGAACAGTTTGGCGAAGAGGTTGCCGAACTGGTTGACGGGGTCAGCAAGCTGACGCAAATCGACTTCCGTAGCAAGGCCGAGGCGCAGGCAGAAAATTTCCGCAAGATGATGCTGGCGATGGTGAAGGATATCCGCGTGATCATCATCAAACTCGCCGATCGCCTGCACAATATGCGTACCCTGGACGCGATGCGTCCGGACAAACGCCGGCGCATCGCGCATGAAACCATGGACATATACGCGCCGATCGCAAACCGGCTCGGTATTTTCAAGATGCGCCACGAACTGCTCGACCTGTCGATCAAGGCCGCCTACCCGATGCGCTACCGCGCGCTCGATAGCGCCTGCAAGGAGGTCGTCGGTTACCGCAAGGAAATCTTCAATACCATCGAGGCCGCGATCAAGCAGCGCCTCAAGGCAACCAACATTGAAGCCGCGGTCAAGTACCGGCAGAAAAACATCCACAGTATTTATCGCAAGATGAAAGAGAAGAAGGTCAGTTTCAAGGAACTCACCGACGTCTTCGGCGTGCGCATCATGACGCAGTCGGTGGATGACTGTTACCGCGTGCTCGGCGTAATGCACAATCTCTACAAGCCGCTACCGGGCAAGTTCAAGGACTACCTGGCGATTCCGAAAACCAACGGCTACCAGTCGCTGCACAGCAGTCTGTTCGGGCCGCACGGTGTCGCTATCGAGGTACAGATCCGCACCGAGGAGATGGATCACTTCGCCGAGTCGGGCATCGCTGCGCACTGGATTTACAAAGAAGGCGAAGACGGCGGCACCAACGCGCAAGGCCGCGCGCTCGAATGGCTCAAGAACCTGCTCGAAATGCAGCAAAAGTCGGGCAGTTCGCAAGAGTTCCTGGAAAGCGTCAAGGTCGACCTGTTCCCGGACGAGATCTACGTGTTTACGCCCACGGGCGACATCAAGAAATTGCCGCGCGGCGCGACCGTAGTGGACTTCGCCTACGCGGTGCATACCGACGTCGGCAATACCTGCGTGGCGGCGCGCATCGATCATCAAATGTCGCCGCTCGGCAGCCGCCTGTATAACGGCCAGACCATCGAGATCATTTGCTCGGAAGCCAGCCGACCGCATCCCAGCTGGCTCGATTTTGTCAACACCGCGAAGGCGCGCACCAATATACGTCACTTTCTCAAGTCGCTACAGAAAACCGAGGCGATAACCCTCGGGCAGCGCCTGCTGCAACAGTCGGTGAGCCAGATCAAAGGGCGCGAGGTCGCAATTCCGAAGGGCAAGTTCAAGAAAGTGCTCGATCAGTACCGCATGACCGATCAGAAAGAGCTATTGGCCGAAATCGGGCTCGGCAACCGCAATTCCAGCCTGGTGGCGAAGGCGATGTACGACATCGAGGATGACACCACCGCCTTCGATCTTGCTGGCAAGCCGCTGGCGATCAAGGGCACCGAGGGGATGGTGGTCTCTTTCGCGAAGTGTTGCCGGCCGGTGCCGGGCGACGCGATCTCAGGCTTCGTGTCTTCTGGCAAGGGTATCGTCATCCATCAACGAGGTTGCCCGAATATTACCGAACGCGGCAAGGAAGACCGGCAGCTGTCGGTGCAGTGGTCCGAGCATGTCCAGGGTGAATACCTCGCCTATATGCGGGTTCAGGTGGCCAACCAGCGTGGCGCGCTGGCGACCCTGGCGACGACGATCGCCAATATGTCGTCCAACATAGAGCATGTTAACGTGACCGAAAAGGATGGTCGTATTTCCACCATCGAGTTCGTGGTGACAGTGAATGACCGTATTCACCTCGCTCGCATCATGAAAAAGCTGCGCTCGTTGCCGGTGGTGAACCGTATCTGGCGCAGATAATTATTGCTCGCGTGGCTATTAACCCGATGACAATATATATCGTATTCAGCCAACGCGTGTCTGTTCGCAGCAAGGCATCAGAACGCAGCTTTAGTCATTCTAAAGTAAGTTCTGATAACGCAGTCTGCGGGCAAACACGCGTTGGCCTAACTTATTAATTTATAAAGAGTTAGGGGCTTCTGATAAGCGCCAGCTCCGCGTTGCAGATTTTGCCAATGGAACAACCATTGGCTGCAAGCTGCGCCTTGATCTGGCGCTTATCAGAAGCCCTGAATGCGACATATATTGTCATCGGGTTAATAATACCCGCATAATCCGAAATCTTTGAGCTGGAGACTTATCAATGGCTAAAACCATTATTCATACAGATGCTGCGCCGCAGGCGATCGGCACCTATTCGCAGGCGGTCAAGGTCGACAGCACGGTGTATATTTCCGGGCAGATTCCGCTCGACCCGGCCAGCATGGAAGTCGTATCCGGTGGTATCGAAGCTGAGATTACGCGCGTGTTCGATAACCTCAGGGCGGTGGCCGAAGCCTCCGGCGGCAGCCTGGCCGACGTCGTCAAGCTCAATATTTTCCTCACCGATCTCGGCAACTTCCCGACCGTCAACGAAATCATGGCGACCTATTTCCAGCAACCCTATCCCGCGCGTGCCGCGATCGGCGTCGCCGCGCTGCCCAAGGGCGTCGGCGTTGAAATGGACGCGGTGCTGGTCATCGACTAGCCGGCATGCCAGATGCCGGCAAGCAATGGAATCGAGCACTGGTCGGAACAGGACCTGCGCTACCTGAAAGGCGTTGGTCCCAGGGTCGAAGAAAAGCTGCACAAGCTTGGGCTTAATAACCAACGCGACCTGCTGTTCCACCTGCCGCTGCGCTACGAAGATCGTACCTTTGTCACCCCGATAGGTTCGCTGCAGCCGGGTCGACGCTGTCAGATCGAGGCCGAGGTATTACACGCCGGGGTGCATTTTCGCCGCGTCGGGCGCTCGCGTCGGCTGCTTGCCGCCAAGCTCGCCGATAACACCGGTGTGGTTGCGATACGGTTCTTTTATTTCAACGCCAATCAGCAAAAGCTGTTCGAAAAGGGCAACTGGTTGCGCTGTTTCGGTGAAGTCAGGGCGGCCCAGGGAGAACTCGAAATGATTCATCCCGAGGTCGAGCTGATCGACCCCGACAATCCATCACCGCTGCCGCAGACGCTGACCCCGATCTACCCGACTACCGAGGGACTGCACCAGTTATCGATAAAACGCATCCTGCAGCAGGTTATCGACAAACTGAAAACCGATGGCATTGCCGAAACCCTGCCGCAAGCCTGGCTCGATGAGAATAAATTTCCCGATATCAGTTCGGCGATGCTGCGCCTGCATAGCCCACAGAGTAAGTCGGACAGCGATCTGATCGCCAGCAACCAGCATCCGGCCCAGTATAGATTTATCGTCGAGGAACTCGCCGCACATCGACTGGCGCTGCTGCAGCGCCGGCGTCAGATTCGCAGCCGCCGGAGGCCCGCAATCGAACCAGACCAGGACTTGCTCGAAGAATTGACGCAATCGTTGCCGTTCGAGTTAACCGGTGCGCAGCAGCGGGTGCTGGCTGATTTAATGCAGGACTTTGCCGCCGGCAAGCCAATGATTCGTCTGGTGCAGGGCGATGTCGGATCGGGCAAGACCGTGGTTGCGGCGCTCGCCTGCCTGCCGGTGATCCGCTCCGGTTACCAGGCGGCGCTGATGGCGCCGACAGAAATTCTGGCCGAGCAGCACTATCAGAATTTCCTGCAGTGGCTTGAGCCCCTGGGGATTTGCGTGGTTAATCTCATGGGTGCCGACAAGGGTAAAAAGCGCGCGCAAAAAACCGCCATGATCGCATCCGGCGAGGCGCAGGTCGTGATCGGAACCCACGCGCTGTTTCAGGCCAGCGTCGAGTTCAATCGCCTCGGGTTTATCATTTTCGACGAGCAGCATCGTTTCGGTGTCGACCAGCGACTCGCGCTACAGCGTAAGACCCGCGATGGTGAAATGGCGCACCAGTTAATCATGACCGCGACGCCGATCCCGCGCACCCTGGCGATGTCGATTTATGCCGACCTCGATTATTCGCAAATCGATGAATTGCCGCCGGGGCGCAAGCCGGTTACGACCTCGATCGTCTCCGAGCAGCAGCGCTCCAGCCTGATCCAGCGAGTGGCCCAATCCTGCGCCGAAGGCGGCCAGGTTTACTGGGTCTGCACCCTGATCGACGAGTCCGAGGCCTTGCAGTGCGAGGCCGCCGAGCTGACCTATGAATCGCTCTGCCAGCAGTTGCCGCAGTTGTCGGTGGGCCTGGTTCACGGGCGCATGAAATCGGCGCAAAAGGAAGCGGCGATTGCGGCTTTCAAGCAGGGTGAAACCCACATTCTGGTGGCAACCACGGTAATCGAGGTCGGCGTCGATGTCCCCAATGCCAGCATCATGATTATCGAAAATCCGGAACGGCTCGGGCTGGCGCAGATACACCAGCTGCGCGGACGAGTCGGGCGCGGCATGCGTGAAAGTTACTGCATCCTGCTGGTGAAAAATAGTCTGGGCGAGCTGGCGCGCACCCGGCTCGAGATTATCCGTTCCACCCAGGACGGCTTTGCTATCGCGGAAAAGGATCTCGAAATCCGTGGCGCCGGGGAAGTGCTCGGCACCCGCCAGACCGGGGATATGAGCTTCAGGATCGCCGACCTGATGCGCGACCAGAAGTGGTTTCCCCAGGTGGAAATCCTGGCAAAAATGATGCAGCAACCGGAGTATGCGAAAGTGCGCGCGGAACTGCTGCGCAACTGGATTGGCGAACGCCAGGATTACACCGAGGTTGGCTGAATGCAGCGTCAGGATTGGGTTGCCTGATTAGCGGCTGTGCGGTCTAATGTTTGCCTATGAACACTTGTGATACAACAGCATTGCTGGCCTATGACGACGCGCTGACACAGTTGACCAGCGGCATAGATCCGATTGGCAAGATTTGCGACCTGGATCTGCGCTCGGCACTCGGCGCGGTGCTGGCCGAAACGATCGAATCGCGGATCGACGTGCCGGGCTGCGCCATGTCTTCGATGGACGGTTATGCCATCAGCACTGCGGATCTCTCCGTCGAGGGAACCACAACCTTGCCGCTGTCACAGCGGATTACAGCCGGCACCGCCGCCACGGAACTGACGCCCGGCAGCGCCGCGCGTATATTTACCGGCGCCCCGGTGCCCACCGGGGCCGATGCGGTCATCATGCAGGAACAGGTGATTGCCGCTGAAGACAGTATCAGCTTTGAGTGTCGCCCCGACAGCGGCAGCAATATTCGTCCCCTCGGCAACGATATCAAGAGCGGCACCCGCATCCTGACCCGGGGCTGCCGCCTGCGCGCCCAGGATATCGGGCTTGCGGCTTCGGTCGGTCTGCAGACCCTGCCGGTGTTCGAACCGGTCAGGGTAGGCATGTTTTTCACCGGTGACGAACTGGTTGAGCCGGGTGAGGCCCTGGCCGCCCACAAGATTTACGATTCGAATCGCTATACCCTGCACGGCCTGCTGGCCTCGATGGGTTGCGAAATTATCGACCTCGGCCTGGTCGGCGATACCCTCGAGGAAACCAAGGCAGCGATGCGAGATGCCGCAACCCGGGCCGACCTGGTAGTGACCAGCGGCGGCGTTTCGGTCGGCGAAGAAGATCATGTCCGCATCGCGATCGAGCAGCTCGGCGAACTGCGCATGTGGCGCATCGGCATCAAGCCGGGGAAACCGCTGGCCTACGGGCAGATCGACGGTACCGCCTTTATGGGTTTGCCGGGGAATCCCGTATCCGTATTCGCAACCTTTTGCCTGTTTGTCTGCCCCGTGATTCAAATCATGCAGGGGCGTGGCTGGCATAAACCGCTTTCAATGCCGTTGACCGCCGATTTCGACTGGCCGAAACCCGATAGCCGGCGTGAGTTTCTGCGCGCGCGGTTGACGCGCGATGACGCCGGTCAAACCCGGGTGCAGGTATACCCGAACCAGGATTCGGGCGTGCTGACGTCGACAGTGTGGGCCGATGGTTTCGTCGAAATTGCCGAAAACCAGACGGTAACGGCAGGTCAAGTCGTAAACTACCTGCCCTTTGCGCAATTTTTCGGTTGAAAAACGAAATGATTATAAGGGTCCAGCACGAAGACTTCGATACTGCCGCATTACAGCGGGAACTGCTAGCCGGTCGCAGCGATGTCGGCGCGATAGCGAGTTTTGTCGGCCTGGTGCGAGATCTGGCGGGCGATCCGCTGCAGCAAATGACGCTGGAACACTACCCGGGTATGACCGAAAAGGCGCTTGAGGGCATCGCCAGCCGGGCCACCGAGCGCTGGCGGGTGCTTGACCTGGCGATTATCCATCGCATCGGCGCACTCAAGCCGGCGGATCAAATCGTGCTGGTGATGGTCGCGAGCGCGCATCGCGGCGACGCTTTCGAGGCCTGCGAATTTATCATGGATTACCTCAAGACCGAGGCGCCGTTCTGGAAAAAAGAAACCAGCGATCGGGGCGAAAAATGGGTAGAAGCCCGGAAAAGTGACATATTTGCACAAAAAAAATGGAATAGTTGAACTTGATCGCCAAAATTTTGACGAATTGGTAATATATTTACCCATTCCGAAATTTGAGCTATAAGCTGCGAGCATGATCCGTGAACTACATAATCACAGCTAAACCCATGCATTTCCCGATCAGTCTCGATCGGCCGGTGACGCGCCCAGTGACCCCGGTCGCCGATAGTGCTGCCGGTTCTCGTGATGCGCGCCAGCAGTCCTCGGGTTACGTCTACCGTGGCGAACTGCTGGAAACGGTTACCGACAAGACTTATCGACCGGCGTACAACCTGCAGATCAGCCCCGAGAATCGGCGCGCGATCAATTCATACCAGAAGATCGCCAACGAAGCCCCGGTAGTCGGCAGAATCCTCGACGGTTTTATCTAAGCTTGAAAGTCATCCCGGAGAGTGCGTCAGCACTTATCCGGGATCTTCGGATTCTTTCGTCGGCTCAAAGCTATCCACAGTCCGCCAGGGCCGACAGGCATTTGATGGCTTACCGCCGTCGGCAAGCTCCCCGCTTGCGCGGCGTTCCGATGCATCGGGATGACAGCCTGAAATTCGAGATTGCTGCTTACGCGGGATTTGTGAATTGATACAATGCGCGCTTAAGCCTGTAACCTGCCAACAATGGACGTATCTCACTTAATCGACTCCCTCAACGATCGCCAGCGTGAAGCGGTCAGCGCCGAACCGGGACCCATCCTGATACTCGCCGGCGCCGGCAGCGGCAAGACGCGAGTGCTGACGCACCGTATTGCCTGGGCCTGCGAAGTCGATGGCCTGTCGCCTTTTAGCGTGCTTGCCGTCACCTTTACGAACAAGGCTGCCAGCGAGATGCGCACGCGGGTTGAAGCCCTGCTCGGGATTTCCGCGGCGGCGATGTGGGTCGGCACCTTTCATGGCCTTGCGCATCGCATGTTGCGCCTGCATTACGAAGCCGCCGGACTGCCGCAGGGATTCCAGATTCTCGATAGCGACGATCAGCTGCGCATG
>CAMYML010000004.1 GCA_947259305.1 uncultured Gammaproteobacteria bacterium | reverse complement strand
CGGTAACGGGATTTACCACCCGGGCTCCATTTGCCACCGGCGGAGGTAGCAGCAAGCGGATCGGCCCATTTAATCGGTTCTGTTTTGTCGATGTACTCGAAGCGATAAAGTCCTTGCGTGATGTGCGTCAAATCTCGAGGTAACCCAGCGTTGCAAATGGTTCAGGCGCCTGGAGAAATTTCGCAAACTCGAGCTTGCTAAAACTTCCGGGTGGCGATTATGGCTGGCTTCGCTTTTGGCATCGGTTTTAATATCTGATTCAATATTCATTTTCATGACCTGCTCTTCAAATTAGTTGTTTAAAATTCAGGTAATGGATACTAATAGTGAATATTGTGCACTGCAACATTTATCTCGAAAGTGTTAATTAATGCGCTTTCGGGGTGCAGATCAAAGGACGAACTGCGGTTGGTCCATCGAGCTGAAAACCCCTTCATAAACAACGGCTATGGTTAAACTCAACCTTTTGAATCAGGGCCAGCGTAGAAAAGTCGAGGGCCTCTGAATACTCGATTTCTTTTCAGTTATCGCGTTCGGCATTGATGGCAATGGCGAAACCTTCGAGATCGACCTGGTCGCGCCAGTCTTCAAGCTTAGTCGATAACTTGACTCGCCAGTTCGGGTATTCAGCTATGGTGCCGGGCACATTCATCTGCCTGGTCTGTGACAACAGGTCTTCCAGTTGAACCATCAACAGCATAGACCCCGAGCGCGCAAGATAACGCTGAATAGACTGAGCCAGTTCGCTGCTAAAGTCACTACCTTCTCGACTCTCGTTTGTATCTTCGCCAGCGATCATATTTTCGCGCCTCAGCGCCGCCAGAATTTCCAAACGATCCCGCTGGCGAATTTGCCGCTGTTGATCCCGGGACTCGTCTGAAGGATATAAATCGAGTTGTTCGCGCAGCTCCAGGTCAGATTCCTGCCAGAAACCTCGCAGCGTCGGCAAGTCATGTGAGCCCGCGGTGCAAAGCGCGTAGTAGGGAAAATCTGCGGGCGGCTTAATCGTTCCCCGGTGCCAGTCTTTTTCGAAACATAGAATTCGATACGACAACATTTTATTGCTTTCGAGCGCATGGCGAACCTCGTCCGGGACGGTGCCCAGGTCTTCGCCGATAATCAGGCAACGATTGCGTTGGCTCTCGAGCGCGAGAATGCCGAGCAGGTCCGAAAAGGGATAAGAGACATAGGTACCTTCGCTGGGCGAACAGTTCGGCGGCACCCAGAAAAGTCGCATCAGACCCATGATATGGTCGATCCGGAGCGCACCCGCATGGCGCATGTTCGCGCGCAGGGTATTGATGAACGGTCGATAAGCCTGATCGCGCAGCGACTGCGGCTTTAACGGGGGTAACGCCCAGTTTTGCCCGTTTGAATTAAAATCGTCGGGCGGCGCACCGATACCCACGCCTGGCGCGTAGTCTTCCTGTTCAGTCCAACACTGCGCCGAAGACTTTGCATCGCCAACCGCGAGATCGCGATAGACGCCGATGCACATGCCGTGTCTTTTGCAATTTTCCTGTGCCGCGGCTAGCTGCTGCTCTGCATTCCACTGCAGGTACTGGTGAAACTCGATTTCATCGCCATGCTCGTCGGCCCACCTTGCTACCGCCTCCGAAGCTGGGTCTCGATAGGCTTGAGGCCATTTCTGCCATTGATCGACAGCGGCATCCTGTCGGTGAAAAGACGCCTGCAAGGCCTCGAACAGGGCGAATTTGAATAAATCCTGACCGCCGTTTTGCTGGAACTGGCGAAAAGCTTCGAGCCGTATCGAATCAGGATTGAGCCGCTGTTGCCTGAACGCCTGATACAGCGCTCCCAACACCTGCAACTTGAGGCCCCAGACCTCCCGGTAATCGATCAACTCGAGGTCTCGCAATGCCTGCAGGCTGGCCTGGAATTCCCGGCTTGTTACCTGATGCTTTACTTCAGGGTCATGTTCAAATTCGTCGATCGCCTCGACATCCAGGTAAACCGGGTTGAGGAATTCTCGACTCGAAGGGCTGTATGGGCTCGCGTTTTCGGGTAAATGCGGGAACAGCGCGTGCAGTGGATTGAGACCCAGCACATTGATTCCGAGCGGGGCCAATATATCGATCGTTGCATGCAGGTCAGTAAAATCACCGATGCCCCAGTTGCGCTGCGAACGCAGCGAAAACAGTTGCAGGCTAATACCCCATATCTTCCTGCCGTTAGCAAGTGCGGGCGGTTGATAGCAGGTTTCGGGCGCGACGATGAGGCTGGCTCGCGCTGCGCACGCGTTATCCGCTTTCACGCTTAGCTGGTGATAACCGACCTCGTCAAAGTCCGGCAAGACGACTTCGAATTGCCTCAGCCGGGTGCCGTTAACCACCGCTTCGTCGACCGCAGCCTGCGCGCCAGGATTCCATTCACCCTGCCTGTGCTGGCCGCTTTCTGTACAAAGTTCCCAGTTTATCGCCTTATCGGTCTGGTTAATGCCAAGTGTCAGGGTCAGGCGCAGCGGCGCTTCGTTCTGACGCCGCACCACCACCGGAGCGATGAGATGACGCCATTGGCGTGACGCCGCTGCCTCGAGCTTATGCCGAATATCGTCATCGCTATTTACCGGCAACTGTAACGCCGCCAGCAGAGATCGCTTCACCTCGACGCCGGGCTCATGCCACTGGCCGCGGATATCGTGGTAGCCAAGCGCAATACCGCAGCTGGCGCATAGCGCATCGAGCCCCTCGTGATCGGTTATCGGCATCGAACTCTATTCCGGCTCGAGTACGGGTGCATCTTTGCCGCGTCGTGGAATCGAAATCGTCATTCTTGCGAGCGTATCATGCTGGCGCGACCTTACATCAGCAATTCAAACAACTGTACCGATCGCGGCTCAATCTCCACGGACGAGTTGCCGTTGATCGAAGGCTCGATACTTGCGGTCGTCAGGATGCACTGCCAGTGAAACCCGGTCTGCGGCAGTACAAAGTCCACCGGCGTTGCATCGGCATTAAAAACGATCAGCAGCGCCGACTCCTTTTCGCCATCGAAGCGCGGGTCCCTCGCGGGCATGGCCTCGACCGCCAGCAACATGGCGAGAAAGTTGCTGTCGTGGTCATGCCAGTCAACGTCGTTCATCGGCTGGCCGTCGGCGCGCAGCCACTGAATATCGATAAAACCGCTGGGTTCGAACTGCGCTTCCCCATGCACGAAACGATCCCGATGCAGCAGCAGGTATTCGCTTCGAATGCGTATCAGGGAGCGCACAAAGTCGAGCATTTCCGATTCCCGCTGAAGCGCGGACCAGTCCAGCCAGGTAGTGTCGTTATCCTGGCAATAGGCATTGTTATTGCCCCGCTGACTGCGCCCGAGTTCGTCCCCGGCCAGCAGCATCGGGGTACCCTGCGCGAGGATCAGGGTTGCCAGAATATTACGCCGCTGGCGTAACCGCAGCTGCTCGATTGCCGTATCGTCGCTCGCGCCTTCGGCACCATAGTTGCTGCTGAAGTTGGCGCTATGGCCGTCTTTGTTGTGCTCGCCGTTGGCCTGGTTATGGTGCTCGTTGTAGCTGACCAGGTCGTTAAGCGTGAACCCGTCGTGACTGGTAACCAGGTTAATGCTGGCCGAGGGTCGGCGGCCGTTATGTTCGAACAGATCGCTCGAGCCATGCAGGCTGCACGCCAGTTCGGGCAACACCCCGGGGTCGCCACGCCAGAAACGGCGCAGGCTATCGCGAAAGCGATCGTTCCATTCCGCCCAGCCCGTCGGGAAAGCACCCAGTTGATAGCCCCCCGGCCCGATGTCCCAGGGTTCGGCGATGAGCTTCACCCGGGACAGCACGGGATCTTCACGTATCGCCCTGAAAAACTCGCTTTCGCTGTCGAAACCCTGCGCTGCACGCGCAAGACTGACGGCAAGATCGAAGCGAAAGCCGTCAACGTGCATCTCGGTCACCCAGTAACGCAGGCTGTCGATGACCATTTGTAAAACCCGTGGATGATTCAGGTTGAGGGTATTGCCGCAACCGCTGTCGTTGATATAAAAGCGTTTGTCCTCATCCGAAAGTCGATAGTAGCTCGCATTATCGATACCGCGAAAACCAAGCGTCGGCCCCGAGTGGTCGCCTTCGGCGGTATGGTTGTAGACCACGTCGAGGATGACTTCGATGCCGGCCTGGTGCAGGCGTCGCACCATGGCCTTGAATTCGTTGCGGTCGCCACTCGAAAGGTAGCGTGGTTCAATGGCGAAAAAACCGATACTGTTGTAACCCCAGTAATTGACGAGGCCTTTTTTGACCAGGAAGTGATCGTCGATAAACGCATGGATCGGCATCAGTTCCAGCGCGGTTATGCCGAGCGCCCTGAGGTAGGCAATCACGCTGTCCGATGCCAGTCCGGCGAAGCTGCCGCGCTCATTCTCGCTAACTTCGGGATTCCGCATGGTAAAGCCACGCACGTGGGCTTCGTAAATTACCGTACGCGGCCAGGGCACCCGCGGCGGTTGATCGTTGCCCCAGTCGAAAGCGTCATCCACAACCACGGACCTTGGAACAAACTCGGCACTGTCGCTGCTGTCGAAACCCGGGTCCTGCCCGCGATCATCAAAATCGAAACCGTAGACGGAATCATCCCAGCTCAGGTTTCCGCTGATCTGCCTGGCGTAGGGATCGAGCAGCAGCTTATTGGAATTGAAGCGATGGCCTTGCTGCGGTTCATAGGGTCCATCGACGCGGTAAGCGTAATGCGTACCCGGTGCGCAACCCGGCAGGTAAGTATGCCAGACCTGGTCGCTAAGCTTGAGTTCGAAGCGTTCGATTTCGCGCCCGGTTGCGGCGTCATACAGGCACAGCTCGACCCGGGTTGCATGCGCCGAGAACAGCGCAAAATTTACCCCGTGGCCATCCCAGTTAGCTCCGAGCGGCTGTGGTGTTCCGCGCAGCTGGTCGTGGTTCATGGTAAGTGGGTGTTTTCCGCGACCGGCGATACCGGCTCCAGTCTCCAGATCTCGTCGTTGTATTCGCGAATGGTTCGATCGGAAGAGAAGCGTCCACTGGCCGCGGTGTTGAGAATACTCATCTGCGTCCAGCGATCACGGTCCAGGAAGGTGCTCGCCGCAAGCCGCTGCGCGGCCACGAAACTGGCAAAGTCCGCGGCCGTCATCCAGGCGTCGTGCGGATTGAGAATGCCATTTATTATCGGATCGAAAATACCGGGTTCAGACCGGCTGAACTGGTTGCTGCGCAACACTTGCATGACCTCGCGCAGATCGTCGTCGGCGGCAACGATCGCAGCCGGATCATATTGCGGGCGGGTTTGCGCGACCTCTTCGGCACTCAGCCCGCAGAGGAAAAAATTCTCTGCGCCGACGGCTTCGCGGATCTCTATATTGGCTCCGTCCAGGGTACCTATCGTGAGCGCGCCGTTGATCATGAATTTCATGTTGCCGGTGCCGGAAGCTTCCTTGCCCGCCGTCGAAATCTGCTCGGAGAGATCGCAGCCCGGGCAAATGATCTCCATCGTGCTGACATTGTAGTTGGGCAGAAATACCAGGCGTAACAGGTCTGTAGTCCTGGGGTCCGAGTTAACTACCTGGGCGACATTGCTGATCAGCTTGATAATTAGCTTGGCGATGAAATAACCGGGCGCGGCCTTGCCGCCGATGAGCACGCAACGCGGCGTCCAGTCATCGGTGTCGCCGCGGTGAATCCTTTGCAATAAATGGATGACATGCAATACGTTGAGCAGCTGGCGCTTGTATTCGTGCATGCGTTTGACCTGCACATCAAATATGGCGTCGGGGTAAAGCTCGACATCGCAGGTCTGTTTCACCAGCGAGACCACCTGCATCTTGTTGGCCTGCTTAACCGCCTGCCAGGACTCGCGGAAGGCGGCGTCCTGCGCCAGCGGGGCCAGCTTGCCGAGCTGCTCCAGATGGGTAACCCAGCCATCGCCGATGCTGTCGGTTATCAGTTGCGACAGCCCGGGATTGCAGGCCTTGAGCCAGCGGCGCTGCGTGACACCGTTGGTCTTGTTATTGAGACGGGTTGGCCAGAGTTCGTGGAAATCGCGAAACAGCCCATGTTTCAACAGGTTCGAATGGAGCTCGGCGACGCCATTCACCGAGTAACTACCGACGATGGCGAGATGCGCCATGCGCACCATGGGTTCGGGGCCTTCCTCGATGATCGCCATGCGTTCGCGTCGTTTCACGTCTTTCGGCCAGCGTTCGGTGATTTCGGCGACGAAGCGACTGTTAATCTCGCGCACGATGTCCATCACTCGCGGCACCAGTTGCTCCAACAGGCTGACCGGCCAGCGCTCGAGCGCCTCCGGCAGCAGGGTATGATTGGTGTAGGCCATACAGCTGGTGGTGATTTTCCAGGCCGCGTTCCATTTGAGCCCATGCACATCGATCAGCAGGCGCATCAGCTCGGCCACGGCGATGCTCGGATGGGTATCGTTTAACTGGAAGCAATGCTTTTCGGCGAAATGAGTAAAGTCCTCATTATGGCGATTGCTCCACTGGCGGAACACATCCTTGAGGCTGGCCGAGGCGAGAAAATACTGTTGCCGCAGGCGCAGTTCCTTGCCGTTCTCGCTGGCATCATTGGGATATAAAACCATGGTGATGTTTTCCGCCGCGGTTCTGCCGGCAACCGCCTCGGTGTAACTGCCGGCGTTGAATTCATCGAGGTCGAATTCGTTGGTGGCGATAGCCGACCACAGCCGCAGGGTGTTGACCGTGCCATTGTGGTAACCGGGCACCGGAATGTCGAATGGTATCGCCAGCACGTCGTAGGTATCGACCCAGCGCGCATGGCTGCGCCCGTCGTCGTCGAGAAAGTGTTCGACGTGCCCGCCAAAATGCACCGTCTGTTCGTATTCGGCGCGCTCGATTTCCCAGGGGTGGCCGCCGCGCAGCCAGGGATCGGGCTCCTCGACCTGGTGACCTGAAACAATTTTCTGACGAAACATGCCGTACTGGTAACGGATGCCGTAGCCGATAACCGGCAAACCCAGGGTCGCGCAACTGTCGAGGAAGCAGGCGGCGAGCCGTCCCAGGCCACCGTTACCGAGCCCGGCATCGTGCTCCTGCTCGACCAGCTCCTCCTCATCGAGTCCAAGCTCGTTGAGCGCTGTAGCCAGCCCATCGCTCAAATCCAGGTTCAGGGCCGCGTTGCGCAGGCTGCGGCCGAGCAGGTACTCCATCGACAGGTAACAGACCCGGCGGCTATCCTGTTTTTCGTAACCGTGGCGAGTGTTGTTAATGCCGTCCATGAGCCGGTCGCGCAGCGTCATTGCCAGTGCAACGTACTCGTAGTGCGGTGAACTCTGGTAATGGTTGCGCCCCAGGGTGTGATTGAAGTAACGCCGAAAGTCGTGCATCAGGCTTTTGCTATCGCGACCCGGAGGCGCCAGCGCGGCGATTTCTTTTTTGTGACGAGTGTTCATGTTGCTGTCGGTCAGTTCTCTGTATCGGTCATTCGAATGACAGGATTAAAGTCGCTAGCGGCGGTAAGGTCAAATTCAACGAGTAGTCACGCCCGTGGGCGGCAATTTCCTCGGCATGGACTTTCCCCAGGTTACCCACGCCGCTGCCGCCATAGACGCCGGCGTCGCTGTTAATTTTCTCTCGATAGCAGCCCGCCAAAGGTACGCCAATGCGATAATCACGGCGTATTACCGGCGTCATATTACATACCGTAACAATCATTTCGTTCGGGTTCGAAGCGCGGCGTATGAAGGAAATCACGCCCTGCTCGTTATCGCTGCAATCGATCCATTCGAAACCTTCAGCGCTGAAATCCACCTGGTGGAGCGCGGCCGTGTCGCGATAGAAATGATTCAGGTCTCGAACCAGCTGCTGGATACCGGCGTGCGCGGGCTGTTCGAGCAGGTGCCAGTCGAGCGCAGCGTCGTGGTTCCATTCGCTCCGTTGCGCGAATTCGCCGCCCATGAACAGCAATTTCTTGCCGGGATGCGCGTACATGAAGCTGTAGTAAAGTCGCAGGTTGGAAAATGCCTGCCAGTCGTCGCCGGGCATGCGCTCGATCATCGAGCCCTTGCCGTGCACGACCTCGTCGTGTGACAGCGGCAGGATAAAGTTTTCACTGAAGGCGTAGAGCAACCCAAACGTGAGCTTGTCCTGGTGATAGCGCCGGTGCACCGGGTTTTCGCCAAAGTAGTCCAGGCTATCGTGCATCCAGCCCATGTTCCATTTGTAGCTGAACCCCAGCCCACCGGTGTAAACCGGGTGTGAAACGCCAGGCCAGGCGGTCGACTCTTCGGCGATGGTGACCGCGCCAGTCGCGTGCACCTGTTCATTCATCTGCCGCAGGAAATCTACCGCCTCGAGATTTTCGTTGCCACCGTATTGATTGGGAATCCATTCATCGGGCTCGCGTGAGTAATCCAGGTAGAGCATAGAAGCAACCGCGTCGACGCGCAGCGCGTCGATATGGTATTCCTCGACCCAGAACAGCGCGTTGGCGATCAGGTAGTTGACGACTTCGGGCCGGCCGAAATTAAAAATCAGCGTGCCCCAGTCCGGATGCGCGCCCTGGCGCGGATCGGCGTGCTCATAGAGGTGGCTACCGTCAAACCGGCCAAGCCCGAAATCATCGCGCGGAAAGTGCGCCGGGACCCAGTCCATGATCACGCCGATTCCCTGTTGATGGCAGCAGTCGATGAAGAACTTGAAATCCTCGGGATTACCGAATCGGGATGTCGGTGCGAACAGGCCGACCGGTTGATAGCCCCAGGAACCATCGAAAGGATGTTCGCTAACGGGGAGTAACTCGATATGGGTATAACCCATGTCCCTGACGTAGGCGACCAGGCTCTCGGCGAGTTCGCGGTAACTCAACGCCTGGTTGCCGTCACTCTGCCGGCGCCACGAACCGAGATGTACTTCGTAAATTGC
Source organism: uncultured Gammaproteobacteria bacterium (assembly GCA_947259305.1). GTDB lineage: Bacteria > Pseudomonadota > Gammaproteobacteria. Next base: position 31,128 of record CAMYML010000004.1, on the reverse strand, counting down.
CATCGGTTGATCGAGCGTGCTGGTGGCTCGCCTGGCGTCCAGCCACTCGGTATCCTGCCAACGGTAGTCATCCTGGTGCACGATCGACGCGTTGCCGGGCGCCAGTTCCATCTGCCGGGCAAACGGATCGGCCTTGAGCGGCAGTAGCTTGCCTTTGGCGTCGAGTATTTCGTACTTGTAATAGTCGCCGGCGCCAAGACCCGGGATAAAGATATCCCACCCGCCGCCGGTGGGATGCCGTCGCATCGGGTGGCGACGACCGTCCCAGCCGTTGAACAAACCGACGACGCTGACCCGGCTCGCAGCGGGCGCCCAGACCGCAAAATGCACGCCCTCGACGCCATCGATTTCAATCACGTGAGCGCCGAGTTTTTCCGCCAGGTTTCGCAATTTACCCTCGCGCATCAAGTGGCGGTCGAGATCCCCGAATGGCGAAGCGAAACGATACGGATCATCGATGATATAGCTGTGATCATTGACATGGACGCGCAGCCGATAGGTTACGACCGGCAGCGGCAATCGCGCTTCGAACAGACCGTCAGCATGTACCGATTGCATATCGATCAGCAATTCATCGTTAGCGTCGACGACTTCGATCGCCTGGGCCTGCGGTTGAAAGCTGCGCACCGTCCAGTTTTTCCTGGCGCTATGCGGACCCAGGACCTTGAACGGATCACCGTGCCGTCCCTGGGCAATGGCGTCGTAACTGGATTCCAGCGTGGTCATGGTTTCAGCAGCTCACGATTTTCGGTAAAGCTGCTTAATATAAGCATCGATACTGTCGGCCCACTCGAATCTTGTCGCCGCCGCAGCCTTGCGCATGGTTCCCCATTTGCTGGATTTTTTCTTGAACTGGTTTAGCGCGCGCTGCACGGTCGAGACCAGGGCATCGGCCTGCTCGGTCGGATTATCGCCAGTAAAGACAAAACCCGTACTACCGTCCTTGACCGTATCGCGCAGTCCGCCGACATGGTGCACCAGGCAGGGCTGGCCGGCACGTAATGCCAGCATCTGGCTGATGCCGCAGGGTTCGAAAGAACTGGGCATAAAGAACAAATCGCCCTGCTGGTAAAGCGCCTGGGCCAGTTCCTCGGAAAAGCCGCGCAGGTAAATAAAATTGCGATAACCTGCCGCGGTTTCGCATAAGAATTGCTCGTAAACCGGATCCCCGGTTCCAACCATCAACAGCAGGCCGTCCGCATCCATTATTTCCAGTGCAGCATGCAGCGCCGGTTGTCCCGAGGTCGTTGGCTGACGCATCAGGCCCACCTTCTGATCGGTTATCCGACCGACATTCGTGAGTAACATTTGCGGCCGTTCATCGCTGAGCTGGTCGAGCGAATGCTGGGCAATAAAATGCGCGCTGGCGAGCGCCGAATCGCGGCTGGCCCAGCGTAATACCAGCGCTCTCATCCGCTGCAGCAACGATGGCCAGTCGACCAGCACCGAACCCGGTTTTTGCGAGTAATCGCAGCCGTTGAGGATGCCAAACAGGCGCTTCTCGTCGCGCGCGTTGCGCAGGTCCTGATCGAGACCCTCCCCGCCATGTTTACCGTGCTCGGGATCCCCCGGAAGCAGAATTTCCTCGGCATAACTCGGCGACACCGTGTGCACCGCATCGGCCAGGCGAATTGCGCTGGCCATCGGGTTGACGCAGTCGGACCAGCGCGGGTCAGCCAGCCGCTTACGCTCGTAGGCCAGGCCCGGATACCATTCCTCGAGTGACGAGTCGTCCCCGGCAAAGGGTCGTACGCCCTGCACGGCGAGGTTATGAATGCTGTAGGCGCAGCGCAGGTTCTGTAGTGAACGGTAAACGGGATCGTAACGGCGCAAGATGCACAGGAAAGCCGCGTGCCAGTCATGCAGGTGCAGAACGTCGAGATCGGCAAAGACCGCTTTTTTCATTGCCGCGGCAACGCCCAGGCAAAATAACGCAAACTTGCTGGCGTCGGTTTCAAACGGGCGCCCGGGAGGGTCGTCGCAGTAAATCCGGCCCGCGCCGCAGCTGCTGAACAGGGGATGCTCGATCACGTAGTGCCGAACCTTATCGGTGCCGATCCCGTCCAGCCGGTAAAGTTTGAGCGCCTCGGTACGGCCGGCAAATTTGACCTTGAGTGTTTGCAGCTGCTTCGCGCCGGCCAAACTGTCGAAAACACCGTAGGCCGGGGTGATAACGGAAACCGTGCAGTTACGCTGCGCGAGTGCCCCGGGAATCTCGCGCACGACGTCGCCGATACCACCGACCTTGCCACCGGGCAGGGCTCCGTTTTCCGCGGCGACCATCAGGATATGCGTCATCAGGTCACCACGTCCGCAGCGCTGCGGCCGGTGTAATGTTCGATCTCGGCGAGCTGGCTGGCGAGGCCGATTAATTCAGCGAGCGCCTGTTGTGGATCCTCGTTCTGCAGCGCGGGATCGGTTTCATGCCCTTCGATATAGACCCGCAGCGTAGCGCCTTCGGTGCCCGTCCCCGACAGGCGGTAAATGATGCGCGCACCGTCGCGCATCAGGATACGCAAGCCCTGCTGGCGACTGCTGCTGCCGTCGACCGGATCGGTGTAACTGAAATCGTCGGCAAGCTCGATCTCGTAGTTACCTAACCGTTGTCCAGCCAGAGAATCGATTTTCTGACGCAATGCCTCGATTAACGACTGCGCCGAGTCACTCGCCACGGCCTCGTAATCGTGTCGGGTATAGTAGTCGCGTCCGTACCGGCGCCAGTGCTGCTGCATTATATCGGCGACCGACTCACCCCTCGCGGCGAGCACGTTGAGCCAGAACAGGACCGCCCACAATCCGTCCTTCTCGCGCACATGATCCGAACCGGTACCGAAAGACTCTTCACCGCAAAGCGTGATTTGTCCTGCGTCCAGCAGATTACCGAAAAATTTCCAGCCGGTCGGCGTTTCGAAGCATGGAATCCCGAGCGCGGCCGCCACGCGATCCACCGCCTGGCTGGTCGGCATCGAGCGCGCCACACCCGAGAGCCCGTCGCTATAGCCCGGTACCAGCGAAGCGTTGGCGGCCAGTACGGCAAGGCTGTCACTTGGCGTGACATAAAAGTTCGCGCCGAGAATCATGTTGCGATCGCCGTCGCCATCCGACGCCGCGCCAAAATCGGCGGCATCGCCGCCAGTCATTCGACGCTGCAAATCGGTTGCATGGGCAAGGTTGGGGTCCGGGTGTTCACCGCCGAAGTCCGGCATCGGCTGGCCGCGCATGACGCTGCCCGGTGGCGCCCCCAGTTGCTGTTCCAGGATGCGGTGAGCGTAAGGACCGGTAATCGCGTTCATGCCATCGAACCGCATGCTGAAAGTTCCACCGGTCAGGAGCGCCCGGATTCGCTCGAAATCGAACAATTGCTGCATCAGCTCGGCGTAATCGGTAACCGGGTCGACAACCTCTATGCGCATGTCACCCAGTTGTTGGCTGCCTGTGCGAGCCAGGTCAATGTCTTCCGTTTCGACAATATGGTATTGCGCTATCTCAAGGCTTTGCCGAAAAATTGCATCGGTCAGTTCTTCACTGGCCGGTCCGCCGTTGGCGCCGTTGAATTTAATGCCGAAATCCGCCTCGGGGCCGCCGGGATTATGGCTTGCGGACAGGATAATACCGCCAAAAGCGTGGTACTTGCGGATAATGCAGGACGCCGCCGGCGTCGACAGGAGTCCATTTTGCCCGGCGATAACCCGCTTAAATCCGTTGGCGGCAGCCATCCTGATAATCGTCTGCAGGGCCTCGATATTATAGAAACGGCCGTCACCCCCGAGCACCAGGATTTTATCGCTAGCGCTGTCGACGCCGGTATCGGTGGCATCGAAAATCGACTGCACAAAGTTTTCCAGGTAATGCGCCTGCTGAAACAGGCGCACCTTCTTGCGCAGTCCCGAGGTGCCCGGTTTCTGATCGCTATAGGGCTCGGTGGCGATCGTTTTCCGATTCGTCACTACCTGTTACCTTTGCTCGTGGGTAGTCTGGTGCAGCATATCCGGTGTCACCAGTACCACGCCTTTTTCGGTAACCCGAAATCCGCGCTGCCTGTCCTGTTCGTGGTCTTCGCCGATCACCATGCCGGCTTCGATGGTGCATCCGCGATCGATGATGGCTTTATTGATACGGGCGTTACGACCGACTTCTACGTCGGGCAGGATGACGCTGTCCAGTATCTTGGCGTAAGAATGGATTCTGACGTTGGAGAACAATAAAGAGCGCTTGACCAGCGATCCGGAAATCACACATCCGCCCGAGACCATCGAGTCAATCGCCAGCCCGCGACGCTCTTCCAGGTCAAACACGAACTTGGCCGGCGGCATCTGCGCCTGGTGCGTCAGAATCGGCCAGTTCTGATCGTAAAGATTCAGTTCAGGCGACACGTTGACGAGTTCCATGTTGGCTTCCCAGAAAGCGTCGAGCGTTCCCACGTCGCGCCAGTAGGCGCGTTCGCCGGTGTCCATGTCGCGAAACGGATAGGCGTAGACCTGGTACTTTTCGATGATCGACGGGATGATGTCCTTGCCGAAATCGTGCGAGGAATCCGGCTCGTCCGCATCCTTGATCAACTGCTCGTAGAGAAACTCGGTGTTGAACAGGTAATTACCCATCGAGGCCAGGCAGAACCCGGGCTGGCCGGGTATCGGCGCCGGCTCGGCCGGCTTTTCATTGAATTCGATAATGCGGCCGGATTCATCGACGGTCATGACGCCAAAGGCGCCGGCCGCCTCTTCGATCGGTACTTCGAGACAGGCGATCGTCATGTCGGCCTGGGTTTTATGATGCGTGGCGATCAGGTCGCCGTAGTCCATCTTGTAAATATGATCGCCCGACAGGATCAGCACGTATTCGGGTTTGTGCGTACGCATGATATCGAGGTTTTGATAAACCGCGTCCGCGGTGCCCTGGTACCACTCGCCGCCGGCGCGCTGTGAAGCCGGCAGGATTTCGACAAATTCGTCGAGCTCGCTGTCGAACCGGGTCCAGCCACGCACCAGGTGGCGAATCAGCGAATGCGCCTTGTACTGGGTTAACACGCCGATGCGGCGAATGCCGGTGTTGATGCAGTTCGAAAGCGGGAAGTCGATGATGCGGAATTTGCCGCCGAAAGGCACCGCCGGCTTGGCTCGCCAGTCGGTCAGTTCGTAGAGTCGAGAGCCGCGGCCCCCGGCCATCACCAGGGCCAGCGTCTGGCGCGTAAGCCGACTGACAAAACGGGTTTGCTTGTGAGTTTTCATATTGTGGTTACATATGTTGGGATTAATCGACTGCTGGTTCAGGTCGAGCGTGTTGCTACCGCTGAATGCGTCATCGCTACCTTAACCTTAAAATGTTACTCGATTAACGGAAAAAAGATACTTCCACGCACTGTGACACAATCGAATGTCGGATGTTACCGCCTGTTTCCGGTGCGGGCAGCTGACTGAGACCCGGAACAGTTAGTTTCCTCGTGGTTATGTGCGACCTCGTTTGCCCTGAATTAGTGCAGTTGATTTGGGACACAGCCCGGATTTAGACGTTATAAGTCGAGGAGGCAGTATCGCCGCCACGACCGGTCCAGTTGGTATGAAAAAATTCACCGCGCGGTCGATCGATGCGTTCGTAGGTATGTGCGCCAAAATAATCCCGTTGCGCCTGCAACAGGTTAGCGGGCAGTCGATCCGAGCGGTAACCATCGAAATAACTCAGCGCGGAGGTCAACGCAGGCGAAGCGATGCCGTGACAAACCGCGGCAGCCACCACGCGGCGCCAGCCGGCTTGCGCGCTCTCGACTTTTTCACGGAAGTAGGGAGACAACAGCAGGTTCGGCAGGTTCGGATCTTCGTCAAAGGCATCCTTAATTCGGCTCAGGAACACCGAGCGAATAATACATCCGCCGCGCCACATCAGCGCGATGCCGCCATAGTTCAGATTCCAGTCGTGCTGCTTTGCGGCCTCGCGCATGAGTAAATAACCCTGAGCATACGAGACGATCTTGGAGGCCAGCAAGGCTTGCCGAATGTCTTCGATAAAGGCTTGCCGGTCACCCTCGAAATTACGCTCGGGCCCCTTGAGTATCCCGGCAGCCTGCACGCGCTCTTCCTTTTGCGCCGATAAAAATCGGGCAAATACCGCCTCGCCGATCAGGGTAAGCGGGATTCCGAGCTCGAGCGCCGAGATGCCGGTCCACTTGCCGGTTCCCTTCTGGCCCGCGGTATCGAGAATCTTCTCCACCAGCGGTTCACCGTTTTCCTGGTAGGCCAGGATATCGCGCGTAATCTCGATCAGGTAGCTGTCGAGCTCACCCTGGTTCCAGTCGGCGAACACCACGTGCATTTCCGCAGGCGTCATGCCCAGCAATTCCTTCATGATCTGGTAAGCCTCACAGATCAACTGCATGTCACCGTACTCGATGCCGTTGTGGACCATCTTGACGAAGTGACCCGCGCCGTTTTCGCCGACCCACTCGCAGCAGGGCGTGCCGTCTTCGACCCGGGCCGCAATGCCCTGAAAAATCGGTTTGACCGATTCCCAGGCGGCCTTCGATCCGCCCGGCATGATCGACGGGCCGATCAGCGCGCCTTCTTCGCCGCCCGAGACGCCGGTACCGATAAACAGCAAATTCTTACTTTCCAGGTAGGCGGTTCTGCGCATCGTGTCGGCATAGTGTGCATTACCTCCGTCGATAATAATATCGCCCGCAGCGAGATGCGGGATAAGCTGCTCGATAAAGTCGTCGACCGCCTGCCCGGCCTTGACCATCAACATGACCTTGCGCGGCAGCTCGAGCGATTCGACGAGTGCTTCCACGTTTTTTGCCCCACGGATATTCTTACCCGCGGCTCGACCTTTTATAAAGCTGTCGACTTTATCGATCGAGCGGTTAAAAGCAGTAACCGTGTAACCCTTGCTTTCCATATTCAGGATCAGGTTTTCACCCATTACGGCCAGGCCGACCAGGCCAATGTCAGAAAGTGCTTTCATATTCGCGGAATCTTCATAAGGTAAACGCGGCATGATAACACCGACTCGAGCGCACCAGTACCAACCTCCCGGCTCAGGATGCGCGGCTTATCCGAAAATTCGGTATGCGGTTAAGTACAGGCCGGGTAAGTTATCCGTCCAGCTTGCCCATCTGCTTGATGAAGTAGCGATCGACGGTGTAAAGATAAATGATGATGGGTATCGAGAACACGACCGGCAGCAGCGCCCTGACGAAAAAACCGGTGATCAGCGACATCGGGCTTTTCAACAGCTTCTGAATCCTGCTGGCCCATTTGCCGCTGCCTCGAATCAACAGGTCGGCCAGCTTCGACAGGATAAACGACAGGATCAGCGATATGACGATGGTATATATCCAGGGCCCGACCTCACTAAGGAAAGTCTGCCGCTCGACTTCATCGGCGAGAATCCTGTAGACGTCGATACCGGATTTTTTTAAGGCCCATCCGATCGCCCAGAAAATAACGATCAGGCTCGCGATCAGCGGAATACTGACCACCAGTAAACCCAGCGCCTTAGCGACACTGGTCGCGCCATTGAAGACATACAGCAGGGGTTTGAGGAACTGGTGACGACCCAGGTCCAGGTGCTTCAACGTCATCGCATCGCCATTTTTCAGCGCCGGCAGGTAGCGGCTGAATTGCCAGTTGCCGGCGAGCGGCTCCGGCGCCAGGTAATCTTTCAGCTTGAGCAGGCGCGGCTTGGACATCTGGTAGGCATCCGCCTGCAGGCAGCCGGCTTCGACATCGGTGAACGAATCCAGGTCGGTGCGAATATGGGCAAGTTTCTCCTGCGCTTCCTGGGTGACTTCAAATTCCTTTTCGGATTCGACGATGTCCTCCTTCATTTTTTCACCAGGCTTGCTGGAAACTCCGCCTTTGTTAAATACAATGTCGCGCGCAAACAGGCCGCGGGTCAGATGAAAATAGGCGAATTTTTCGCTGCCATGAGATATCTGCAGGCTGTTGACCATCTCCTCGCGCACCCGCCCGCCCATGACGCCGCTACTGGCGATCAGCACCGGCAGGGTGTCGGTATCGGGATTGTCGGTGGCGTCGCTCTGCCCCGCGGCGTCGCTAATGACGAAATCGGTACAGGTCCAGTCGGGATCGAGTAACCCGGCGATACCCTGGTTATCGTAAACCCCGCCGTCAACCAGTTGCACTCGCCGCTCGCTGTATAGACCGGAGACCGCCATCGGTGGAAACAGGCCCGGCACTCCGGCCGATGCCGCAACCGCGTTGCCCAGCTTGAAACTCGGGGCGCGCATGTCCGGATCAATGTCATCGTATCGCACGCGCCGGTAGCGGTCTTTCTTGTCGATATCACGAAAGTTCAGGTTGCGAGGCGGCACTTCGCCCATACTGGTGGCGGTAAATATCCAGTTGTGGCCGCTGTTGAGGCTGGTAGCGTTCAGGATCAATATCGGCACCTTACACTGCCGCGCCGAATTGCCGACGGTTGCATCCTTCGGATGAAATTTCCCTTCGATCCCATTGGGCGTGATAAGCAGGTCGCCCATGGTTAGACGTCGATCGCCGACGTCGAGCAGGGGATCGTAAATATACTTTTCGTAGATCTCGCCGATGGTATCGGAGCGCGAGTAGTTCGCCTTCGACATTTTCAGATTTTTCAGCGGGTTGGCGAAGGTGCGCATGCGCAGGTTTTGCTGTACCGCGCCGAGAAAATGCACCTCGAGCCGCTGCACCAGGTCGACGTAATCCTGGTTGGTGATTTCGCTGTCGGTTTTGCTTTCCAACAGTTTTTTCAACAACAGGTAATAGGCCGCGCCGACGATGGAGCCACCCGAAACCGTGGAGATGGATTCCACCTGTCGAAGCATGCCGAGTTCTGCCATCCTCGCCAGCACACCGATGTGATAAAACGAAGCGCGGAAACCGCCACCCGACAACGCCAGCCCCAGGCGTCGATTGCTTTTTGCATCTTCCATGTCATCCCCCTGATCAGTTGGTTTCTTTTGCCCAACTCGCTGCCTGCGTATCTATACTGCGAAAAGCGTTGGTGTTGCGTTCGATTCGGAGTTCGTGTTATCCGGCAGCTACGGCCGCCCTGCTTCGCACGCGACTCGAATCCGCTAATTGTGCAACATTGCCCATCGAAGTGATAGCGTTAGTCTCCTGCCTGACACCCGGGGCAAATGTTTCCTGTTAAAGCTGGATCCCGCCGGTCCGACACATCGGGTCAAGCCGCGGGATGGCAGCTTTCAAATTGATAACAGTAGTCGCTTTATAAGCCCGCCTGTTTTCTGTACTCTGGAGGCCCTTAATCAACTCTCATGGTTTTTAATATGCCCACGATCAAAAAGTCAGCTGTTAAAAAGAAAGCTACCGCGAAAAAGGCAATAGGGAAAAAAGCCTCTGCAAAAGTGAAATCAACCTCGGTCAAGAAAAAGGCCGCGCCGAAACGCAAAGTCGCGTCGGTCAAAAAGGCCGCCACCAGTAAAGCAGCGATTAAAAAGAAACGCGTCGTAACCAAGCGCAAGGCCGCCGCCAGTTCCCGGCAAGCGTTACTCAAACAGCTGCGCGCGGATTTAAAGGCGACAAAGGCCACGCTCAGGAGCGCGCGCTCCGCCGCCAGGGACGAAATCAAATTGGCCAAGGCAGCTGCAAAGGCTGAAATCGACGCGCTCAACGGGAACCTCAAGGCGGCACTGAAACGCGAGCAGGAATTATTGAAGCTGGGTGAGAAAAAAGCCAAAATGATGGTGGCCGCTGGTCAGCGCTGGGAAAAACAACAGATCGCGAAAATCAGAAGGCTGGCGGCCAAAGGAATGAAAAAGATCAAATCCTAGAATTAGCGGCGACAGTTGCCAGCAGTTTGAGTCGTCCCCGCGCACGCGGAGACCTTGTTACGCGCACCCATTGCATGATCCCGGCTTCCTGGCCGGGATGATTCGTGGTCATGAATAAGAGACAGATTCTACAGTCGGTTATTCGCTAACCTTGCCGCGCAACGACTTGGTCTTGCCGTGGCGGGTTTTGGAATCGAGACGTTTGCTCTGCGAGCGCTTGCTCGGTTTGGTCGGCTTTCTGGCCTTGCGTACGACCGCCACCGCCTGGATTAATTCCTGCAGCCGATCGAGCGCCGCCTGCCGGTTTTTCTCCTGGGTCCGGTATTGCTGCGCCTTGATGATAACCACGCCATCCTTGCTGATACGTCGATCGCGCAACAGCAGCAGGCGTTGTTTGTAAAAATCGGGCAGCGACGAGGCATTGATATCGAAACGTAAATGAATCGCCGACGACACCTTGTTAACGTTCTGCCCGCCGGCGCCCTGGGCGCGAATGGCCGACAACTCGATCTCGTCACCGGGGATTTCAACATTGCGAGAGATTTGCAGCATTGCCGGCATTCCAGGTAAAAACCGGATTATAGCGAAACTTGCGCGTGATTGAGACGCGGCGCAAGAAAACGCTTAACAATCCCGACCGCTGTTGCCAGCTTCGCCCGATGTGTGCAATTCAAACCAGCTCAATGTGCCGCTGCCGTCTCCGTACCACGGGGAATGTCGGCTATTGGCTATCGGTCTGATTCTGTCCCGCGACAATGAAACGAGGATTATTGAAGTAGCCGATTTTCGGATCTGTCGCCTCTGCGAGGGCCTTACCGGGCAGGCACTGCAGAAAGTCAGCGCATGCCGCCACTGCCGCAACCTCTTCCGCTTGCCGGGGACTCATACGAACCTTTGTATTCCAAGTGCCAGTTACCCTGTCTTATCGCAGCCGGGCAGCGACCACCGTAATCGTGGCTGGCGGCTTGAGCCATTCCGGGCACAGCCACGGCCAGTAGAGGGCGGTCTGAGGCCGCTCTGACAGGTCGGCCCTGGCATTCAATAACTGGCAAAACTGTGATCGGCCTCCTTAGTTTACCCTGATATGCGATAGTACGGTTTGACATCGTCTTGCGCCGTTTTCCGACAAATTGTCCTGACCAGGCGCAAATCAGGCACAGAAATGTAGTATAGTATTTCGGTTCCTGCTTCTTCCGAGACTTTAAATAAGAAACTCCGTAATGTATGAACTAGGAAGTCCGCCACAATCGCTATTAGAATCAATGGAATTGGTGAGGCTGCCTAGCCCCCCACATGTCCTTTGTAAATTGCTGGATATTTGCCACGACCCGGATAGTTCGCTGGGCGAGCTGGCCGACTTGATCAGCATAGACGCCGCCCTTACCAGCAAGTTGATCATGGCCGCAAATTCCAGCGCATTCGCGATCAACCAGCCCCTGAAAAACCTGGAGCAGGCGGTAACGCTGATCGGCCATGCGCAGGTAAAAACCATGGTGGCGACCTCGTCGATACAGCAACTCTTTGCCGGGCTGATCGAATCCCAGAAAAAATACATCTGCAACGCCTGGCTGGACTCTATTTATTGCGCCGTGTTCGCCAGGGACATCGCCATCGCGCTCGGCTACGAGTATCCCCAGGATGCCTACCTGGCGGGCTTGCTGCATGATATCGGCCAGATCGTGTTTGACGCCAAGTATCACGATCAGTACATCAAAATCATTAATTCGACGACCGAGGCCGAAACCATCGCCCAGGAAATTTCCAAGTTCGGCATCAGCCATACCGAACTGGGCGCCGGTATTATCGAACGCTGGCCCAGCCTGAGCCCCGCGATCGCAGACGCGGTCCGTTTTCACCACGAAGACGAGGTCCAACTGCAGGGCAGCGACATTCTGTGCCGGATCGTCGCCGAGGCCAGCCAGATTGCCCGCCACTGGTGCGAGGCCGGCAGCGCCGACCCCAAATGGCGTTCGGCCCTGATCGAGCATAAAGATTTAAAGGATATCTATATTCACGTTCACGACAAGGTCACCCAGACCGCCAAAAAACTCGGCATCAGCCTGCCGCGGTCAAAGAGCCTGACCCAGGATCAATTATCCAAGGATATCGAAAAGGAAACCGTCAAGCTCGCGCGCAAAATCAGGGATGCTTCACTGATCAAGGTCATAAGCGCTGAAGAAACCTATCCGACGATTTTGAATACCCCGGGCAAGCTGCTCGCGAAAGTGGCGCGGGATATGCAGTTATATTTTTCGATCTCGCATCTGGCGCTGCTCTACCATGACCCCCAGGCCCCGGAATCCTTGAGTTTGCACGAGGTTAAACCGGTCGATCCGTTGTGCAGATTTTCGCTCGAAAACAACCAAAGCCAGGCGGTGCGAAGCTATCTCGAAAAACGCCAGCTGTGGATCGAAGCCGAAGGCCCGGACCATCGGAAATCGCCCGTCCCCGACCGCCAGATCATTCACCGGCTGAACCACCATATTGCACTCTGCTTTCCGCTGGTTTACGACACCGAGGCCATCGGCACGATTGTGGTCGGTTGCCATAAAACGCAGCGCAACAACCTGGAGAAGCTGGCCGACATCATATCCAGCTACCTGGAAGACATCGCCGAAACCTGGATAAAGCACATGCCCATCCAGGGACGGCAGGGCGTGAAAAACGAGCAGGAACAAAGGGAAATCGACAAGTTGATTCACGAGATCAGCAACCCGCTGAGCGTGATCGGTAATTACATCGATATCGTCAACGCAAGGTCGGGAGGCACCGGCAGTGACAAGGAAATCGGGATACTGAAGGAAGAACTGCAGCGCGTTCGCAATATTGTTATAAATTTCAAGGACGGCGGCGAGGTCGAGCCCGAGGCCGTGATGCTGAACACCGAACTGCAGGGCAGCATCCCGCTATACGTCAAGGCCATAAGCCCGGAACGGGAAATTCAAATCATGTGGGACCTCGATCCAACCGACGCCGAGATCGACGTAACCCGTGACGCTTTCCGTCAGATCGTGCTCAACCTGGTGAAAAACGCGGTTGAAGCGCAGGCCGACGATGCTGCGATCATGGTATCCAGCCGGAATTTTACCAATATCGACGGCAAGATTTATGCCCAGTTTTCCATTTCGGATCGCGGTAGAGGCATCAACACCAAAACCCGCAGCCTGCTGTTCTCGCCACTGGTAAGCGCTAAAGAGGGCGCCGGCCGGGGTCTGGGATTGTCAGTCGTGGCCGATATTTTGAGAGCCTTCAAAGGCCAGATTAAATACGCGAAAAACGAAGTCGGTGGCGCTTTATTCGAAGTGTCGATTCCGTTATCACTCAAACAGTAACCCTATTGCCTTACTAATATGGAGACTTCCTTGATCGATTTTGAAGAACAAGCCCGGCACCTGGACAAGCCGGTCTCTTTTCTGGTGGTGGATGATGAAAAACGCGCGCGTGAAAGCCTGATCGGGCTGCTGCAGCGAAGCTGGACCGATATTACCGAGGCCGAAGACGGCGATCAGGCGATAGGACTCATTCAAAAGCGGCAATTCAACCTGATCATCCTGGATCTCAACATGCCGAGAAAATCAGGTGACCAGGTTCTATCCTTTATCCGCGATCAAAGGCTGACAACGCCCGTCATTGTCATCAGCGGTGAGGCTTCGCTTAACAAGGTCACCGAGGCGATGCGGCTTGGCGCCTACGATATTTTCAAAAAACCCTACAACTTCGATGAACTGGAACACGCGATCCGCAACGCGCTGGACAGGTCGCGCATCGAGGAAGAAAAATCGCAAATCCAGAGCCGCCTCAAACATTCCGAGCAATTGCATCGTTACATGGTGGATAACTCGCCCGACCTGATTTACATACTGGACCTTACGGGCAAATTCACCTTTGTTAACGACAGCGTGACCAGGCTGCTGGGCTACGACAAAACCGACCTGATCGGCAAGCACTACAGCGAATTTGTGATCGAGGAAGACCACCTGAAAGCGGAGTACGTTTTTAACGAGCGCCGTCGGGAAAGTCGTTCGAACCGGAATATCGAACTCCGTCTGAAATGCAATCCGCTGGATCCCGAGCGGCCTTTCGAGGTCACGACCTGCCCGATCGAGCTCAACTCGATGGGCATTTACTCGGTCGACTCGAAGGAGAAAAAAGTGGTTGGCAGCTACCAGGGCACCTACGGTGTCGCGCGCGATATTTCCAGCCGCAAAGAAGCCGAGAAGCTGATCACCTACCAGGCCTATCACGACCTGCTCACCAAACTGCCCAACCGGGCCATGCTTTACGATCGCCTGGATCTCGCCATCAAACAGGCGAAACGAACCAGTGAAGCCCTGATCGTCATGTTCATCGACCTGGACCGGTTCAAGCTGATCAACGACAGCTTCGGCCACGTGGTGGGCGATCAACTGCTGATCGAGGTGGCCGAACGACTCAAGACTGAAATTCGAACCGGCGATACGCTGGCCAGGCTGGGCGGCGATGAATTCATGCTGCTACTGCCCCAACCCACCTCGAGGGCACAGGCGGAGCGCGTGGCGCAAAAGTTGATCACCAGCATGCAGCAGCCTTTCTTTTTGAAAAACAAGGAAGTCTACGTCAATGTCAGTATCGGTATCTCGGTCTACCCGGATGACTCAAGCGACATCAATACCCTGGTTAAAAACGCCGACATGGCGATGTACGAGGTCAAGTCATCCGGCAAAAACGGTTTCATCTTTTATAACGACAAGCTCGAACACGCCGCCGCCGAGAAAATATCCATCGAAAGCGGGCTCAGGAACGCGATTAAAAACGACGAGCTGGAAATGTTTTACCAGCCGCAAATCGACATGCAAACCGAGCAGATCGTCGGCGTCGAAGCCCTGCTACGCTGGAATCATCCCAAGCTCGGCCTGCGCTCGCCAAACTATTTTATCGCGCACGCGGAAGAATCCAGCATCATCGATCAGCTTACCGAGTGGGTACTCAATCGCGTGGCGGTCGATTTGTTCAGCGATAAAACTTTCCTGGAAAGCGAGATCAAAGTCAGCGTCAACCTGTCAGCCACCGATATCCGGCAAAAAGAGTTCCCGGAAAACCTGGTTGCCTACATCGAGGACCTGCACATCAAACCCAACCGGCTCGAGATCGAGATCACGGAAAACATGTTCATGAGCGATATCCAGTCCTGTATCTACAAGCTGCAGGTTTTGTCGAACAAGGGAATATCGATTGCGATCGATGATTTCGGCACCGGGTATTCTTCGCTTAACTATCTGCGCGAACTACCGGTGCACACGGTGAAAATCGATTACTCGTTCGTCTCCGAAATCGAGCATTCGAAAAAGGGCGCGGCCCTGGTTGCGGCCATCGTCGGCATGGCGCAGGGTCTCGGCATCAATGTCATCGCCGAAGGCGTGGAAAGCACCGCCCAGTCGGAGTACCTGGATAGCCTTGGCTGTCACATCATGCAGGGCTTTCTTTTCGGCCGACCGGTGGCGGTTAACGACTTCCTCGGTGCCGTAAACAAACAACAGGCCATAAGTTCGAGCCTGTCCAAAGGCTGAAGGATTAGTCGGTATGCCGATGAAATATTGGCAGGAGAATCAGCACAAGAATTGGAAACCAGGAGGTTCGTAATGGAGAAACGTTCGATTGAAACCACCAGCCAGCAGCTTCTGGGCTTGCAGTGAATCTCTACCATGCCCTCCAGGTCCTGGTGGAATTCCTCGCTCTCTTGCATGTAGTTATGCATGTGCCGCATTGCCTGATCGTAAGCGGAGCGCACGAGCGTCGCCAATGACGGGAAGGCCTTCGACAGGCCCCTGACCATTCCGGCGCCGAACCGATTGTTTGGCAAACCAGCCGAAACAAGCGGTGTAAATCTGCCCCAATAAACAATAGCCGAGTCAGCTCGATCGCGGCGCCAGGGCCTCGAATTGGGAAAAACCGCTAACAGTAACTGCTCGATCGACTGGGAAATACTGCCCGCAAATGGCGTAAATTGCCTTGCATTGCTTTATCCGGTCAGGATAAATAGTATATGTTTTCTGGATTCCATTACTCTGGCGAGGACCTGAAATGTTCAAACACGAATTTAGGTTTGCGGTATTCCTGGCGGTTACAGGCCTGCTGATTTCCAATGCTGTTTTCGCTGCAGGTATAATCATTGCCCAGGCTGATGGCACGGCAGCCGACACGGAAAATAAATCGAAACTGATCGACCTGTGGCAACCCGGGGATGCGGGCGAGCGTATGAATATCCGCGGTCGGGTGACCAGTATCGACGGCACCCCGCTCGGCGGCGTTCGCATATCCCTGCGGCAGGCAAACGGTGAAGGCGATTATACCGAAAACTATCGGACTACCCTGGAAACCGACGCCAGGGGGCGCTATCAATTCGGATCGGTGGTACCCGGTAATTATATGGGCGCCAAGCACGTTCATCTTTCGGTATACCAGGATGGTTTCGCGTACTTCGATACCAGCATCTTGTTCAAGGGCGATCCAAACCTGGACGAACACTACGAAAGCGGCACCGCGATATTTCTGGAAGAGTCTACCGTGAAGGGGGAAACCATTCTCTTTGGACGCTTCGATATCGTGCTGACCCCAGAGTAGGCGCGCCCGTATTCATGGCGCGCCCGCAACAGGACGGCAAGGAATCGACGGCAGAACTATGAACCAGGTAAAACCGTTTTTTCTTTTACTGATTGCAGGCCTGTTACCTGCGCTCGCGACCGCCCAGTCGCTCCAGCATGACGATCAGGCGCAAATCTCCAGCGCCCCTGACACCCCTCCCGGCAACGCGCATGAGTTTTATTTTACCCGCGGCATTTATAGCGGGGAGTTCGACGACTACGACGAAGGCGGGCGCTGGGCAGTCGATTATCCTAAAGCGGATCACCAGTTCCTGGTGGCGCTGAAACGGCTTAGCGTTATCGACGCCTACGGGTCCGACAATGCAATCGAGTTGACCGATCCCTTGCTGCGTCACTTTCCGCTGTTATACGCGGTCGAAGTCGGTTCGATGTCGCTGACCGAGGCGGAGGTGCTGGCGCTGCGGAATTACCTGCTGGCCGGCGGTTTCCTGGTCTTCGACGATTTCTGGGGCAGCTGGGCCTGGGATCAGTTTCTGTCGCAGATGCAAATGGTCTTCCCCGATCGCGCGATAGTCGAGGTGCCGCCGGAACACCCCGTATTTCATGTCTTTTATAACATCGATCGCGTCATACAGGTGCCTAACCTGCGCCAGGGCTGGGCCGCGCAGCACGGCGGGCCGACCCATGAATACGACGGCATCGTGCCCCACGTGCGCGGTATCTTCGACGACGACGGCCGCCTGATGGTGTTGATCAACTGGAATACCGACCTCGGGGACGCCTGGGAATGGGCGGACGATCCAAACTATCCACTCAAATTTTCGACCTATGCCTTCGAAATCGGAATCAATTTCGTCATCTACGGCATGACCCACTAGCGCCATCCCGGGGCTAAACTGAAGCATGTTCGAATTCCTGTTCAAATTCCCCGCCGAGTATTTTGCCGAGGGCAGGTTCGTATCGCTCCTGTCCTGGTGGCAGCTGGCGCTACTGCCACTGGTAATCGCTCCGCTCGCCTTCATAGTGCTGGGTTACTTCAAACTGCAGGGGCGCACGCGCGGCGGGGATCGGATGATAATCGCGTTGCTACGCGGCCTGGCCCTTGCAGTGATTATCTTCAGTCTGTCGCGGCCGCTGCTCGAAGTCACGGCGCAGATGCCGCAACCCGGCGTGGTCGGCGTTTTGCTCGATAATTCGATCAGCATGGGATTGGCGGACCCGGTGCTGGGCACGCGCGGCGATTTTATCAGGCAGCAACTCGATGCCGAATCCGGCAACCTGCTGCGCGCGCTACAGCAGAGCTTCGACCTGCGCCTGTTTAAATTCGGCGCCGCAACAGAAGCGATCGCCGACATCGACGCACTCGATTTTAGCGACGGCGACAGCGATTTAATCCAGGCGCTAAGCTTCGCACAGGCGACCCTGCAGGGTGAACCGCTGGCCGGCCTGGTGGTGATCAGCGACGGCGCCCTGCAGCCGGCCGAGCCGCTGGATAAGCTGCTGTTATCCCTGAGGTCGGCGCGGATTCCAGTATACAGCATCGGCCTGGGCGAGAGCCGCTACGCGCGCGATATCGAAATCAGCCAGATCAGGCTGCCCGACGAAGTACTGAACGGCAGCCGGGTGATGGCGGATGTTACGATAAAGCAGCAGGGTTACGACGGCTTGCCGGTTGAATTGCTGATCGAGGACAACAGCCGAATCCTGCACAAGCAGCAACTCCGCCTCAAACCGGGGATGCAGTCGATCCGGATACCGCTCGCTATCGAAGATACCGGTCCGCGCCAACTCGAGTTTCACCTCGGCGCCATGGCTGACGAGCAAATCGTCGCCAACAACAGCCGCCAGGCCATGCTGACGGTGGATAACCGTAAAATACGAATCCTGTATTACGAAGGCGAGCCGCGTTTCGAGTTGAAGTTCATCCGGCGCGCGGTGGCCGATGACGAGAACCTGGCTGTCACGGGTTTGATCAGAACCGCCGACGCGAAATATTACCGGGTCGGTATCGAATCCTCGGAAGAGCTGCGTAACGGCTTTCCGATCACCCGCGACGAACTATTTGCCTACGACGCCATCATACTGGGCAGTGTCGAAAATTCATTACTGAGTCGCGAGCAACAGGACATGATCGTCGAGTTTGTCAGCGAGCGCGGGGGCGGCCTGCTGATGCTGGGCGGCCGTCACGCTTTCACCGAGGGGGGGTATCGCGATTCCGTGCTGCACGGCATATCGCCGGTGATCATGCCGGATCGGGCCCAACCCGAATTCAACCGTCGGATCAAGATTCAGCCAACCGCCGCAGCCTGGGTCCACCCGGCCCTGATACTCGATGACAGCAGCGAAAAATCGATCGCCCGCTGGCTGACCCTGCCGCCGTTGACCATGGTCAATCCGATCCGGCGAATAAAACCCGGCGCGACGCTGCTGTTAAGCAGCCCGGCAAACGACCGGGACGACCCCTACGTGGCCATGGCCTGGCATCGCTACGGCCGCGGCAAGGTCGTCGCGTTCCCGGTACAGAATTCCTGGTTGTGGCAAATGCATCACGAGATCGACCTCGAAGATCAGACCCATGAACTGTTGTGGCGGCAACTGCTGCGCTGGCTGGTCGAAAGCGTGCCGCGGCGTTTGAACCTGGAACTGTCGGCCCAGAAAATCCATGTCGGGGGTGTGATCAAACTACGCAGCGAAGTATTGAAAGCTGATTTTAGCGCGCAGCGCGAGGCGCAGGTGCGTGCGGTGCTGACCGCGCTGGACGGCAGCGAACAGGCGATACCCCTGCAACCCCACCCTTCCCTGCCAGGCGTCTACGAAGGGAATTTAGCGGTTGCAGAACCCGGGGATTACCTGGCTCAGGTCGAACTCGATGCAAGCGGGCAAGTGACCCGCAGCGGCGAAACCCGTTTCCTGGTAACCCGTGCAGGTGATGAATACTTTGCTTCGGAGATGAACGAAAAACTATTGCGCCGGATCGCGGACGAATCCAGCGGCAGCTTTTTCAGAGCGCAAGAGGTGGACCAGCTGGTCGCTGCCCTGGATAGCAATTCGCGTGGGTCGCGCAGGCTGCTGCGCCTCGAGCTATGGGATATGCCGATCCTGTTTCTGTTGCTCGTCGCCCTGTTGTGCGCGGAGTGGGGATACCGGCGCTGGCGGAGCCTGGCATGAAATTACGCACTATCCTGCTGCTCTTGCTGTGCGCGACGCCGTGCGCGCAGGCGACCCAAAACTACCTGCTGATTATCGGCGGGATCGGCGGGATCGACGACTATCGCGAGCTTTTTGCAGACAGATCGACGCGCCTGTATGAATCTGCCATCGAGGTCGGCGTCGATAAAAACAATATCATCTTGCTAACCGAGACCCCGATGCCGGATAGCCCCACGCAACACCGGATCTCGGACAAGCCGACGATCCTGCAGGCGCTGCGGGAGATCGGCGCCAGGGCGCAGGTCGACGACCGCGTTTTCGTGGTCCTGATTGGCCACGGTAATCCCCGCGGCGACGACGCGGCCTTCAACCTGCCAGGCCCCGACATCTCCGCCACGGAACTCGCCGCGGCGCTGGACGGGCTGGCAAACCAGCTGGTCGTCATCGTCAACACGGCCTCCGCCAGCGGCCCGTTCATCAAGGCGCTCTCCGCGCATAACCGGGTCGTCATTACCGCGACATCGAGCGGCCGCGAGTACCACGCAACCCTCTTCGGCGATTATTTCGTTGCCGCCTTTGCCGAATCCGGCGCGGACACGGACAAGGACGAGCGGGTATCGATGCTGGAAGCCTTCGCCTTCGCGCGCCGCGAGACCCGGCGCGCCTTCGACAATGAAAAACAGCTGCTGACCGAGCACGCCCTGCTGGACGATAACGGCGATGGCGAAGGCAGCCTGGCGCCAGGCGAGTTCGAGCCTGACGGCGCCCTGGCAAACCGCGTTTACCTGCAGCAGCCGCCGTCCCTGGAGCTTGGCGCATCCGCGCAATTAGTCGAGAGGATGCGACGCAAACAGGATCTCGAGCAGTCGATCAGCGAGCTAAAGCGGCAGCGTGAAAGCCTGCCACGGGTCGACTACTACACCCGGCTCGAAGGATTACTGGTCGATCTCGCCCTGCTGAGCCGGGAAATCAGGGCACAGGGAGGTTAGGTGAAAAAACTCTACGCACTGCTGCTGCTTGGCTTGACGCAACTCGGTTACGCCGCCACCGACCCGCGGCTGGAACAGATTCAGGCTCTGCGCCTTGCCGGCGATTACCCGGCCGCGATCGAACACGTACAAAGCGAACTGGACGCGGAGCCGAACAACAGCCTGCTGCTGAACCAGCTAGGCGAACTTCGACTCGAAACAGGGGACCTGGACGCCGCGGCCATGCGCTTCCGGCAGGCGCTCGAGCTGCCCGGTCCCGCGCGCCTAATGGCAAAACTCAATCTCGCCGAAACTCATCGGCAACGGGGCGCATGGCAACCGGCCGAAACCCTGTGGCGCGATATTCGGCAGGCCTACCAATCCGAATCCTCGTTAAGCGCGCGCGACCTGTTTGCGATTGCCAGCGCCACGCGTCACCTGGGTCGCTCCGATCCGCAGCTGTT
Organism: uncultured Gammaproteobacteria bacterium; assembly: GCA_947259305.1. Taxonomy (GTDB): domain Bacteria; phylum Pseudomonadota; class Gammaproteobacteria. The sequence goes on along the minus strand of CAMYML010000004.1, from coordinate 10,181 downwards.
CAAGGACGCGGTACAGCTATTCGATCAGGCAAGCCGCAAAGATCCCTCCTACCTCGATGCGGGCATTGCGCTGGGTGAGTTGCTGCTGGAAAAATACAATAACCAGGAGGCATCGGCGCTGTTCAAAGAGATGCTCGCAATCGACGAAAAACATCCGCGCGCCCTGCTCGGCCTGGCGCGCAGCCAGCACTTCGATTATTCGTCAGAGGCGGTGACGACGGCGCTGCAGGCATTGTCCATCAACCCCAACCTGGTGCCCACGCGCGTCTTCATGGCGCGCCTGTTTATCGAGCTGGAGCAATTTAGCGACGCCCGGCACGAGGCGGAGCTCGCGCTCGAGGTCAACCCGGTGTCGCTGGAAGCCCTGACCATGCTCGCCGTGGTCAACCATCTTGAGCGCAACACGGATCGCTTCGCAGCAATCGAAGCACAGGTCATGGCGCTGAATCCGCGGTATGCCGAATTCTATACCACGCTGGCGGACCTGGCGGCGCAAAACAGGCTTTACCAGGATGCCGAAAACTTTGCCCGGCGTGCGCTGCAGCTGGATGCGCTATCATGGCGCGGCTTTGGCCTGCTGGGCATGAATCAAATGCGCCTGGGGCAGATCGAGGCCGGGCGGGAAAACCTGGAGCGCTCCTTCGCCGGCGATCCTTATAACGTCTGGATCAAGAATACGCTACAGCTCGCGGACAGCTTCAAAGACTACGTGCAGATCGACCGGGGTAGATTCCGCGTCGTCCTGCACGGCCAGGAGAATGCGTTACTCGGCGAGTATATTCACGATCTCGCGGCGCAGGCTTACCAGCATCTCGAGGCGCGTTACCGGCACCAACCCGACGAGCCGATTCGCGTCGAGCTATACCCGGATCACGCCGATTTCTCGGTTCGCTCGGTCGGACTGGCCGGCGTCGGGCTGCTGGGTGTCTGCTTCGGGCCGGTGGTGGCGATGGACTCGCCCGCGGCGCGCGCGCGCAGCGAGTTCAACTGGGGCTCCACGTTATGGCATGAGCTGGCCCACGTGTTCCACTTGTCGATGACCGCAAACCGCGTGCCGCGCTGGTTCTCCGAGGGGCTTGCGGTCTACGAGGAACGTATTGCCCGCCCGGGCTGGGGCGGCGATATCACCCCGGATTTTCTACTCGCCTATCTCGACGGCCGATTATTGCCGGTCAGCCAGTTGAACAATGGATTCGTTCGACCCTCCTACCCGGAACAGGTGATCCATTCCTACTTCCAGGCTTCGCTGGTATTCGAGTTCATCGAACAACGCTGGGGCTTCGACGTGATCCGGGCAAGCCTGAACGCCTATCGGGACAGCAAAAACCCCGATGCCGTGTTACTGCAGCAGCTGCAGCTCGACGGCGCCGCGCTCGACGCCGCGTTCGACGATTATCTGAAAACCCGCTACGCCACCGCGCTCAAGGCACTGAGCAAGGACATGGAACCTGGTCAACAAACCGAATCAGTGGACCCTGCGGGCCAGGTGACAGCCGAAACCGCGCTGCCCGACAAGTATTTCGATCAACTCAAACTCGGGCAATTGCTGTATGAACAGGAAAACCTGGAGCTGGCCGAACTGTTTCTGCAAAGGGCACAACAACTGTTCCCGGAATACGCGGGCGAAGATAGCAGCTACTGGCTATTGGCTCAGCTCTACCTGCAACAGGAGCAATATCCGCAGGCGGAAACGCAGCTCGAACAATTGATTGCGATCAACGCCGAACACTATCCGGCGCAACTCGAGCTGGCGAAACTACGCGTGAAACGTGGCGCTCACGCCGCCGCCGCAGAGGCGCTGGAAGGCGCGATTTATATCTACCCCTACGATCTCGACCTGCACCAGGATCTGGCCGGCCAGCATACTATTCTGGATAACTGGGAGCGGGTTGCGCGCGAGCGCCGCGCCCTGCTCGCGCTCGACCCGGTGGACAAGGCGGAAGCGCACTACCAGCTGGCCTTTGCCTACGAACGCGCGGGTGATCGATCTTCCGCCCGCGAGCAGATATTATATGCTCTCGAGATCGCGCCCAATTTTTACCGCGCGCAGGAATTGCTGCTCTCGTTGCGGGCAAAGACGCCCGCCGCGACGGAGGCGCAGTAGCCGTGCGACAGATCGACCGTAGCAGCCGGCGACCGCGCCGGGCGCGTCCTGAATGGCACAAGAGGTCCACCGATGGATAAGCAAACTGAACAGACAGAATCCCTGCAGGCCGCCGACGATATCGGGCTCGCCGAGGATTTGATCGAGCGTTACGCGCGCCTGCGCGGCGAACTGGGCAAACTGATCGTCGGCCAGGACGCCGTGGTGGAGCAGGTCATGCTGACCATCCTGGCCGGCGGTAATAGCCTGATCGTCGGCGTACCCGGCCTCGCCAAGACGCTGTTGATTCACTCCATCGCCCAGGTGCTGGATCTCAGGTTTTCACGCATCCAGTTCACGCCGGACCTGATGCCGTCGGATATCACCGGCACCGACCTGGTGCAGGAAAATCCCGACACCGGTAAACGCGAACTCAACTTCCTGCCCGGCCCCATTTTCGCCAACATCGTGCTCGCCGACGAGATCAACCGGACGCCACCGAAGACGCAATCCGCGCTGCTCGAAGCGATGCAGGAGCACCGCGTCACCGTGCAGGGCAAGACCTACGAGCTGGAAGAGCCATTTTTCGTGTTCGCCACGCAAAACCCGATCGAACTGGAGGGCACCTATCCGTTGCCCGAAGCGCAGCTGGATCGCTTCATGTTCGAAATTATTATCGACTACCTGTCGGCGGAGGATGAACTCGAAGTGGTGCGCCAGACGACCTCGCTGCGCGAAATTGCGTTCGAATACGCGATGAGCGGCGGGGAGATTCGCGCTTTTCAGAAACTGGTGCGCAGGGTACCGGTCTCGAAACCGGTTTCGCAATACGCGCTGGACCTGGTGCGCTGCAGTCGCCCGGGCAGCGCTGACGCGCTCGATTTCGTGCGCGACTGGGTGGACTACGGCGCCAGCACCCGCGCCGCGCAGTACCTGGTGCTCGGCGGCAAGGCGCGGGCCCTGCTCGATGGTCGCTACCATGTCGATTTCGACGATATCGTACAGCTCGCCAAACCCGTGCTCAGGCATCGGGTGTTGCGAAACTTTCACGCCGAATCGGAAAAAATCACTTCCGACGAGCTCATCGATCGCCTGCTCGACGCGGTGCCGTTACCGAGCTCGGGCATGTAGCGGGCAGCAGCATGCCGAGAAACAGACAGGCACAGGCCCAGCTACCCGGACAGCGCTTCATCGATCCGGAAGTACTGACCCGTATCGACAACCTGGAACTGGTCGCGCGCGGCGTGGTGGACGGCTTCATCAGCGGTCTGCATCGTTCGCCGATGCTCGGCATGTCGGTGGATTTCGCCGAACATCGCGCCTACATGCCCGGCGATGACGTGCGCCGCATCGACTGGCGGCTGTTCGCGCGCACCGACCGCCTCTATGTCAAGGAATTCGAGGCCGATACCAATGCCAACCTGCACCTGCTGCTCGACGTCTCCCGCTCCATGGACTTCGGCAGCGGCGCGGTGACCAAACTCGAATACGCAAAATTTCTCGCCGCGAGCCTGGCCTACCTGTCCCGGCGCCAGCGCGATCGTATCGGCCTGATCACCTTCGACAACGAGATCGTCGAAGTGATCCCACCGTCGATCAGGCATTTCAACACGGTGCTGCTTGCCCTCGATCGACTCACCGCCGGCGGCGCCAGCAATTACCGCGAACCGCTGGCGAAAATCGCCCTCAACCTCGGCCGACGCAGCCTGGTGGTACTGATTTCGGATCTATACGACACGCCGGAGCGCCTGCTCGGTGCGATCAATCAACTGCGCTACCGCGGCAACGACCTGATCGTGTTCCATTTGCTGGATCCGCAGGAACTGAGCCTGGACCTGGGCGACGTCTCCAGCGTGGAAGACCTGGAATCAGGGGTTAACCTGCCGCTCGCAGCCGAGCAGTTTCAGGACCGCTACCGACAGCTGATCCAGGATCACCGGGCTGAGCTCGAGCGGCGCTTTGGCGCCAACCAGATCGACTATATCTTCGCTGACATTTCCCAACCGCTGGATAATATCCTGTTCCGTTACCTGTCCGACCGGGAACGCCAGAACCGGACCCGCTGATGGGCCTGTCCTGGATCAATCCGCTGTATCTGGTCGGCCTGCTGTTACTGGCCCTGCCGGTGTTGATCCACCTGGTGCAAAAGCAGCACAGCCAGGGTGCCCGCTTCCCGTCGTTGATGTTTTTAAAACGAATCCCGCAGCGCGAAAAACGCCGCCTCGAGATCAGGCACTGGTTGCTGCTGCTATTGCGCTGCCTGCTGCTGCTGCTCATCGTGCTCGCGTTTGCGCGCCCGTTCTTCAGCTCTGCAACCGGGTCCACGGGGCTGGAACCGGGACGCCAGGACAGCGTCATCGTGCTCGACCGATCCTACAGCATGCGCATTGCCGACCATTGGCAACAGGCGCTCGATATCGCCTTGTGGCTGGTCGATCAGAAACCGGCGCAGGACCGGATTGCTGTCGTATTATTCGATGACGAGACCGAGCTGCTCAGCGACCTGAGCAGCCGTGCCGCCAACCTGCGCACGGTACTCCAGGACCAGACACCCGGGTTTAAAGCAACGCGCTTGCCGCCCGCGATCGAGCAGGCGGCGCGCCTGCTCGCGGGCAGCAACGCCAGCCGCAAAAAGAGCTCCGGCGTGTCGTATAGATCCGAAATCAGTACCACCAGGCTGCGTCGGCCGAGGTTGCGAATGCGTCGATCACCGGGGTCGTCATCGAACCGTCGTCACGCATCGGCGCCGACGAGTTTTCGCTCACGGTTGACGTGGCCAATCGCGCGACCATCCCGCTGCAGCAGGAAGTCACGCTGACGCTCGACGGCCGTGAGCTCGCCCGGCGCAAGCTCTTGTTAGCACCCCGCTCGGCGATTGCCGAAAGCTTCGATCGACTGAGCGTCAGCGACGATTTACTGCGCGGCCGTGTCAGCCTGGGTGACGATGCGCTGGCGCTGGATAACCAGCGCTTCTTCGTTTACTCGAGCAGGCAACAGCTGCCGCTGTTAATCGTCGAGGAGCCCGCAGCCCGCAGCAACCAGGCCGTTTACCTGCAGAACGCCCTGCGGCTATCGCGCAACCCCGTGTTTCGGGTCGAACGCATAGCAATCGATGAATTGAAAGCGGAGGATCTGCAGAACTGGGCGGTAATCATCATGAATGACGTCTCGCTGCCCGGTGGCGAGCTGGGTGAGGCGCTGGCCAAATTCGCCGCCGCGGGCGGCGGCTTGCTGGTCACTACCGGCACGGCAACGCAGCGAAACTGGGCGTCGCCTTACCTGCCAGGCAGCCCGGGTCGCAAGGTCGATGCGAAACGGGGCACGGCCTTTAACATAACCGATTTCGAAGCCGACCATCCGCTCGCCATCAGTCTTGGCGCGCGCAATACGATCGACCTGTCGCTGGCGCGAATTTTCAATTATCGCGAACTGCAACCCGCGGCGGATGACCGGGTCGTAGCCCGCTACAGCGATGGCGCGGTCGCGCTGCTGGAACGGCGCGTCGGCCAGGGTCGCGTGCTGGCGCTGACTACGACGCTGGATACGCATTGGAACGACCTCGCGCTACAGCCGGTTTTTCTACCCTTTCTGCACCAGAGCCTGCGCTATCTCACGGCCTTCGAAGCCTATCCGAATCAATCCGAAATCGGTAGTATCACCGACGTAATGCGCTACGCGCGTGCGCTTGCGGGCGCCGACGCCACCGTCGCCGCCGCAAATGACGGGCCGCTGATTATCGAAACGCCGTCGGCCAGGGAAATCCGGGTCAATCGGCAATCCCCGTTGTTAGCGTTGACGGAGCCGGGGTTCTACCAGGTCCATCAGGCGACCCCGAGCGGGGTGGAAATCACCCTGGCGGCGAACATCGATCCGCAGGAAACAAACCTGGAGACGCTTGACGTCGACCGATTTGTGGAGGAAATTAGGGCTTCTGCGAAACCTCCCGTTACGGGTGCGGCCCTGACCAGGCGACAGGCCAGTGAATATGAGCAGCAACAGCAACTGGCCTACGCGATTCTGCTGGCGGTGCTGGCGTTGACGCTGATCGAGGCCCTGTCCGCAAACTGGATCGGCGCCAGGCGATCCATCCGCACCCGGGGAACAGGCTAGCCGACGAAAAATATGGATACGACACATCACAATATCGGCGCCAGATTGTTCGACCTGCTGACACCGGTCCGGCGCCAGGCCGACGGCAGACCCGCCCTGTCCGCGATCATCGAGCGCATACGACGGCGCTGGCGGCTGCGCCTGTTAGTCAACGGCCTGGTTTGGACGCTCGCGCTCGCGACCGCGTTGATCCTGATATTGGCCTGGCTGGTAAACGCGTGGCATTTTGCCCCGTCCGCGGTCTGGTCGTTACGCTTTGTCGGCGTTTTTGCCCTGCTTGCGCTGGTCTTGCAGTTCTGTGTCAAACCCTTGCGCCGCAAGGTCGACGACGTCCAGGTCGCGCTCTACCTGGAAGAGCACGAACCAGACTTGAAGTCGCTCATCCTGAGCGCGGTCGACGCCCGGCGAACGGGCCTGCGTGACTTATCGACGCAACTGGTCGAACAGCTGGTCGAGCGAGCGCTCGACGCCTGTGCGCGGGTTGAATACGGTGACCGGGTCGAACGACAAAAACTCCGCCAGGCAGGCTCTAAGCTCGGGGTTGCGCTGTTCGTTATTATCGGATTGATGCTCTGGCCGCCCGGGTTTTTGCGCAGCGGCGCGCCGGCATTGCTGCAAGCCTGGGCCAGCGCGAGTGAAGTTTCTCCCTATCGCATCGAGCTTGCGCCCGGCGATATCGAAATTGCGCGCGGCGACGATCAATTGATCAGCGCCCGGATTGACGGATTCGACGGCGCCGACGTGCTGCTTTTCACCTCGCGCGACGAAGGTGAAAGCTGGCAGCAAACGACAATGGCTGCCAGCAACGAGGGCGGCCGCTATGAGTCCTTTGTCTTCGATTTGAAGCAGGACACCGATTACTACGTCAGCGGGGCGGGCCGGCAGTCCCCGACTCATCGCATCACGGTGGCCGATATCCCCGCGATCGAGTCGATCGGCCTGCGTTACAACTTTCCCGCTTATACCATGCTGCCACCCGAAACCAGCCAGGGTTCCGGCGACATCACGGCACTGCGGGGCACCCGCGTCGAAGTGCTGATCGAGCCGACGATTGATATTCCAGGCGGTGCACTGCAGCTCGCCGATGGCGAGCGCATCGACCTGCAGCGCGCGGATGACTCGACCTGGATTGGTGAAATAACGGTGCAACAGGACAGCGCCTACCAGGTGACGCTGCAGCGCGCGAGCGGTATCCCGGTCGACGCTTCGGCCGAGTTTCGCATCAGCGCGCTCGACGACCGATTTCCGAGCGTATCGATTACGAGCCCCGGGCGGGATATCAAGGTCAGCATGATCGAAGAACCGGTGCTCAAAGTGCGCGCCACCGACGATCAGGGCATTGCCAACCTCGAGCTGGTACTGTCGGTCAATGGCGAAGCCGAGCAACGCATCGAATTGATGCCGGCGGCGGATGAGCCAGGCGCCCGTCAACAGGTCGAGGCCGAGCACATCGTCTACCTCGAAGATCTCGGCCTGCGTCCCGGTGACCTGATTTCCTACTACGTCAACGCCGCGGACCGGGCGCCAGCCGACGCGGCCAAAACCGCTACCAGCGACATATTCTTTTACCAGGTGCGCCCGTTCCGCAAAAACTACCGCCGCGCCGAGCAGCAGGGTGGCGGCGGTGGCGGCGGCGCCCAGGGCGGGCAACAGCAGGGGCATCTGTCGGAGCAGCAAAAGCAGTTCGTCGTGGCTACCTTCAAAATGATTCGCGACCGCAACCGCTACAGTGACCAGACCTACCAGGAAAACCTGGAGCTGCTGGTCACGGCGCAAGGGCGTATTCGCGACCGCGTGGAAGCGATTGTAAGGCGCATCAGCAGTCGTGCGATTGTCCAGGCCGACGCAAGATACAAGGTCATCCTGGAGGAGTTACCGCTGGCAATCGAAGCCATGCGCGAGGTGGAACAACAACTGGACCGAGCCGAGATCGAACCGGCGCTAACCGACGCGCAGGTTGCGCTGAAGCATCTGCAAAGAGCCGATGCGGAGTTCAGGGATATCAACGTTTCGCTGGCGAACCGCGGCGGCGGCGGGGCCGGCAGCAACGCCGGCATCGAAGACCTGGCCAACCTGTTCCAGCTGGAAATGGACAAACTGCGGCATCAATATGAAACCGTGCAGCGCGGCGCGCAGCAACCGCCGCCAGCCGAATTGATCGACGAGACCCTGGATAAACTGCGCGAACTGGCAAGGCGCCAGCAGCAGGAAGTGGAACGCGCGATGCGGCGTCAGGGTCAGGCGCAGAACAACAACGCCAACCAGAAGCAGCTCGCGCTGGCCGAAGAACTGGAAGCGATGGCGCGACAACTGGAGCGGCTGTCGCGCACACAGCCGAATCCGCAGTTACAGCAGTCGATCAGCAAGATGCGTAATGCGGCGCAAGCCATGCGACGCGCCGCGTCGTCCGCGACGGCGGGCGGTACGGGCAGCGTCGATCAGGCCCGCCAGGCCGCAGAAAACCTGCGTGAAGCCAGGCGCCTGCTGGACCAGGGCCGGGCGCGGCAGTTCAGCGAAAAGGTCGAGCGCAGCCTGCGCCGCGCCGAACTGGTAGAGAAAAAACAAGCTGCCATCAAGCAGGAAGTGTCGGCGCTGGACGACCAATGGGGCGGCCGGCTCGAAGCCCAGCTGGAACGGCTCAGGCAAAAAAAGCAGGCGCTGTCGGAAGCGCTGACCGACCTGGAGAGCGAACTCAGCAGCCTGACGACAACCGCGAAGGAAGAGCAGCCCGAGTCAGGTCAGGCGTTAAAACAGGCGATTCGGGCGGGGCGCGAGTATCGCCTGCACGATCGCATCGGTCGCACCCGGCAAATGGTGCTGCTGGACGATCGCGAGCATGCGCTCGACAACGAAACCGTAATCCAGAAGGGCATCGGCGAGATCCGCGAGCATATCGAAACGGCCCTCGAGAACGTTGGCGAAAAAGGCACCCGGGGGCTGGGGCGCTCGCTCGAGCAACTGCACGACCTGGCGCGAGAGTTGCGTTACCTGCGGCAACGCGCCGCGGGGACCACTAACGGCCCGGGCGTGGACGCCGACACTGCGGGTCGAACGGATTTCGACGACCGGCCGATCGGTCAGGACGAACTGAACGACATCGCCGAACGCACGCGCGAACTCGGCGGGGGTTTGCTCGACCAGGGCGCCTCGGCGGGCGATGTCGATCCCGTGCTCGCGCAGATTGAAGCTTTAACGCGCGGGCAAAACGGCGCGGCTATCCCTGCTTCCAGCGCGCAGTACGAACTCGCCCTGCGCGCTCTGATGGAGCTGGAGTACAAGTTACGCAACAAGTTCGATAAAGCCGAATATCCCGAACTGTTGATATCCGAGCCGGCCGAGTTACCCGACGACTACGAGGAAATGGTCGCCGACTACTTCCGCAAACTAAGCCAGCAATAAATGATCGACCCGCGACTCTCCCTGCGGGGGATAACCCGTTTTCTGCACTCGTGCTAGCAGCGAAAAAACCTGCTCTGACCTCTGTTGTCATATCTTAATTAGCAAACGGGCAGCTCAATTCAAAAGGGGATGTTGCCCTTAATCCAGAAAATCTGAGTTAAAGAAATTTCCGCACGAACAGTATGCCGAGCGCAACGCAGGGTCCTACGCCGAAAGCAAACAGCAGGGTGCCGGCGCCGACGACCCCGCCGAGGTACCAGCCAGCCGCTACTACCGCGACTTCCAGGACGATCCGAATCGAGGCGATCGGCAGGCCGGTGACGGCCTGCAAACCGGTCATCAATCCGTCGCGCGGGCCCGCCCCCAGGTTAGCGGTCAGGTAGATGCCCGAGGCAATACCGACCAGCAAAACACCCGCCGCCGCCTGGGCGAGCTGCCAGGCGAACAGCTCCGGGTAAGGCAGCCAGTCCAATGAAAAATCGATCATGAAAGCGATGATCAGCGCATTGAGAATGGTGCCTATACCCGGTTTTTGCGCTAGCGGTACCCACAGCAGCAGGATCAGAAAGCTCACCACCATGGTCGTGAA
>CAMYML010000003.1 GCA_947259305.1 uncultured Gammaproteobacteria bacterium | reverse complement strand
AAGGCGCTTCCCGCGAGGCGGACAGCTACGACGTGTTGGCAGAACTGATCCCGGCTGAAAATCCGCAACTGCGCAAATACAACCTGGCGGACAGGGACACGGTCGGCGCATCTCTCAACATCGATTTCATTAGCAACGACCGATGGTTTGTGATGATCAGTCTCGACCAGTCCAGCGCCGATTATTCCAACTCGGCGGTGGGCCTTACGGACAGCGAAGACCTGTCGATCGGATTTGATGTGCAGTTACTGCTCAACGACGAGATTTCGCTTACCGGCTACCTGAACCGGGCCGTTATTGCATCATCCCAGGACGGCAGCAGCGTCGCCGGCGACCCTGATTGGTCGGCCGAAAACGAGGACACGATCAATACCTTGGGCCTCGGCCTGAATTACGTGCCGGCCGAAGAGGGCTTCCGCCTGGGCGTCGAATATGTCCATACCGACGCGACCGGCGAAATTGATTTCTCAGATGCGTCCCTGACGCCCTTGCCCGACCTGGAGAGCGATCTGGATAATATCGAAATTTTTGCCGAATACGATTATTCGGATAACTTGTCTTACCGGGCGAGTTACGCCTACGAAGTGTACGCGGAAAAAAACTGGAATCTCGACGAAGTGATTCCGGGCACGATCGACAATGTGCTGAACCTGGGTGAGACATCGCCGGATTACAGGATCGGCGTAGTCTGGCTCAGCCTGAAATACCGGCTTTAGAAGCGACCCTTTGTTTTGCCTGATTTTCGTCAATGTGACTGACGATGGCTATAACGCCCAGGTTCATCTGAAATGAATATTTTCGGAATATTATTATTGAGAATTCAAATCAGAGCAAAAGTTTTATATTGAAATCAAAGCTATATTGAGACATATTGATGCTGTTTCAATCTTGAGGAGCATGCTGCTTAAATGAGCGAGCACCCCCCTGGCCAGTTAATAAGTCAAAATTACAATGGAACAATTGCTGCACCACCTGAGTCTGTACTGGCAGTCGGTGATCGAGTATTTCGCGTTCGACGTCGCGCTGCTATCCGAGCCGGATATGATTATCCGGTTGGCGATACAGTTTTGCCTGCTACTTTGTTCGGCTTTCTTTTCAAGCTCTGAAACCGCTCTTTTTTCCCTCTCCCGACTGGATCTGCAACAGCTTCGCAAGGAGCAAAACCCCCGCTCCGAAACCATCCACGAGCTGCTGGACCAGCCCAGAAAGCTGATCATTTCGATATTGAGCGGCAACGAGCTGGTCAACATTGCCGCCGCGGCAAACATGGTGTCCATCCTGGTTACGCTGTACCCGATGGACAGAGTGGTCATGATCAACCTGCTGGTGATGGTGCCGCTATTACTGCTTTTCGGTGAGGTCACTCCAAAAACGATTGCGGTATCGAACCCGATTAGATACAGCACGCGCATCGTTGCCGTGCCCCTTGCGCTGTGGATAAACCTGATTGCGCCGATACGCTGGGCAATTCGAGGCATCGCTGACTGGGTCACGACGCGGATCGTTGGTGAAGTGAAAGCCGCGGACAATATTTTGCAGGTTGACGAATTTCTGACCCTGGTGGAACAGGTGTCGGAAGAAGGTGAGCTGGACGCTACCGAACGGGCGCTCATCTATAACTTGCTGGAAGCCAACGAAACCGAGATTGTCGAGGTTATGACGCCGAGAACGCAAATGGCGTTTCTCAACGTCGAAATGAGCGTCCCGGAGATCATCGAGAAATTCGTCGCCTATCGGCACCCCCGGGTACCGGTTTTTAAAACCCATCGAGACAACATCGTCGGCTTTGTACATGCCGAAGATATTTTACGCCTGGTGCTCGATGATGTGGATCAGACGGAACTGCGGCATGAAGATATTCTGCATCCACCCGTGGTCGTGCCATTGACTAAAAAAGTCGATGAAATGTTCGATTTCTTTCAGGTGAACGAGGTGCGTGCCGCGGTCTGCCTGAATGAATTTGGCGGAGTAGAGGGATTTATCACCATGCGTGGGGTATTGAATTTTATCTTTGGCGATATCAGTGGCGGTTCGCGCGCAACCGCCGGGTATTATGAAGAAAAAGACTACAACATTTACGAAGTGCCCGGTGATATGAAATTAAACGATTTCGATAATCTGACCAACTTTGGCATTGAAGATCCGCGGATGACGACAGTCGCGGGTTTTGCATTTCGCCTGCTCGATCGCTTGCCGCGTGAAGGCGACAAGGTGGAGTTCGAAGACATCATTATCCAGATCCTGGAAATGGACGATCACCGAATTTCGCGGGTGCGGGTGGCCAAGGGGGTCGACCCGGAAGACTTCGACCAGAAAGAAGGCGTTGTTCAGGCTGAAAAAGAAATCGATCCGCGGGCGGAAACCCGAGAAGAAATCGATGACATTCCGGAAGACGTCGATGATTCAATGGAGTACGAACCGGAAGACGAGGCAGACATGGTGGAGAAAGCGTCATGACCATCCTGTGGCTAATTTTCGGAATCGTAGTCTTGTTGTTGATCAAGGGCTTTTTCTCCGGTTCGGAAATCGCGCTGGTCAATTCGGACAAGGTCAAGTTGACGGCCAGGGCAAACCAGGGCCACCGTGGCGCCAGGGAAGTCCTCGAATTATTTAAGTCTCCGGACGTTATGCTGGGCACGACCCTGGTAGGCACCAATATTGCTACCGTCGCACTCACCAGCCTGGTCACCGTTTTGTTTATCGGCCTGTTTGGCGAGCGCGGAGATTTTTACGCGTTTCTGGTATTTACCCCGGTCCTGTTGATCCTCGGGGAGATTGTCCCGAAGAGTATTTTTCAACAAAAATCCGATGTAATTGCGCCCATTGCCATATTTCCCTTAAAAGTATTTTCGCTGCTTTTTTACCCGATTGTTTTTGTTTTTTCGCGTATTGCACGACTGTTGGCTCGGCTGCTGGGTGGCGGAAAAGTCGAACAAAACCTGTTTATGACCCGCGAGCAGATTCGGTCGGTGGTCGAGATGGCCGAGAGAACGTCTTCGATCGACGCCTTCGACCGGGGCCGTATACGCCGGGTCATACGGTTCTGCGATACAACCGTGGGTGAAGCGATGATCCCCATATCCGACGTGACGGCCATTGGTCACAATCGCGGGATATTGAGAGCAATCGCGACGGTTCGGCGTAAAGGCTATAACCGCTTGCCGGTGTACAAGGGAAATATCAGCAATATCATCGGTATCGCAACGCTGACCACCTGGGACTTGATGGAAAGCTCTACAACCCAGAAAAAACTGGAGGATTTGATCAAGCCTGCACAGTATGTATTGCAGCTTCAAACCATCGATGAACTGCTGCCGATTCTGCGCCAGCGAGAAGATCATATGGCGATTGTCGTCGATGAGTACGGTTCGGCAATCGGCATTATTACCATGGAAGACATTATCGAGGAAGTAGTCGGCGATATCGATGTCGGTTACGATTTCGAGGAGTACCTGCCGCGCAGGAAAAAAGTATTCGAGACTCTCGACGACGATTCTTACCTGGTCGATTCACGATTGTCCGTATCTGAAGTAAATGACCTGCTGGAAATAAATTTGAATACCAAGGTCTCGTACACCATTGGCGGCCTGGTAATGCACCAGCTCGGTCATATTCCGGATTACGGCGAAAGCATGATTGAACAGGGCTATAAATTCAGCGTGGATAAGCGTACTGATAAAGCGATAGTAAAACTGAAAATCGAATCGGTGTAACCGATACAATCGCCGGTAAGACCCGAGCCCGCCACACCAACTTATCCAGACGTAATAACGGGGCCAGGCTTCAATGGCACTTACTTAAGGGCGTCATACCCGCGTAAGTGGCGGTCCGACGTATCGGTCTTGATACCCCCGGACAGCAGCTGTTACAAGATTCCCGCTTGCGCGGGAATGACCATATTTCTGTTAAGTAGGTGCCATTGGGGCCAGGCTTCACATTTGACGCCATTGAAACAAATAACGGGGTCACCTATTCAGCATTATTCAACGGAGAGATAATCGAGAGCCCTGTTTTCAACAGGTCGCGGTTTATTGAACCAGGTCAGCCTTGATCCAGATGCTTTGATTGCTTCTGCTTTGCGTTGAGCTGTAGTTGCCAGTGCCGCTTTGCGCACGCTTGAGTTGCTCGGTGACGCCGCCGATCAGCAACCATTCTCCGATTCGTCCGCTTATGGTGGTGTTGGCATACTGGGTTTCGATGTTGCCGCCACCTGCATTAGCCTGTGAATTCCTGAACGGACTGACCTGCAGAGTGACCTTGTCGCCGTGGATACGCGGCAGCACGTAGAAGCCGGTAGTCACATCCTTGTATTCGATACCGCCCGCAACCGCCTCGGGTACGATCCAGTTGGCGCCTGAGAAATAGGGAATTTGCTGGCCGGTTTCGATATAAGCCTCGCTGCCTTCGGTGACTCGTATCTGGTGCAGCGGATTGTCTTGCAGACGCATGCGGGTACTGCTGCTGTTGATGTTGCCGCTACCATTTCTAGTACTGTAAGTGATGCTGCCACCGGCACCACCGGTTTGGTTTCTCCTGGTTCCAATGTCGACACTGGCAGCGCCCCCTTCGATTTGAATATTGCCGCCAATACCCAGGGCGCTGAGACCCCGGGTGTTGCCCTGGAAAACGGATATCTGCAGTATTTTCGAGGCAATATCCAGCGCATCGATCATCTCCTTTATCTGTGCCAGTGTTTGCGCTGACGAGCGCAGAAAAATTTTGAAACCCTGGCCCGTAATCACGTCATCAGCCCCCAGCATCGGTTTGACGATGGGTATGATTTCCGCGGCTGGACGGTTCGACAATTGAATGGTCGTTATGGAAGCCGCCTGAACGGTGGATACCAGCAACGCCAGGGCGAGTAGTTTGTAAGCTAGCTTCATCAAAAATCCAGTCTCCTGTAACCCGGGAGGTTTTTATCAATCTGTCCCGAGCTGTTGGTTGGATTGATAATAGTGTTCCCTGTTAGAAGAACAGTTTAGCCGAAAAAGCAGCCGGGGAATGAAGGAGTCAGGTATAAACCACGAAACCAGGGGGTGGCGGAAATAAATCTTTCTGTCTAAACTTTACGCCTGATTATTTTTCCGAGGTTGATCGGTGCAGAAACTTGCCAAGGGCATGAATCGCGTTCAGCGCGGTTTTCAGTCTCGGCACCGAGGTGAATTCCGGCCAGCTGGAAAGCTTGACCGCTACCATGTCGTCGCCGGGATCGACGTAAATCAACTGGCCAAATACGCCTCTCGCCATGAATCCCGGGCGGTCGACGTCTTCGATCCAGAACAGGTTGCGATACCCGCCGTTCGGGGCCGCTTGCGTATAGGGTTCAGCGAACAGGTTGTGGTCCGCGTTGTGGATGTCTGCAACCCATTCTGCGGGCACCAGCTGCCGGCCCCTGACTTTGCCCCGTTGCAATAACATCTGCCCAAAACGGGCGTAGTCGCGCAGCGTCGCGTTTAAACCGCCGCAGGCGAGCGCGTAGCCCGCGGAATCGACAGTGAAGCAGGCGCTTTCCTCGCAGCCGAGTGGTTGCCAGATTTCGTGGCTGACCAGGTCGGCCAGCCGGGTTTGCGTTACTCGCTCCAGGCAGTGTGCAAGCACATCGGTCTCGATCGATCGATACTGGAATTTTTCTCCATGCTTACGAACGCGCTCGGTCAGGGTCAGAATCTGGTCCCAGATGCAGGCCGGTGTGTCTGTCCCCGGAATTGGCCGTTTCCAGCCGCTGGCGATATCGGTCGCCGCGATATCGGAATCGAGCGCCTCGTAGTCTTCGATGTACCTGACCCCGGTGGTCATGTCCATGACCTGCTGCAGGCTCGCGCCGCGCCAGGCGGTCGCCTCAAGCTCGGGCAGGTAGCGGGTGACCTGCTCAGCGGGATCGATCAGGCCGCGGCCGATCAGGATTCCGGCGACCGCCGCCACGACAGACTTCGACATCGACTGCGACAGGTGCAGGGTTCGTTCGGTCATGTTGTTATGATATTGCTCGAACACGATCTCGCCGCGGTGCAATACCAGCACGCTGTCGGTGTAGCTGGAATCGATCCAGCCTTGCAGGGTCGTGATGCTGCCGTCGGCGTCTTCAAGTTCGATCTGCGCCAGGTCGGTAGGCCTGCGTTTGAATTCCCATACCGCGCCGTCACCCCGCCACACTTCGGTAGTCGCTACAAACTGCCTGACGTTCTGAAACGTCCAGCGGTTCCAGGGCGCCCGGTCCCATTGATCGTGGGGTACACGTTGATCCCGCGTAACCGGGAAGCCTTGCATGATATCTGACATGGTTTGAATCTAGGAATGCGTGAAACAAAAAAAGGATTGCCATGAACTCGCCATGACAACCCCTGATTGACGCTTGCCGTGGCCGAAGCGTTTGCTTACCTGGATAACCGAGATTGCGATTTGATCAGCCATTCTTTGAGGCCTTTTTATAGGGTGTTTCGCACAGACTATACGTGTACTGCAGAACCGCGGCAAGATTACAGACCCAGGTCTGCCGGCCTTGATCAGGCGTTAAGAAACAGCCCCGGGAAGTGAGGCCGCCCTTCCCGGGCCATCCGAATCGGGAGTCCAATTCGTATCTGTGATAAAATCCGCCAACGAGTGCAAAATCGCGCTGGTGACCAGGCCGATGATTGGCGAAACGCAACAATCATAAGCACTCCAGTAACAATAAAGACTGCGTGCAGCAGCAAAAAAATAATCGGGTGCTCAATACCCGCAGGAGGATAGGGCGATGCTCAAAAGAATACTGTTACCAAGTATTTTGCTTATTCTGGCCTACGGATTCTGGGTCAGCCCTGATTTCAAGGAAATCGCGGCCGGTGTCGCCATATTCCTGTTCGGCATGCTGTTCCTCGAAGAGGGATTCAAGGCATTTACCGGCGGTGTGCTGGAAAAGCTGTTACAGAAAACAACCGATAAAACCTGGAAAAGTCTGCTTTTCGGAGTCGTCTCGACCACGGTGATGCAATCGAGTTCGCTGGTTTCGGTTATCACGATTTCGTTTATCAGCGCCGGGCTGGTTACCCTGGTTGCCGGAATCGGCATTATTTTCGGTGCCAATATCGGCACGACCACCGGCGCCTGGCTGGTGGCAGCCTTCGGCCTCAAGGTCAAGATTTCCGCCTATGCGATGCCGATGCTGGTGTTCGGTATCGTGTTGGCGTTTCAGAAATCGAAATACCTCAAGGGTATCGGTTCGGTGCTGGCGGGCCTTGGTTTCCTGTTTCTCGGCATACACTACATGAAGGAAGGTTTCGAAGCCTTCAAAGACAGTTTCGATCTGGCGTCGCTCGCGGTCGGGGGCTATCCCGGGCTGTTTCTGTTTGCCGCCATTGGCGCCGCGGCGACCGTGGTCATGCAATCCAGTCACGCAACCCTGGTGCTGATATTGACCGCACTCTCGGCCGGGCAGATCACCTACGAGAACGGACTGGCACTGGCCATCGGCGCAAACGTCGGCACCACCATCACGGCAATCATCGGCTCGCTGAGCGCGAACGTCCAGGGCAAACGGCTGGCCGGCGCCCACCTGGTTTTTAATGTAGTCACCGGTGTTATTGCTATCGCATTCGTCAGCCAGTTTGTCCTGGCGGTGAATTACATCAGCAGCAAAGTGGGAATTGCCGCGGACAATTACACGATGAAACTGGCGGTATTTCATACCCTGTTCAATGTCACCGGCGTGATTGTCATGGTCCCCCTGATCCATCGGCTTGCCGACTACCTGTTCAAGGTTTTGCCGGAGAAAGCGCTCGACCTGGCCGAACCCCGGTACCTGAGCGATGCCGCCTTCGAATTTCCGGAAACCGTGCTGATATCGGTCAAGCGGGAGGTCTGGCACCTGTTCGATTCGGCCTTCGAGTTAATCGCGCATGGGATGAATTTGCATCGCACCCAGATACTCGAATCGGACGACCTGAAAAAAACGATCGACGACGACCGCGAGGTTCACGATTTTGATATCGATGAACTCTACGAAACCAAGGTGAAAGTGCTCTACAGCGCGATCGTCGAATTTATCTCGCGCTCGCAAACCGAGGTCCCGAGTATCTTTGCCGAGGAAATGTTTCGACTGCGCAACGCCGCGGTGGAAATTGTCGAAAGCGTCAAGCACGTAAAACACCTGCGTAAAAATGCGACCAAGTACCTGCTGTCAGACAATCAGCATATTCGCGACGAGTACAATCGCCTGCGCTACCAGATCGCGCTGTTGTTGAGGGAAATTTACCGGGTAAGGGAAGAGGAAAGTTCCGATCATGAGCAGGCGATACGCGATCTGAAAAAGATGAAAAAAGCAGTGAAGACTTCGCATAACGAATTAAACGACCGCATATCGGGTGTGTTGCGGGATCAACGGATTACGCCGGCGATGGCGACCTCGCTGCTAAACGATTTCAATTACGTCGACGGCACGCTGAAAGAGCTGTATGACTGCGCCAAGGCATTACTGTCTTCGCATGCCGATCTCGTCGCCGACGCTGCCGAGTCGATAAATCTGGATGAGGATGATCTTGACCGGGCCACAACGACCTGAAGCCCGCAGTACTAACTTGCGCGATAGCAGTGAATCCGGATTACGCTCGGGTTTGTTGGCGCCGTGTTCCTGGTGCTGATGCGGGCCGGTCCCGGGAGTGATAAAATTGCCAGAAATTTCCCCAAAGGCGGCTTGATTGCCACACTACGACCCGGATAGCGCTGGTTACGCCGGCCCGTGGTCGTTATTAACCCGGCGACCTGTATTGTCGCCAGGTTAATAATAATCTTACTATTGAAATAGCCCGCTGAGACAATACTTAGCAGGGTTGGGGAGCCGGGAAACCTTAATCAATGAAAACTACTGACGATCCACCTTCGCAGACTGCGGGTTCGGCTGTGCTGCCATGGGTTGAGCAACCGCGAATTCAGCACATCATCATGGCGCTGATAGTGATCAATGCGATCATTCTCGGGCTCGAGACCGTACCGGCAGTGATGGCGGCCTACGGTGAAATCCTGATTGCTGTCGATCACGCGATCCTGGCGGTTTTCGTGGTCGAAATCCTGTTGCGGATATTTGCGCATCGCCTCGCTTTTTTCCGCGACCCCTGGAGTATCTTCGATTTCGCCGTAGTCGGCATTGCGCTGGTGCCGGCGAGCGGACCGTTTTCCGTGCTGCGTGCGCTGCGCGTGTTGCGCGTGCTGCGAATTCTGACCATCGTGCCGTCGATGCGCCGCGTGGTCGGCGCGCTGCTGGATTCGATTCCGGGTCTGAGTTCCATCGCGCTGGTGTTGCTGCTGCTTTACTACGTGTTTGCCGTCATAGCGACCAAGTTGTTCGGCGCAAACTTCCCGCAATGGTTTGGCAGCATCGGCGAATCGCTGTTCTCGTTGTTCCAGATCATGACGCTGGAAAGCTGGTCGATGGGCATCGTGCGCCCGGTGATGGAACTGCACCCGAACGCCTGGATATTCTTCGTCATTTATATCCTGATCGCGACCTTTACGATGTTGAACCTGTTCATCGCGATTATCGTCAACGCGATGCACAGCTTTACCGAGCAAGATAGTCAGGTGAGGCAGGACGCGCTCAACGAAACCCGCGACCACATCGAGGCCGATTTGCACCAGGAGCTGGCGGCGCTGCGCGCCGAGATAGCCGAACTAAAGCAACTCCTGCAAACCGATTCGAAGCGATAAGCCCGGGGGGCTTATCCGGGAATCCACCATTCGCGGCCGCGTTCGGTGGTGACGTACTCGGGCCAGCGGAAACCGATCGGGGGCTCGTAGTCGCACAGCGGCGCCTGCCAACTGCTGCCGTTGACGCCACCGCCGGTGCGTTCCTCGAATTCTCTGCGGGCATCTGCCAGCATCTCGCCGTCGGTCAGCAGATCGAACACAGTGCAGCCAACGGTCTTCGACGCGCAGGCGATCATTGGCTCGATGGTTTCGCGGATGCCGCCGAGCGCGTTCATGACCCAGGCCGGGTATCTGAATCCGGGTTGCGGCGATGTCAGCGTCGGCCGCGCGATATATAAACGCACCGTCGGCGCGTGCCAGCAGTACTCGGTGTAATCGTCGGAAGTAAAATGTTCCTGCCACTCAGGCAGTTCGCGGCGCAACTCGGTCTCCGCCGCCTGCGGCGTGATCAACTGTTCGGTTGCGGCGAGGAAGGGCTTGTCCATCGGTTCGAGCCCGAGGTTACGCTGGATTTCGCGGGCAGTGTCGCGCGCTGCCCCCTGGTTGAACGCCGGCGCCCCGATCGCCCGCAGGTTGTCGTAAGTCGCCTGCGCGAGCACGTGATTCGCGAGCCCGTGGCGCGATTTGCTGACCCAGTCGCGCCGCCAGCTGCAGTGGCTGATCGCCGCGGCCGCGGCGGCATTGTTATCCAGCACGCCGGTTATGCGTTGCGCCATCTCGATCGTCGGCACGCGCATGACGTACTGGATTTGTGCGATTTGCGCGGGCAGGTTGTCGGCCGTCGCCTGCCCGGCGGTCAAAATGCATTCGTTCATCGACCAGCCGCAGCCGGCCGACACCATGTGCTCCTTCAGCGCCTTGGAGGTCTGGTACATCTGCAGCAGCGCGTCGTTGGCGCCGGGCGCGCGCGCCGACGCGTGCGCGGCGGCGATCGGACTGTCGCTCGCGCCGGCATGGCTCAGCCAGGTCTCCGGACTGTCGCACTCGAAGCTGTAAATCATCGCGTAGCCCACCCCGCAGTGGGTATTCCAGCGCGTGGTGTTGCACAGCGGCAGCATGTAAAACGGATGAAAGCTGATCGCGGCATCGAGATCGTCGTAATAGCCGCGGGCCGCGTGTATCGGCTTGGAGCCGCGTACCTTTTCCGCGGGTTCGCCGAAAAATTTCAGGCGGCCCTTGATGTCATGCCGCTGCATCATTGCCCTGGCCGCGAGAAAACCACCGAGCGAGCTGATACCGAGCGCCGAATGCGGATCGGTATGCCCGCCCGCATGCACGCTCAGCCCGGCGCGCGGACCTTGTTCGCTCGCGGCGGCCTGGCAGTTGCCGGGCACCGCGTCATACTCGGCATAACCCGCGATGGTCGGCCCGTCGCCATTTTGCCATTCGGCGCAAAACGCGGTCGGCATGCCGCCGCTGCCGGCTTCGACGCTGAAGCCTTCGGCGCGCAGTCGCTCGACGTACCAGGCGCTGGATTTATACTCGCGCCAGGCGGTTTCGCCATGCTCGAATATCAGCTGCTGCCAGTCCGACAGGTCGTCGATTTTTGCATCCAGCCACTGGATCAACTCTGTTTTTGCCGGGCTTAGCGTCATTGGGGTATCCTCGATTGCCAGGTAATCCACGCGCGCTCGGCAACGCGCCTGAAATTTTCACCGAGAAAGCCGCGAATATCGACGTCGTCGAAACCCGAATCGGCAAGCTTGTCGATCAGCGCCGGTAACTGCGCCGGACCGGCGTGCTTGATCTCCCTGGTGTCGTATTGCTGGCCGGCGGGCCAGTAATCGGGGCGGCTGCGCAGAATCACGCCGATATCGATATCGATCTCGGGTGAATAGTCGAAGCCGAAGCCAACGTGTTGTGTGCCCACCAGGTCGCTGACATAAGCAACGTGCCGCGCCATGGTATCGATGGCGATGTCGTTGCCGCCGAGGAAAATGCCCATGCCGTTGAGTCCAATAACGCCGCCGGTCGCGGCGCAGGCCCTGATCTGCTCGTCGCTGATGTTACGTTGATGATCCCAGACCGCGCGCGGATTGGAGTGCGAAAACACCACTGGCTTTTGCGATTCCTGCATGATGTCCATGGTGGTGGTGTAAGCCGCGTGCGAGCAATCGACGATCATGCCGACGCGGTTCATCTCCCGCACCACCTGGCGCCCGAATTCGGTCAGGCCGGTGTCGGCGTCATGGCAGCCGCCAGCGGCGGCATTGTTCAGGTTGTAGGCAAACAGCATTTGCCGCACCCCGAGCGCGTGATACAGGCTGACCATGTTGATGTCGTTGTTGAGCGCGTTCATGCCTTCGATATCGAAGCTCAGCGCGAATTTGCCGGTGGCGCGGGCGCGATCGATATCGCTGGTGGCGCCTGCCAGCACGAAGCGATCGGGATGTGCCAGCACCCAGCGGCGGTAGGCCGCGAGCGTGGCCAGCGTTTCCTGCCAATCCATGACATCGAAGCCGACGTTGATGCTGACATAGCTGGCGCCCTGCTGGCGCCATTCATCGAGTAGATTCAAATCGACTTCGGGACTCGGGAATACGCCCGCGTGCGCATCCCACACCAGCGCGTCCTGATACAGTTGCTCGAGATCTTTTGCCATCGGCGTTACCTATAGATAAACCTGTCCGTCGAAAACTCTGGTCGCCACGCCGCCGACCTGCAGCCGGGCAATTCCGCCGTTGGCGAGGGTGACGAGCGATTGTATCGAACTCGGGCGCCCGAGTTCGAGTCCCTGTTCGGCGTTTAGGCTGATGTTGTCTGTGTTTGTCGGTAGCAGGCCATGTCGCAGCAGGTAACTGGCTAAGGCCGCGTTGGTCGTGCCGGCGGCGGCGGATTCGCTGACCCCGACCGCCGGGCAAAAATCACGCACATGAATGCTGTTAGCGGGATTTTCGACCTCGCGACAAAATACGGCAATCGTTTCGATACCATTGGCCCTGCAAAAATCGATCATGCCGCTGAAGTCAGGCCTGATTGCGCGCATCGCGGCGAGTCCCGTCAGCGGAACCACGAGATGGATAAAATCGCCGCGCGCGGTTTCGAGCGGTAACTCGGCGTTGAGTGCGGCAGCATCGAGCCCGAGCAGGGTCAACAGGGTTCCGAGATGCGGCGGCGGTGGCTCGAACTCAGGCGGCCTGATGTCGAGCATTACCCGGGATCGATCGTCGTCGCGGCGGCTCAAGCTAACGGTCGCAGTCGTCTTCGGCAAGCGTAGCTCTACGCTGCCGCTGCCGTTGTCGTCCAGTGTCAGCAGTCCGGATTCGAGCAGGCGGGTGAACAAACAGATAGTGCCATGGCCGCACATCGGCAACTCCATGACCGTGGACATGAACTGCGCGCGGATCCAGCCAGCGCCTATATCATCGACAAAAGCGGTCGCGGGCATGCCGATTTCGCGGGCGATTTTCTGGCGTTGCGCGCTATCGATCGCCGCGGCGTCGGTCATGACCGCCGCCTGGCTGCCGCCGAAGGGACGCGCGCTGAACGCGTCGTAGAGCGCGAAGGGGAAAGCTTTCAGCGTCTGCGCTCCTGCCGGGTGGCCTGCAGGTCGACACTGCCATTGGGTTTCAGCACGACGCCATAAACGCGTTTGAGCGAATCTTTACCGATCAGTCCGGCGGCATTATCCCGTGCCACCAGCTGTGGCTTGCGTTTGCGCGGATCGCCGTAACCGCCGCCGCCAGGGGTTTGAAACACCAGGGTTTCGCCGGCCGGTATCTGCTGCTTGCCCTTGAGCAGTTTGCCCGAGGCCAGTGCGAGGTGGCCGCAGGCACCGTCGTGTCCGCCGATGCAGCCGAGCGCCGGATACTTGATCCGGTCGACGGTGCCGCCGATGTCGACGGCGATGCGTTTTTGGCTTTTGTTACTCATGCAAATCTCGTTGGTTCGGTACCTGCCGGCAGGTTAATGCCGAAGCTAAAGCGGGTTGCCGGGAGTCAGAGAAAAGCAAGGGGGTTACCGCTACGACACGAGACCCGGCCTGGAGTCTGCCCGTTGGGCAGAGCCTGGCCGAGAGGGGTCAAACGACGAGATTTGATTTTTCGTGTCGTCTACCGCGAAGTAAAATCGTGTGCATGCTTGTTCGAGTCGTGGCTGCGATATGCGCGCAACGTTAGCACCGCGCCCTGGAGCAGTCAATCTGCTGATTTTTGTCACGCCACGAGCGCTCGAATCATTGCGGATGCAGGTCAAATCGCGTAATTCGACTGTTCCGGTGAAACGGGATTTTGTCAACTAAACTTAATCCGGACGGGCAGCGCCGCATAATAGAATGAGAAATAGTTGACGCCACAGCCTGTTTTCAAGGAAATCAGAGGTTTACCTGCAGAAAATGTAAGGCATAATAAAAAACTATGATGAACGCCAAGATACTCAGGTTGAACAAGGCGGGAACGCCGATCGACTGGATAACACGCGAGGAAGCCGCCACCCTGGTGGTCAAAGACCAGGTGGTGTGGGCGCTCGGTGAGCATGCTTTCGAGATCAGGGGCGGCATCAACCGGCTTGGCCAGCAGTCAGTGCTGTCCTTGCCCAGTATTCTCGCCAGCGATGGCAGCGTCAAACTCAGTGATTTCGTGCCGCCGCTGGTTAACGGTTACCTGTTTCGACGCGACCAGTTTTTGTGTATGTATTGCGGTGGTGATTTTGGCGCGGACAACCTGTCACGCGACCATATCCTGCCGGTGTCGCGCAACGGTACCGATAGCTGGACCAATGTCGTCACCGCCTGCAAACGCTGTAATCACCGTAAAGCCAATCACACTCCGGAAGAGGCCGGCATGGAGTTGATTGCGGTTCCGTTCGTGCCCAATCGTCACGAGTTTTTCTACCTCGCCAATAAAAATATCCTGGCGGATCAGATGGAGTTTCTCAAATCCCAGTTTTCCAAAAACGGCCGCTGGAATTAGTCGGTCGGCCACGCGCGGGTTAGACGTATATCGGGAACTTCTGACAAAGCTCTAGAACCCGCATTCGGTCGGTCTCGACCCCGGAATCGCCCGCTTGCTCGCAGCGCTCGATCGCGCGCGCGATAATCTCTCCGAGCTGGCCGAATTCTGCAACCCCCAATCCGCGTGTCGTTGCCGCGGCCACGCCCAGACGCAACCCGGCCCACTCGGACGGCTTGGACGAATCGAAAGGAATGGGATTCTTGTTCGACGTCAGGTTGACCCGGGCGAGGCTGTCCTGTACCTGTTGGCCGCTCAATCCCCGCGACGAAAAATCGAGCAGCACGATATGGGTATCGGTGCCGCCGCTGATCAGCCTGATTCCGTGGTCGGACAAAACCTGCGCCAGCGCGCGGGCATTGGCGACCACCTGCTGGCCGTAATTTTTGAAATCATCCTGCAGCGCTTCGCCCAGGCAGACCGCCTTGGCGGCAATGATCTGGCTATGCAGGCTGCCCTGAACGCCCGGGAAAATCGCCGCTTGCAGCTGTTTCGCCCAGCGCGCATCGCGCGCCAGGATCAGGCCGCCGCGCGGGCCGCGCATGGTCTTGGTGGTGGTGCAGGTGACCAGGTCGGCATGCGGCAGCGGGGAAGGGTGTGCGCCGGCGGCGACCAGGCCGGCGAAGTGCGCCATGTCGACCAGCAGCAGCGCGCCGACCGCGTCGGCAATTACACGCATGCGCGCAAAGTCGATGCTGCGCGGGTAAGCCGAACCACCGGTAATCAACAGCGCGGGGCGGACTGCATCGGCAATGCGCGCGACCTCGTCGTAGTTGATCAAACCGCTGTCGCGCTCGACGCCGTAATGATGCGCATCGAACCAGCGGCCCGACTGGTTTGGGGCGGCGCCGTGGCTTAAGTGACCGCCGGCGGCGAGATCGAGGCTCAGAATACGGTCCCCGGGTTTGATGGTGGCAAAGAACACCGCCTGGTTGGCCTGGGTGCCGGAATGCGGCTGCGCGTTGACGTAGTCGCAGCCGAACAGTTTGCGGGCGCGATCGATCGCAGCCTGTTCGACCACGTCGACGAATTCGCCACCGCCGTGGAAGCGATTACCGGGATAACCCTCCAGCGTTTTGTTGGTCATCGGGTGGCCGAGCGCATCGAGCACCGCGCGGCTGACGATATTTTCGGACGCGATCAGTTCAATCTGCGTTTGCTGGCGATTAAGCTCGTGAACGAGCGCATCGCCGATCAAGGGATCGGTCACGCCGACATGGCTTTCGAAGAAATCAGACATCGATTGCGCTATGGTCTGCCGGCGACGCCAGCTCGAAGATTTCGATATCGTCGGAGTATTCCATGAAATCGTGCACCCGCTGCGGCGGGTGGTAGACAAAATCCCCGGCCTTGAGCACAAACTCGCCTTCGCCCTCGTAGTACATCTTCACCCAGCCGCGGGTCACGTACATGATTTGAAAGTCGTAATTATGGTAGTGACGACCGGTGCTGCCGCCGAGATCGTTGGCGCGTGTGACCCAGGCATCGAATTGGCCATTGGTGGCGTCGCTTAATCCGAGATTGCGAATCTTGAGCCAGTCGCGATAGCCATGCATCGGCTCGAAGTGCGCGCCTTCGGCGCGGGACAGGCAGAATTTAGACTCTGGGCTGGACATTGTAACCTCCGGCAGTGAAACGGGTTGCGGGTCCGGCAAATCTAGCAACAGCGGTTGCCAGTAGCAAACCAGTTTTTGTTTTTTTTGGCGCGGGGAAGCTGTATCTGCGCATACTGTCCACTCGAGCATTACCGCGGGCAAAGCCTCCGTGTATGCCGTGGCCCTGCAATCGATTGCCCGGCTCGGCGGATAAAAGGCTGCGTTGGTCCGAGAGAAATACGCTGTTAAATCAGGGTGTTGTTCTATACTCTTCAGAATAATTCAATTACAGTTACGAGCGCCTTTTACGGCCTTTGATTACCAGGATACGATTTGAATGGAAAATATTTTCCACGACATTTCCAAGTACTACGCGGCCAATATCATGGGTAACGTGCTGACCATCGGTAAAATCGTTTACCAGGATGGAATCTACAGTTTTGCCCGCGACGATGTCCAGGGGCCGTTTAACCTGGTGGATCCCGACGCCGACGTAACCCGCATGGTGCACGTGATCGGTGAGATACACCCGCGCTCGGCGATCGAGAAAATTTTTGCAGTCGAAGTCAATTCCTGTCTTTACCTCAATGAAAACGAGGTTAGCGGTGAAATCGAGGTGCGCTCGATTCACAAGGGCATGGGCACGGCAATTTACTCGAAGCAGGAGTGCCCGCTGATAATGTGGAATTCCAGGTATGAAGAGCATCGGTATTTCGACGTTATCGACATTCAGGGTGTATTCGGCGACGCGCGGCTTAAAAACAGTTTTAGCGCGATTCTTGCCGAGAGTCTGCGCGAGTACGAGCTTTTCCCGCCGCTGATTCATATGAGCAAGTGACAACTGGATTAAAAGGTGCTTATGCACCTTTTAATCCAGTTGTCATCCCGGCCCCCGAGCCGGGATCTCAAAACTATCCGTCGTTACCAGTGTGCTTATGCACCTTTTAATCCAGTTGTCATCCCGGAAAATGTTCGGGAACTTAAAATAATGATCCATCACAGGGTTCCCGCCTGAACCTGCTGGGACCAAAGTCGTGCAGGCTTTCGCGGCGCTCTGGCGCTGCGGAATGATCCCAATGGTGCCATCCCGTAACCTGCGCGGCCCGGTTCAACCACGGGATCCAGTTATTTGAAGTCCTTTACCGGATGGTAGCCTGGGCGAGGCCTGGGATAACAATACAAACGAGCTTTCAGACGCCTAGGCGGGCAGCAGGATTCTGAATTTGCCGCGAATCTTCGCGTCGACTACCGGGTCGATATAGTTCGGTTGATGCTGCGCCAGGATTTCGCGCACTTCTGAATTTGCGCGTTGCCATGCGTCCTGCGCGCCGGCCTCGGCCCAGGTGGTGGGCTCCAGGCGATCTCCCAGTTTCGGATAAAAGTAATCCCGCTCCATCGCTTCCATGGTCTGGGTCTCGCCGATGAAATGGCCTTCCCCGGTGATAACGTTTTTCATCGCCTCGAAGGCTAGCGTCTCCTCGGTCACTTCCACCCCACGGATCATACGGTACACGTGCGACAGCATTTCATTGTCGAGCACGAAGGCCTCGAAAGATACGCCGAGCAGGCTCGCCATCATGCCCGAGGATTCGTAAACCATGTTGGCGCCGGACAGGCCGCAGGCGAGCGACGAGAGCGCTTTCTCCATGCCCATTTGCGCATCGACGGCCTTGGCGTCGGACATGCTCGACGCCACCCCGGACGGTACCCCGATATGATTGGCGAGCTGCGCCGCGCCGGCGTTCAGAATCGAAATCTCGCCGCCGCCGCCGCAAAATGCGCCGCTGCGCAAGTCGATGACAAACGGCCAGTTGGAAAAAATCATCGGGAAGCCGGGCTCGAAGATATTGACCATGACCAGCGCCGCCAGGGTTTCGGCGAAGGATGCGGCGAGCATGCCGTCGATCGTGGCCGGCGAGGTCGCGCCCGACATCGCCGCGACGATACTGTTAATCGGCATGCCGCGGCGGATGCAGGCCAGGGCGACATCGAAGGCGTCCTCGCCGTAGCGCATCGGCGAAATAATCGGGCTGATGTGCGCCTTGCAGAAAGGTTTCTCGGCAAACTTGCCGGTACCGCCGGCGACCCGGTCGAACATGTCGACGATCGGATCGACGTGCTCGCCGATGGTAAAGTTGGTGCCCACCGGTTTTTGCGTGCCGCGCATCAGGCAATAGGCGGTATTGATATCGAGCTCGAAGATATCGGGCAGGTCGGTCGCCACGCAGCAGCGGGTAAACCAGGAAATATTCGACAGCCTGTCGGCGAGGCGGGTGAAGTCAGCCAGGTCGACCAGCGTCGACGGGCGATAGAGGTGCGTATCGAGATCCAGCGTTTGTACCGCGGCGCCGCCGGTGCCGAAGTAGACCCGGTCACCGCCGACTTCGAAACTGTACTTTTCATCGCGGCCATGAAATACAAAAGATTTGCAGGCGCCATCGATAATATCTTCGACCATCTCCCGCGAGTAACACAGCCGTCCCAGCTGGTTGATCGTGGCGCCGCATTTAAGCGCCTGCTCGACCAGGGCCGGGGGTGCATCGCCCATGCCGAGCTCCGCCAGCATGCGTATGGAGGTAGCGTAAATCTGTTGTACCTGGGTTTCGGTAAGCGGCCGGTACTGCCCACCGACCGGGCCCGCCGGCGCCGGGTTGATCGCCGGCGGTTTGCTGCGTCTCGCCAGCATTGCCTTACGACTGCCGCCTCGGCGTCGTCTCGGCCGATCGTTCATGCGCGGACTAGTTGGTTTTCAGGGTCGTAGAGAACCGGCTCGACCACCACGGCATCGTATTGGTCGCCGAGAATTCCGAGCCTGAGCCGGGTGCCGATTGGGGCGCACTGCGGCTCGATGTAGGCATAGGCGATGTTCTTCCGTACGCGGTGGCCGTAGCCGGCTGATGTAACCGAGCCGACCTGCTGCTCGCCGGCGAAGACCGGATCACCAATGTGGGCACTGGCGATATCGCAATCCACCGTCATCGAGACCAGCAGCCTGCGCGGGCCGCGTTCGATTTGTTCGAGCAGGGCCGGTTTGCCGATAAAATCGTTTTTATCGAGCTTGACGAATCGGTCCAGCCTCGCCTCCAGCGGATTGTGTTCGTAAATCAGGTCTGCCTTCCAGTGCAGGTAGCCCTTTTCCAGGCGCATCGATTCGGTCGCGTATAGCCCGAAGTACCCCAGGTCGAATTCGCGGCCGGCGTCGCTGATGGTTTTCCACACCAGGTATAATTGTTCGTTGGGCACGTGCAGTTCGTAGGCAAGCTCGCCGGAGAAACTCACGCTCATCGCGGTGACCTCGGCATGGCCGATGAACATTTGCCTTGCGCGCAGCCACGGGAAGTCCTGGGCCGACCAGTCGCAGCGCGGCGATAGCGATTGCAGTAACGCACGCGATTGCGGGCCGGCGACGACCAGGATGGTATGCGAAGCGGCCATTTCGGTAATCGTCACGCCATCCGGCTTGTGCCGATTGAGCCAGTCACGATCGTGCCATTCCGCCGCGGCCGCCGAGCCCCACCAGTAACGGTCCTCGCCCAGTTTGACCAGCGTCGCCTCGCTCAATACGTTGCCCTTTTCGGTGAGCAGGTAGCACAGGCTCAGTTTGCCGATTTCGGTCGGCAGGCGGCCGCAGGTCATGCGGTCGAGAAATTCGCTTACGCCCGCGCCGCTGATTTCATAGCGATTGAAACCGGACACTTCCATCAGGCTGACATGCTGCTGCAAATGCTCGATCTCCCGAGCCACTATGTCTTTGGTCGGGGTGAAGCGATAGCTGTGTTGATCGACAAAATCGGGTTCGGGTTTGAAAAACAGCGCACGTTCCCAGCCGTTAACCACGCCCCACTGTGCATTCATCTGGTCGAGTACCGCGTACAGCGGTGTCGTGCGCGCCAGCCGAGCCGCGGGTCGATGCTCGTGCGGCATGTGATAGTGAAACTCGTTCTGGTAATCCTCGATCGTCTTCAGACAGGTGTGTTCGGTGTTGGCGTACTGCGTGAATCGGCGCGGGTCGAGAAACCACGCGTCGAGTTCGCATTCGCCGTGCACGATGATTTCCGCGAGCAGCTTGCCGTGACCGCCACCCTCGCCGATACCGGCGCGCAGGCCGATCGCGCTGTAGGCGTTTTCGATGCCGGGAATCGGCCCGATCAACGGCGCGCCGTCGATGGTGTAAGTGATCGGTCCGTTGATGACGGTATGAATGCCGGCTTCCATCAGTGCCGGCAGGCGCTCGAAGATGCGCTCCATGTTGTCCAGGCAGCGGTCGAGGTCGGACTCGCACAGCGCCTGGGTGAAGTCGGGATCGATGCCGTCCATACCGAAAGTCTTGCAGCCCTGTTCGTAAACGCCGACGAGCAGGCCTTTCTTTTCCTGGCGGCTGTAAAAATCGTCGCCCGGATCGCGAATGATCGGCACGCGGAAGTCGAGCGCCTCGAGTTCGGGCATGGTGTCGGTCAGGAAGTACATATGCTCCATCGACGTCACTGGATGGGTGACACCGAGCATGTTGCCGACCTCGTTGACGCGGTAACCGGTTGCGTTGACTATCTTCTCGCAGGTGATGTCACCCTTGCTGGTGTGCACAATGAATTCACCGTTGGACTTGCGCGTAATGCTTTCAACCGGGTTGAAGCGATACACCTCGGCGCCTGCCTCACGCGCCTTGCGTGCCAGCGCGAAGGTGATCCCGGCCGGGTCGATGTCGCCGTCGAGCGGGTCCCACCAGACGCCGAGCAGTCCATCGATGTTCATCAGCGGGTGGCGTCGGCCGGCTTCGGCGGCGTCGATAAATTCCATATCGACACCCATGCCCGCCGCCATGCCAATGTAGTGTTTATATGTGTCGACCTGTTCAGGCGTATGCGCGAGGCGCATGCCGCCGGTTATATGGTAGGAAATCGGGTTATCGGGATCGGCCGCGAGTTCGCGGTAGAGATCGATGCTGTGGCGCTTGAGCGCGACCATGGTCTGGTTGGCGCCGAACTGGGTGACCTGCGCCGCCGCGTGCCAGGTCGAGCCCGAGGTCAATTCGTCGCGTTCCACCAGCACCACGTCGGTCCAGCCTTCGCGGGTCAGGTGGAAAAGCGTCGAGCAGCCGGCGATACCGCCGCCGATGACGACGACGCGCGCGTGGGATTTCATCTTAAGGGCCTCCCTCTCTGGAGTTGATGTCGATTCCCATCATGCCCGACTGGAGGCGAGTGGCAATCGAAAATTAATTATAATAGATTAAAATAATTAAACTATATGTCTTATCAGGCAGGGCTTTGAGTAAAATAATAGAAAATATTGATCGAAAAAGCTAATCCATAGGCCGTTTCCTGCAAGACTTCGAATACGCGGAATCGAGCTGTTGCTGAACCCGGGCACGTCCCTGTGCCCGCACTATCCGGTTGGCTGTTAAGCGAAAGACCAGCGTTCGGCCCAGCGCTCGCCGTCCATATCCCAGTTGGAACCAAAAGCGCCACCGTGGTCGATCTTGTTCGAGGTCGCGAATACGTAGGACGCAAACATCGGCGCGATCAGGCCGCCGTCCTGATTGACGAGTCGCTGCATCTCGTAATACATTTCTCGGCGCTTGCTCTCTTCGAGCTCGGCGCGCGCCTTGAGCAGCAGTTCGTCGAATCGCTTGTTCGACCAGAAAGTGTCGTTCCACGCAACGCCGGACTTGAAGGCGGTGGAAAACATGGAGTCTTCAGTCGGGCGCCCGCTCCAGTACACAGCCGAAAACGGCTTCTTCATCCACACGTCGGCCCAGTAACCGTCATTCGGCTCGCGTAGTACATTGAGTTTGATGCCGGCCTTGCTGGCACTGTTCTGAAACAGCACCGCAGCGTCGACGGCTCCGGCGAACGCGGCGTCGGCCGCCGACAGGCTGACCTCCAGCGAATCGAGTCCGGATTTCTTCAGATAAAACTTGGCCTTGTCCGGATCATACGGGGTTTGCGGCAGGTCCTTGTTGAAGAAGCGCTGGCCGGGGCCAATCGGGTGGTCGTTACCGACCACGCCGTAGCCCAGCAGGATCTTGTCGACCAGTTCCTGGCGGTTGACCGCATGCTTGAGCGCCAGGCGCACGTTAACATCGTCGTATGGTTTCTGGTTGCAGGACATGGCGAAGGTATAGTGCTGCGTGCCGGCCACCGAATGGACTGTGTGCCCTGCTTTTCGTTTCAGCATGGCGACGGTCTTCAGGTCGACGCGGTCGATGGCGTCGACA
The DNA here is from genome assembly GCA_947259305.1 of uncultured Gammaproteobacteria bacterium. GTDB lineage: Bacteria > Pseudomonadota > Gammaproteobacteria. The sequence continues at coordinate 23,070 of CAMYML010000003.1, read as the reverse complement.
TCGTCGGTCAGCAATGCGGTGGTGCGTGCGTTGGGGTCGGTCAGCGCCAGCATTTCGATGGAATCGAAGAAGCCGCGGTCGTTGGCCCAGTGGTCGGCATTGCGCGACAGTTTCGCGCCGATACCCGGCTTGAACTCATCGAGACGGTAGACGCCACAACCGATACCCGATTCCCAGTCGACGCTGTCGCCCTTGGCCGGCATGACGGGCATGTGGTAGTCCGATAGCGCAAACGGGAAGTCGGCGTTGCCGCCCTCGAGCGTAAATACAACCGTGTCCGCACCGTCGGCCTTTAAATTTTTGATGTCGGCCACCAGTGGACCAGCGGCGGAAGTCGAGTCTTCGCCGCGATGGTAATTGATCGATGCGATAACATCGGCGGAGGTTACCGGTTTGCCGTTATGGAAGGTGATGCCTTTGCGCAGCTTCAAGGCCCAGATGGCGGCATCGGGCGAGGATTCCCAGCTTTCGGCGACGCCGGATTGAACCGAACCGTCCTTTCCGATTTCGGTCAGGTAACCGTGGAAAGCGAAGCCCATCGAGATGGTAAACCCGTTTTCCCAGTTGCCTGGATCCAGGTTGTCAGTGGTTGATCCGTGACCCTTGCCGACACGAAAATGCCCGCCTTTTTTCTGCGCGGCCAGCGCCGGGCCTGACCACAGGGCGCCGGCTGTCGTGGTGGCGAGCCCTAAAGCGGCCATTCGGGAGATGAATTCGCGTCGCGAAATCTCGCCACGCGCTAGCTTGTTTTTCAGTTGGTCGATGTCTGACATTTGATTCCTCCTCAGGAAATAGTGCTTTGCTGAAGCTATTGTTTTTAACAGGGGCTAACATTATGCGGATTTAACGGCGTTTGACAATCCAGTTACGGGAGGCTATGGTGCAAAAAATTTAAACCATAACCGTAAGAATGCATGCGTTTACCGTCGATGATGACGAAACACACTTCAATTCTTTAGCGCCATGAAACACCATTTACCCTCGCTCGACTCGCTCAAGGTGTTCGAATCCGCCGCACGCCAGTTGAGCTTCAGTCTGGCTGCACAGGAGCTTTGTATTACCAAGGGTGCGGTCAGCTACCAGATCAGGAAACTCGAGGACAGCCTCGATTGCGCGTTGTTTCGGCGTTCGACGCGCCAGGTTTTTTTGACCAATGCCGGTCAACAGCTACTCCGCTCGACCCAGTACCTGTTCGACGGACTGACCCGCACGCTCGATCAGATCAAACCTGCGGATTCGAGCCACGACGTCTACGTCGGCGCGACGACCTATGTCGCGTTGCGCTGGCTGTCGCCGCGTCTTTCGGGTTTCAGCGAACGCCATCCGGAAGTCTCGATATTGTTACAACATTCGGTGAACTCCGAGCAATTCCGATTGCAGGATGTGGACTTCATCATTCGCTGGGAACCTCTGGCCGGCGCGAGGAAACGCGGTTTCCTGCTCGAGCTACCGATGCCGCTGTTTCCGGTTTGCAGTCCGAGCTTACTGCAGCGATTCAACTATCCGTCCGCGCGGGAGTCGCTCGACGCTGTCGATATCACCGATCCGGAACTGGTATCGATTCCGCTGTTGTGCGAGGACCGGCCGCTCGACCTGTGGCAGCTCTGGTATGGCAAGCAGGCGCGGGCTCTCGCCAATCCGCGTCGCATCATTGCCGACGCCAATGTACGCACCCAGGCCGCGATCGATGGCCAGGGCTGGACCCTGGCCGATGCCATGATGCAGCGTGAACTGGATAGCGGTGCGCTGGTGGCGCCGTTCAAACATCGGCTCGATGGTTACGGTTACGCCATCCAGACTTACCCCGGCCGGTTTGTCAACCAGAACGCGCTGGCCTTGCGCCAGTGGCTGATCGATCACGTTTGAGAAATGCTTCCAGGGCAGGCGGGTTGTCAGCTGCTAGAATCTATTGTCTGGGTAAACTTCAAAGACACGGAGATCGGCCATGAGGATATTGTTTACAGCGTTATCTTGTTTGCTTTTCTGCGGCTCGGCGGCGGCTGATGCGAAGCTCGTGATCAAGGATTTCAGCGGCAAGTCCAGCACGATTTATAGTAATGGCCAACGGTCCCGTATGGAGAGCGGCCAAATGCCGGGCTACGCCATTGTCGATCATGGCAGCGGCGAGTTCCTGATGGTCGACCCACAGCGCGGGGAGATCATCAGCCTGAAGTTCGCTGGCGGGGCCGCGACCGGCGGCGGGCAACTCAGCGTCAGTCTCGAAGACAGGGGCGGCGGCCAGAAAATAGCCGGTTACCTCACCCGCAAATACCAGGTCATAGTCAACGGCGAGCACTGTGGCACGGTCTATGCCTCGAAGAAACTGCTCGAAAATTCCGCGCTTCGGGGGATGTTCGAATCGATGAACGGTTTCCGCGAACTTGCTCGCGGTCTGTCGGCCGGGATATCCGGAATGCTGCCGGTCTGCCAGCGCGCCAACCTGGAACTCGGCGATGCGATGGCTTCCAACGGTGCGCCGATGCGGGTGCTCGATGCGGGCGGCAAGCTAATATCCGAAGTGGTGTCGGTCGATACCGACAGCCCGGTTGCCGCCGGGAGTTACGAGGTTCCGGCGGGCATGACAGTCGTCAGCATGGACGAGAAAATGAACCAGGCCGCGCAGCAAATGCAGAACATGCCCGATATGAACCAGCTGATGCAGCAGATTCAAAGCGGCGGTGGAGAAATGACGCCGGAGATGCAGCAGCAGATGGAGCAGATGAAAAATATGCTGCAGCAATTGCAGCAGTAAAAAATCGGCATCGCGTTGCCCGGGCCGCAAGTTAGCGGCCAGGCACCGCGGAACCGGGCCGAAAGACCCGGGGTATTGCAGGCAGCCGCGCCAGGCGGTATCGAATATGCCTTCGGATTATCGGTCGAGAATCGATCCGACCTCGTCGTCGATAATGCTGCCGATCTGCTCCATGTCCTCGATCGAAAAGGTCAGCGGAATGCGCAGATCGAAAGTAGTCGCCAGGATGGCGAGGGTTTGCGGCAAGGGCGGGGTTTTCCCGATATAGCGCCAGCTGTCGTAGCGACTGGTGAAACCCTGCGGCTCGGCGCCGCCAAACCATTTCAGCTCGACCCCGCGCCGAGCGCAGCTGGACATGAAAGCCGATACCTGCCGCGGGTCGAGTGCTTCGACGCGAAACTGCAGCGAGCTGCCGACGTAGGATTCCAGCGCGGGCCGTTGCGCCAGCTGGATCCGGGGATTTTTTGACAGGCGCTTTTCCAGCGCCTGGTAGCGCGCGTTCCAGCGCGCGCAATTTTCAGCCAGCGCCGGGAGTTGCGCCAGCAGGATGGTGGCGCGCAGATTGTCCATGCGGCCGCTGTAATTGGGGGTGTCGAGCCTGATGTCGGCAAACACTTCGGCGGCAGGTAGCGTACCGTGGCGTTCGTAAAGCATGTACGAACCCGAATAGATGATGGCGCGCGCCATTACGATATCGTCGTCGGTGATCAGCAGGCCGCCTTCGCCCGAATTCAGGTGCTTGTAGGTCTGCGTGCTGAAGCAGGCGATTTTGCCGAAGCTGCCGGATTTTTTACCATCCCAGCTAGCGCCCATAGTGTGAGCGCAATCCTCGATCAGCGTCACTTCGTACTGCCGGCAAAGTGCGACCACGGCATTCATGTCGGCGATGTGACCGCGCATGTGCGACAGCATGAAAAATCGCGCCCTTGATTGTTGCATCATGGCTTCGAGGTGATTCAGATCGACGCAGTAATTGCCGTCGATTTCAACCAGCACCGGCTTGCCGCCGGCATTGTCGATCGCCCCCGGCACCGGCGCCAGCGTGAAGGCATTGCACAGCACCGCATCCCCGGTTCGAATGCCGGCCGCTTTCAACGCGATGTGCAGCGCATATCCACCCGAGGTACAGGCCAGGCAGTATGACTGGCCCATGTATGCCGCGTACTCCTGTTCCAGTTTTGCCGCTGCGGCGGTTTCGCCGGATAGCGTGTTATAGCGGTGCAGGCGGCCCGTGCGCATGACTTGCACCGCCTGTTCGATTCCGTGCTCGGGAATCGCTTCCTGCTGGGTGAAGGATTTGCTGAATACCGATTTCTTCATGGAATCTCATCCCGATGCGTCGGACCGCCGCTCAAGCGGGGGGGGGGATCTTGCAAAGCGACCATGTTATAAGATTCCCGCCTGCGCGGGAATGACTTCAGACCGGGTGGCTCGATGCCTTGCCCGATCATAGATTCCGAAATACCGATCTTTCCCTGGGGAATAGTTTGTGCAACCCCAGCGCAGACGCGAACCTGGCGGTCCAGGGCGTCCGACTCCGATGCGGAATTTTTGGCTGCAGTATCATAATCCTTTATTGATATCCGGGCAGGTCGAAAATTTTCGGGTAGGCAAACAGTGAAACGCTGCCGCCGGTATGCAGGAAGACGACGTTGTCGCCTTGCTTGAAGTGCCCTTTGCGCACCAGGTCGATCAGGCCGGCGAAACCCTTTCCGGAATAAACCGGGTCGAGCAAAATACCCTCGTAACAGGCGAGCATCTTGACCGCTTCGACCATCGTCTCGGTCGGTAAGCCGTAACCGGGGCCGACGTAATCGCTGTTGGCGACTACTTTTTCGCGTGACACCATGTCGGGGCTGTAACCCATGAATTCCGCGGTGCGCTGCAGCAGTCCATAGACGTTTTCTTCCTGCTTGTTCTTCTCCGCGCGCACGCTGACGCCATAGACCGGGATGCGGCTGTTCATCGCCTCCATGCCGAGCACGAGACCGGCCTGGGTGCCGGCGCTGCCGGTGGCGTGCACCAGGTGGTCGATACACAGCGAGCGCTCGTTCGCCTGGTGAGTCAGTTCGAACGCCGCGTTGACGTAACCCAACGCGCCGATTTCATTGGAGCCGCCGCCGGGAATGATGTAAGGCTTTTTACCGTCGTCGCGCAGTAGCTGTGCCAGCTGCTCCATCTCGGCGTTCATGTCGCTGTCGGCCGGTCGAGTCGAAATGCTGGCGCCGTGCAGCTGATCGAGCAGGACGTTGCCGTTGTGGGCATAGGCTTCGTCGTCATAACCGGTGCGGTCTTCCAGCAGGATATGGCATTCGAGGCCGAGCCTGGCGGCAATGGCGCAGGTCTGGCGCGCGTGGTTCGACTGGGTCGCGCCCTGGGTAATAATCGTGTCCGCGCTCTGTTCGAGCGCATCCGCCATCAGGAACTCGAGCTTGCGCGTCTTGTTGCCGCCCGATGACAGGCCGGTGCAGTCGTCGCGCTTGATCCACAGGTTGGGGCCGCCGAGTGCCTCGGAAATGCGCGCCAGCGGTTCCAGCGGGGTGGGTAGATGGGCGAAATGTAGTCGAGGGTAGCGGGAAAGATGCATTATAGTCTCCAATATTAATGCCGTGCATGATTACATAACTTTGCACGGCATGATAATGCAAAAAACTTCATGTAAAATTAATTAAAGTAATGTTAGAGAGATAAGTATTCGCCGTGGAACTGAAATGGCTCGAAGATTTACTGGTGCTGTTCGAAGAAGAATCGATTTCGCGCGCGGCGCTGCGAAGGCACGTAACCCAACCCGCGTATTCGCGCAGAATCCGCCAGCTGGAACAGTGGCTCGGGGTTGAGCTGGTCGATCGCAGCACCAAGCCGGTCAAGATCCGCGGCAATGCGCTCGCGCTCGAAGACGAGGTCAGGGACCTGGTCAGCCGGTTTTACGAGCTGCGCAACAGGGTGCACGAATCCAGCGAGCGCGTGACCTTCGTGGCGCAGCACACGCTGGCAATTTCACGCTTCCCGGTTCTGATTCGATGGGTAAAGCAGCAATTGCCAGAATCCAGCTACCGGGTAGTGCCGGCCAACTACGAGGAATGCGAAGCGCTGTTTTACAACGAGGCCGACCTGTTGCTGTGTTATCAGACGCCACAGCGGCAATTCGATTTTTCGCATAAGAACGTACACAAACTCGAACTCGGCCAGGACCGCCTGATCCCGGTCGCGTCGGCACGACTGGCGGCACAGCTGGGTGAACTCGTTCCCGGGATGGCAATTCCACTGTTGATGTATCAGCAGGGTGGATTCATGGCGGAAGCGTTGAGCGGCAGTCGACTGCCCGAGCTGATTCGCGATTATCGCGTCGAATCGATTTGCGAATCGGCATTCTCGGCATCGCTCAGGGAAATGGCGCTGGCCGACATGGGCATCGCCTGGCTTCCCGGGGATATCATCCGCCAGCAATTAGCCGACGCCTCGCTGGTTTCCTATGGCGCGCTGCTGGGCGAAGTCGAGCTCGATATCCTGCTCTACTATCGCGACGAACCGCTGGCTGTGAAAGTAGGCGAAGCCATCGGCAGGCAGGGAATCCCGCGATGACCCCGGCATTTTTGTTAACCCGCCAGTGGGTGGATGCAGGCGACGGTCTGCGGCTGGATTTCTGGTTGACCAGCGAGCAGGGCCCTTTGTCGGTATCGATTCACCAGCAGCAGGCTCTGTTTTTCATCCGCCAGACGGACGCGGCGCTGGCGGCGGAGCTGCTCGCCGGCAGTCGCGGCCTGTCGATCAAGCCCCTGGAATTAAAGACTTTCAGGCAGGAGCCGGTCAGCGCGGTATACTTCGACTCGCAGCAGCAGCTGTACCGGGCGCGTGACAAGCTGGCACATGGCGGTTTGGCCTGCTTCGAAGCGGATATTCGCCCAACCTATCGTTTTCTTTGCGAGCGCTTTATTACCGCCTCGATCGATATCGACGCGAACTACAGCCGCGATACCCTGCATAATGTCCGCCTGCAGCCGGGGGATTATGTCCCGCAGCTGAAAGTCATGTCATTCGATATCGAATCCGACTACGAGACAAACGCGCTGTTCTCGATTGGCTTTGTCAGTTCGCAGGTCAACCGCGTCATCATGATCGGGCAGGGCGAAGATACCGACCTTATCGAGTATGTGCCCGATGAAAAAGCGCTGCTGCAACGCTGGATCGAATGGGTAAAAAATATCGACCCTGATATTTTCATCGGCTGGAACGTGATTAATTTCGATCTGCGAATGCTGCAGCAGAAATCACGTTCGCTGGGGCTGCCGCTGGCTATCGGGCGTGCGGGTTCTATTCCGGTCTGGCGGCAGTCGCAGATGGACAGTAACCAGCATTTCGTGTTGATTCCCGGGCGGGTGGTGCTCGACGGGATCGATACCCTGCGCGCGGCGACTTACAACTTCGCCAGCTTTGCGCTCGAATCGGTTGCCCGGGAGCTGCTGGGTCGGGGTAAATTAATACACGATGCTGCTCACTCTGACCCTTTATACAAGGCGAAAGAAATCAGGCGCCAGTTTCGCGACGAGAAAGAAACCCTGGCGGCTTACAATCTCGAGGATTGCCGGCTGGTGTGGGATATTTTCGAGCACAGCAACCTGGTCGGCTTTTCGATCGAGCGCGCCCGGCTCACCGGGCTGGAAATGGACCGCGCCGGGGGTTCGGTTGCCGCCTTTGACAACCTCTACCTGCCGCGGTTGCATCGCAAGGCTTATATCGCGCCTAACATCGGCGACTATAGCGGCGATCTGAGCGCGCCCGGCGGTTACGTCATGGATTCGAAACCGGGATTGCAGGGCTCGGTGCTGGTGCTCGATTACAAAAGCCTGTACCCGAGCATTATTCGCACCTTCCGCGTCGACCCCTATGCGCGCATCGCGGCAAAATCGGCCGGCGAGTCGGATCGCATTCCGGGCTACGACGGCGCCAGTTTCCACAAGACCGAGCACATCCTGCCGCAGATCATCGAGAACCTGTGGGCGGCGCGCGACCAGGCCAAACGCGAGGCCAACAGCGCGCTGTCGCAGGCGATCAAGATCATCATGAATTCGTTCTACGGCGTGCTCGGCACTTCCGGCTGCCGGCTACACGATTCACGCCTGACCAGTTCGATCACCAAACGCGGCCACGACATTATCATTCAGACCGTCAAGCTCATCGAAGCGCAGGGTTACGAAGTCATTTACGGCGATACCGATTCGGTATTCGTGTCGTTGCACGGGCAGCAGAGTAACGCCGAGGCAGCCAGCGTCGGCAATCGGCTGGTTGAGCTGATCAACGCCTACTGGCGCGACAGCTTGAAATCCGACTACGGGATTGAATCCTGCCTCGAAATGGAATTCGAAACCCATTTCAAACAGTTTTTCATGCCCACCATGCGCGGCTCGGAGCAGGGCAGCAAGAAACGCTACGCTGGCCTGATCGACGACGAGAAGGGCGCGCGCGACATCGTCTACAAGGGCCTGGAGACGGTTCGCACCGACTGGACCGAACTCGCCCGCCAGTTTCAGCAGACCCTTTACCCATTGATTTTCGACGGCAAGGAGCATGCCGACTACATCCGCCGGGTCGTGGCCGACCTGCACGCGGGCAGGCTCGACGAGCAGCTGGTCTACCGCAAGCGCCTGCGCAAGAAGCTAAGCGAGTACCAGAAAAACATCCCGCCGCATGCGCAGGCGGCTATTAAGGCCGAAGCCGAATTCAGGCAAAGGCAACAGCCTTCGCGTTACCGCAACAAGAGCTGGATCGAATACGTGATCACCGTGGCCGGCGCGCAAACACTGGAATGCCAGCACGACAGGCTCGACTACGAGCACTACGTCGACAAGCAGTTGACGCCGATTGCCGATACGATTTTAAACGCGATCGGCTCCTCGATGAATGCGGTCATCGACCAGCAGCAGGATTTATTCTAAACGAGTTGCCCCGGCTTCCGAACCTGAACCCTGCAACGCGGCGGGTTATCAGATCCCCGCTTGCGCGGGGATGACGCGGTCAGGGGGCATCCCGGCCCCGTCATTGCGACGCCGGGCGCGGCGGCAGTTCGTCGTGATGCGGTAGCGACGCCACCTCCTCGCGCCAGGACGCACGTGAGCCCCAGAAGATATTCTGCGTCGGTTTGGTCCCTGGATCTTCGTCGAGCGTGCCGGCGGGAATAATCATCGCGGCGCCGCTTTGCGATAACCAGGGCAGCGATGAGCCGCATTGCCTGCAAAAGCAGGTGGCGAAATGCCTGGCCTCCGCGGGTTCGAAGCGTCCGACCATGTCCTCGCCGCTTAACCACTCGAAATTTTTCGGGTCGATGATGAGATTGGATGCATGGGCGCTGCCGGTGAATTTTCTGCAGCGTGAACAGTGGCAATACTGAAACACGTACTCGGGTCCGTGAAACTGGTAGGTAACCGCCTGGCACAGGCAACTGCCCTTAATAGATTTGCTCATGGATCGACCTTCGGCAAAGCGTCAGTTTAGCCCAGGCCTCGTCAGGGCAGCAAATCGGGCGCCAGTTGCTCGATAATTTCCCGCAGCGTGTCATCGAGCAGGTTTTGCGCCAGCAGCGCTGCATCGGTAGTTTCGAAACTGCCGGAACGAATCGTAACGTATGTCTTGTCGGTCTGGACGTCCACCAACTCGATTAGTTTTATCCTGGCGATGCACTGGCGCAGGAAACCGAGGTTTTTCGCGACCGTCAATTCCTCCGGCGCGGCCGCCACCTGCGCCGGGCCGGTAGCGAGCACATTGATGCGCTGATAGCGTTCGATATCGATAAGCGGGCCGGGTCGATAAACCCGCATCGAACCCTGGGTGCCGCGCGCGATCAGCGCGGGATAGGTTCCCTTGGGTACGCTGTTGTCGAGGAATTCGAAAAAGTAGCGCGGTTTGTCGGTAGCCAGCCATTTGAACACCCGTTGCGGCATGCCCGCAAAGGCTTCGATGCAGTGACCCAGAAAATCTTCGACCGCCTTGTAGCGGCCGCGCACCAGACCGCGCTCCCAGCCGCGTTCGACGGTCGCCGCGGGCGGCGTGACAACAAAATACATGTACATGGTGTCGATGTAGCGCACGTAGGTCTTATGCAGCACGCGGGTTATTTTTTCACTGGCGAAGCTGTCGAAGCGGAAGCGATCCACCATCAAGTGCGGGATGGAGTGGCGCTGCTCGGCCTTGGCGCGGATATAGTGATCGAGCTTGGTGTCGATCATATTGACCTCGTGGCTGGTGAAGCGGCCGGCATATTTATAACTCTCGCCGAGCGCGTCGTAATCGAGCAACAGGCGACGCCAGATATCGGGGCTGATCGTGCCGTAGCCCTGATCCTCGAAACCGAGTTGCGCCATCATTTCACGCAGCATCGGGCGTAGCGAACTCTTGCCGGCGGCGGAGGCACCCTTGAGACTGATCAGCACCGGTTTTTCGGCGTCGGGTATCAAGTCGTAGCCCTCCTTCGTTATAGCCGCTTGAACCAGTTCGCCGACCTTGCGGCCGATTTCGCGACTGCCGAGATAATTGCAGGCGTGGCGCACGCAAATGTGAGCCAGGTACTGCGGGTCGTTGCCGATGAAGCCGCGGGTGGTTGCGATCGAGCCAAGCACCCGGTACAGGCTGCGATAGACCGCCGCGGCGAGCGCGTCGTCGGCCGCCAGGCCGCTGGTTTTGTAACTGTTGATCAATTCGAACTCTCGTTCCTGACGGCTCCGCGGTGCGGTCGCCGGTTTCGGTTTTGCACCGGCCAGGCGCGACCAGAATGACGCCTTCGATGGTTGGACTGGGCTTGACTGCAGCAGTGCCGTCTCCAGCTCTCGCAGCGTCATGTCTTCGATTTTTGTGCGCATGGTATCGAAGCTATGTTCGATCTGCATGAGCCGGGGGATGATGTACTTGCTGAAAATCTTGCGCGCAATATTACGAAAATTGATGCCGAGGTCTTCTTCCTCTTCGCCTTCGAGGACGACGATATCGGCGGTTATGCGTACGACCAGCTCATGCAGCACCAGCCGATGCGGCCGGAAACTGATCAGTTCTTCGGGGCTTAGTCCAGTTTCGCTGGCGAGTTCATTGACTTCATCGAGCGAGCTGAAGACATTGGCTGGATCGTAAATCGTTTCGAGTTCGCGGAAAGGCAGCGGTATTTCCGACTCGATACCCGGATTCCACGCCGAGCTGGCCGTGTGCTGCATCGCCTTAGTCAACTGTAGCGACCATCAAATCGCCCGGGCAGCGCTGCCCTCCGCGCACAGGCGTTAGCAATGCTTTCGCTTCGGTATATCGCTGAACGCCAGGCGCAGGTAAATGTCCGACTTGCGACAGCTTATCTGTGGGCGTTGAATGGACTGGATGACTCATCGATGTATTTCAAGTTATGTCTCGGGGTATTATCAGCTAACGCCCACACCGAAACTCGCGCAACAATAGAAAGAAATGAAGCCTGGAGTCAAGCTTGAACTGCTTAACTGGATCGAGGCCGAACAATGTTTTGCCGCTGATCCGGTAGTCGTTATTCCGCTCGGCGCGGCCGCCAAGGAGCACGGTCCGCACCTGCCGCTGAATAACGATGCAATCATTGCGGGTTGGCTCGCCGATGAAATCATGCAACGACTACCGGTAGTCGTTGCGCCATTGATCAATGCCTCCTTTTATCCTGCGTTCACCGAGTATCCGGGCTCGATCAGCCTGCGCATGGAAACGGCGCGCGATATTGTCGTCGACACCTGTAACAGCCTCTCGGCATTCGGGCCGACGCGTTTCTACGTGATCAATACCGGGTTGTCGACGCTGCGCCCGCTCGCCGAAGCCGCGACATTGCTGGATAAAAACATCCACCTCGACTATTTGAATCTCGACGCTGCGTTGCAGGCCCTGCCGGAAGGCTTGCTGCAGCAAGGCTACGGATCGCATGCCGACGAACATGAAACCTCGCTGATGCTGCATATCGCGCCGCGGGTCGTCGACATGAGCCGTGCGGTCGACGATGGCGCCGAGGGCGAAGGCCGATTGACGCGCCACAGGGGCAAGGGTACCTGGTCGCGCTCCGGCGTTTTCGGACAGCCCACGCTCGCCAGCGCCGACAAGGGCCGGGTGATCGCCGAGGTACTGCTGCTCCATGCGCTTGCGCAGATCGAGCGTCTCGACGGGTGATCCAAAATCCGAGGACAGCTTACTTATTTCGTCGAAATTGATTTGAATTATATAAACTTTCCGCGAATTTCCGCGGTCGAAATCGAATCCCGGTAGTGACAGGAATAAACCAACGCGCAAACGCTCGCTGCTATTGTTCACAGGCGCTCAGGAACTTGTTGAAGCGCTGGTGTGCGTACGGGATAAAACGGATTTTCTGGATCGGGTTGACGGCCAGCGGCAACGCCGCCATTGCGTACTTGTAGTCGGATAAGATCAACATGCGCCTGGTTTCGCCCAGTAGATTTTCAAACTCCGCTGCTCTTTGTTCCGGATCCGCGAGCGCGGCGTTGTCGAGGTAGTAGTTGATCAGCAGGCCCAGCTCATGATCGCCGAATTCCGGTTCGTCGATGCGAAAATAGGGATATTCGGTCAACCCGTGTCGCATCACGGTTTCGGCAAAAAGGCTGGCAAAGTCATAGGCCTTGTGGTTCAGGCAGGAAAATTCGAAATCGACCAGCTTGATGCGGCCGTCGTCAAGTTTCATGATGTTGCCGTGATAAGTGTCGTTGTGGCAAAAAGTTAATTCTCCAACGGGCAGGCATTGTCGCACCTTGTCGCGGGTTGCCTCGCTGTAGATCGCGCGCAATTCCCCGCACATGGCCTGTTCATTGGCCGGGAAAGCGGTTGCCTGTCTTTCCAGTACGCGCCTGGCCAGGCGTCCCCATTTCAAGTGCAACAGATCGAATAATCCCTGTTGCGGCAGGCCGGCAGGTCGCAGTTGATGCAATCGGAAAAGCTGGTTGGCTATCTGGCGCAGGTTTTCAGGCTCGAATAAATCCCGCGCCTGCAAACTGCGCCCGTGGTAGAACGCCTCGATGCGGCAGCTTTTGTCATAGTGATAGCATCGGGCGGCGATGTCGTTCGATCCCAGCGTCAGGAATACTTCCTTTTCGGTGGCGTAATCGAGAATCGCGTTGTCCTTGCCTTCGAGCCGGCGATAAAGCACCGCAGCTGGTTGCACCGGTTTAGTCGAACGGATACCCATGGTGAACGAGGAAAATCCCCTGGGATCGTCGAACTCGAAATCCGCGACTGAAAGTTCGGCCCATTCGGGAAACAATTTTTGACATTGCCTGAATATCTGATTTTTCACTGGAAGTCGAGTAACTCCTGTCCGTCGTAATTGCCGGCGATTATAGCGTGGCTGTCGTCATGGCGAACCGTGTTGATCCGACCTGATGGCAGGCAGGGGGTTTATTTTTCCGGAATTTCGCGGCTGCGCCGGGCAATGAATTCCAGCAAGGCTTCGTCGAGGGCTACATCGATCGGCGGCGCTTCGTATTTTTGCAACCACTTCTTCGCCTTTCGTACGCCCACCGCCTCGCTGTCGAGTCGGCCTTCGACATCCCATTGCTCGTAAGAATTGTTGTGCTGCGAATCGAAGATGAACAGATTGCTGTTCAGGGTATGGGTTTCACCGAGGAAGTGCCCGCCCGGACCGACGCGTTTGGTCGCTTCGAAAGTTTCTTCAATATCACTGAAGTCTGGGCCCTGGAGGAAATGGTAAAACGCATCGAGTTGCTCGAAATCGATCATGGTTTTGCCGTAGCCGACGGTGAGCGCGCCTTCCAGCATGCCGCCGGCCATAGTCATCCAGTTAGCGTCGGAGAGCATGCTCGGAAACAGGCCCCACATCGAGTCGTAGGCGGCTTGCATATCACCGGTCTTCGAGGTCGCGACATTCAGTATCGAGCGGTGCGGCAGCTTGTAGTGACGCGCCATCGAACTCGACAGAAATTGCACCATCGCCGAGTCGGGTGAGCCGTGTACCGGTGCACCGCTGTTGAGCGCCACGGTCATTGCGGGCACACCGAACAGCATCGGCGCACCGGGGCGTATCACCTGCGTCATCGCCATCGCCATGAGGGCCTCCGCCAGCACCACGCCGACGGTAGCGACATTGCTCGCCGGGGTACTGGCCGCCGCCATCGAAAACGGTGAGCACATCACCGCCTGGTTATTCATCGCATAGACCTTGAGCGCATCGAGCATGGTCTCATCCCAGACCAGGGGCGAGTTGGCATTGATTAACGACGTGGTTACCGTGTTGTTGGTGGCAAACTCGGCACCGAACACCAGCTTCATCATCTCGATCGTGTCTTCGGCACGCGCGCGCGCGGTGACATTGCCGATGATCGGTTTGTCCGAGTACTTGAGGCCGCTGTAGGCCATGTGCATGTGACGGTGTGCGACCGGTACATCGACCGGTTCGACGATGGTGCCACCGGCGATGTGTACCGTGGACGCCATGTGATTCAGCTTTTGCAGGTTGTTGAGATCTTCAAGCGTCGCATAGCGGCGCTCACCGTCCATATCGCGCACGAAGGGTGCGCCGTAAGAGGGTGATACCACGGCGTGGCCGTCACCGATGCGCACCGTGCGCTCAGGGTTACGGGCGTGATGAAGGTAGGATGAAGGGATTGTAGATATCAGTTTCAGCAGTTCATCGCGCCCGATGCGCACGCGTTCGCCGTCGATTTCGGCGCCGGTCTGGCGCCAGTAGGCGAGCGACTCTTCATCCTGGAAATCGCAGCCGATTTGCTCGACCACGCGCATCGCGAAGTCATGGATCAGCTCCACACCCTCCTGGTTGGTGACTTCCATAAGCGGGATGCCGCGCTTGATTTCCGGGTGGTGCACGACCGCGGCGTTTGCGACCGCGGCGCGGCGGGCGGCGCTGCCGCCCTGGCGTCTGCGTCTGTTACTCATACCAGGTTTAATCCAGGGGTTCGAGACAGGCCGCGAGCGCGCGCGCCTCGTCGGCCGAAAGATCCCGCAGCGGTGCGCGCACGCTGCCGCCGTCGAAGCCGCGCTGGCGGCTGGCGGCCTTGACCCTGGGGATGTAATTGCCGCGCCAGATGTACAGCAGCGACGGGATCATGCGCGCCCACAGCGCCATCGCGCCGGCGATATCGCCACTGTTGACCAGGTCGAACAATTGCACGCTTTCGCGCGGCATGTAGTTGGCGCCGCCCCAGATGCAGCCCTGCGCCCCGGCGATAAAGGCGAACACGGTATTGGGATCGCAGCCGTTCAGCACCTTGTGGCCGGTGGCGAGGTATTCCTGGTGGGTGGTCAGGTCGCCGGCGCTATCCTTGATGTAATTGAAATTTTCGAGCTGGTTCAGGCGCTTGAACAGATCGACTGAAATGCCGATGCCGGTGGTTTGCGGGATGTTGTAGCCGATGATGTCGGTTTCGATCGCGGCATCGATAGCCTGGTAGAAGGCAAATAGCCCGTCATCGTCTTCCGGACCCTCGAGGTAGGGCGGCAGAATCATCAGCGCATCGGCGCCGAGCCCCTGCGCATGCAGCGAGCGCTCGATCACTTCGTCCTGCACCAGCGCCGAGGTCTGGCATATCAGTTTGCAGCGCCCGGCGATACGCTTTGCGCCGAGTTCGTATAGCTGATCGCATTCCTGGCGGGTCAGGTAGGGGTGTTGCCCGGTGCCGGCGCCGAGCACCAGCCCGTGCACGCCGGTCTCGATATAGAGATCGATCAATTCTTCCCAGCGCGCATAGTCGATGCTGCCGTCGGCATGCATCGGGGTTTGCAGCGCGAGATTGATGCCGTTGAGTTCGCTCATGACCGACTCCGTTTAGAGTGCCAGGCCGATCTTGCGGCCATCGTGAAATGCATAAGGCGCCTGGCGCGGCGTGGCGGCATCGCCGATGACGTGGAAGCGGATATCGGTGTCTGCCAGCGCCAGCTCGATCTCGTTATGAACCCGGTTGGTGGTGGCGGTGACAATTGCCGAGGCCGCGACGCTCGAGGTCGACCCGTCGAGCAGCGAGCGAATCTCGGCGCGGTCGCCGTGCCAGCGCTCGATTACCGACTCGAGCATGAAGGTCGCCCCGAGTTTGGCCAGGTTCGAACGTATCTGGAAATCCGAGGTGGTGCGCGTCAACTCCTTGCCGATCATCGGGTCCGGGGTGACGATCGTAACCTCGTGGCCCTTGTCGGCCAGGAACCAGGCGGTGCCGGTGCCGCGCCAGTTGCCACCCTCGTCGAGCACGATCACCGATTTACCGAGCTCGGCCTGGTCGCGCAATACTTCCTCGCAGGGAAACACCTTGCCGTGCTGCAGCCCGGGCAGCTCGTCGGCCGCGGGCAGCCAGCGCTGGCGCGCGCGATCGTCCGGTAACGAGCCGGTGGCGAGCACGACTTCGTCGGCGCCGAACTCGATGATGTCCTGCTCGTCCATCGGCGTGAAGTAACGCACTTCGACGCCCAGCCGTTCGAACTGGCGCAGGTACCAGCCCATCAGTTCGGTAATCTGGCCGCGGCGCGGCGCCAGCCCGGCGAGGCGGAACTGGCCACCGAGGTCGCCCAGCGCTTCGACCAGTGTCACCTGGTGGCCGCGTTCGGCGGCGACGCGCGCGGCTTCCATGCCGGCCGGTCCGCCACCGACCACGAGCACTTTGCTGGCGGTCTCCGCCTGCTCGAAGCGGTCGCCGCCCCATTCGAACTCGCGCCCGGCGGAGGGATTGATCAGGCATGAAATCCAGTAGTCGCGCGAGCGCCGCCCCCAGCACATCTGGTTGCAGGAAATGCAGCCACGGATATCTTGGTGGCGGTTGTCGCGGGTTTTGTTGACCCAGTGAGGGTCCGCGATTTGCCCACGCACGATCGAAACCAGGTCCGAATCGCCGCTCGCAATCGTGTAGTCGGCATTTTCAGGGGTGCGGATATGGCACTCGGCGGTAATGCGTGCATGACTGACCACTGACTTCAACGCGGCGGCGAGTGGCACGCCCTGTTTTTCACCGTAAACGAAGGTGGCCATGAGGCGATCATAGTCGATGTAATTGCCGGCGCCACAGGACACGTAGTCGAGATTGCCGCTATTGTCGTGGGCGACGATGACTTCCTGCAGTTGCTCCAGCGTCATTACGTAAGGTGTCTCTTCGGAGTGACTGATCGACATGCCGATGATGAAATCCTCGCCGCAGGCCGCGCGAATCGAGTTGATGATCGACAGCGACAGGCGGCAGCGATTCTCCAGCGATCCGCCCCAGCGGTCGTCACGCTGGTTCGACCACGGCGTCCAGAACTGGTCGAGCAGGGCATTGTAGGCGGCGAACAGGTCGACGCCATCGAAGCCCGCCGCCTGGCAGCGCTGCGCGGCCCGCGTGAAGCAGTCGATGACTTCGAGAATTTCGGATTCGCGCATCGCGTGGCTGCCGTCGGAGTCGTGGTAGGAGGGCATCCCCGAAGGCGACCAGTGCGGCATGAACGACAGGTCCGAATCGCCATGCTGGCCGACGTGGTAAAGCTGCTGCAGGATGGTCGTGCCGTGCTCGTGCACGGCATCGGTTATCTTGCGAAAGTAGGGGATGACTGCGTCGTCGCAATGGCGAAAATTGCCGCGCGTCAGGACCGCGGTCGGGTGCACCGGCATCGGTTCGACCACGATCATCGCCGCGCCGCCGATGGCGCGTTCCTCGTAGTAACCGCGATGGCGCTCGCCGGGTAGACCCAGGTCGGCCATATTGGCGGTATGCGCGCCGAATACAATCCGGTTGTCGAGGCTGCGGTGGCGCAAATCGAGTGCCTGGAACAGGTTCTTATACTGGGTCATGGCTAGGACTGAACAAGATCGAAACGCTGAATATACCGATTGTCTCTTTATGAACAAAACGATATATTTTCATGATCTCCATCGAAATTTGTCATAGTGTCCAAGTTTGATATCGAATCCATGCGCGCGCTCACGGCCATCGCCGAAACCGGGGGCGTTACGCGCGCGGCAAAAAAGCTCAACCTGTCGCAATCGGCGGTTAGCCACAAGGTCAAGCGCCTCGAAAAGAGTCTCAATCGCAACCTGTTTTCCCGCGTCGACGGTAAGCTCAGTTTCAGCCGCGATGGTGAGAAGCTGCTCGACTATGCGCGGCGCATGGTGCGTCTGCATGACGAGGCCTGGGCGAGTTTTCACCAGAGCGATCTCGCCGGCGAATTGCGCCTCGGCATCACCGAAGATATCACCGCGCCCGACATGGCGCGCATCCTGTCCAATTTTTCCAATAATTTTCCCATGGTCGCGTTGACATCGCGCGTCGCGCATACCCCGGAGCTGGTCAAGTGGCTGGACCAGGGGGAAGTCGATATGGCCCTGATCGAAGTATTCGAGTCAGAGCTGCTCGAGGGCGACCATGCGCTCGGAAGCCAGCAGGTCGTATGGCTGCAGGCGGAAGACTTTATTCTCGAAGACGGACCGATTCCCTATGTCACTTACCACAGCGAATGTTTTTACAAGGCCTGGGCCGAGCAGGCGCTGGCCCGGATCGATCGCAGCCTGCGCGTGGTGTTCGAATGCCCGAGTCTCGACGGGATGGTCAACGCGGTGCGTAATGGGCTTGGCATCGGTTTGGTGAATTACAACGTGTTCGATCAGCGCCAGGCCGGTCGCCGCGGCGAAGGCCTGGGTCTGACTATCGAGCGCATGCTGTTGCCCCAACCGCCACCGATTCAGCACGTGGCGCGGTTTTCCTCAGGCATCCCGACCCAGCAGATGAAGAAGCTGCTGGAATTGATCAAACAGGAGTTAATACCGGTTCCGTAATCCGGCGGTTTGGAGTAACTTAGCGGGGTCTCCAGAGCGGGCGCAAACATGATTCTGAAGGATATCAAAACCTGGGTTACGGTGCCGCCGAGCGGTATCGGGGGCTCTTTCTGGGTGATCGTCAAGATCACCACCGACGACGGGATAGAGGGTATCGGCGAGTGTTATGGCATCCCGGTGTCTGGAGATATTGCCTGCGCGATGGTCGAAGATACCTTCGAACGTTTTGTCGCCGGTGAAGACCCGCATCACGTCGAAACCCTGTTTCGGCGGGTTTACTCGGCTGGTTTCACCCAGCGGCCGGACATCAGCATGATGGGCGTGTTCAGCGGCATCGAAATCGCGATCTGGGATATTCTCGGCAAAGCCCACGACGTGCCGGTTTACCAGCTGCTGGGTGGCCAGTTTCACGAACGCCTGCGGACCTATACCTACCTCTACCCCGAGGCGATCGACGATGCCGGCAACCCGGGTGACGGCGCGCCCGACGTTTATCACGACGGTGATGCCGCCGCCGCGCGCGCGCTCGACTATATCGACATGGGTTTTACCGCGGTCAAGCAGGACCCGGCCGGACCCTACAGTTTTCAGGGCGGACGCGAACTGTCGCTGACCGAGCTTACGCGCTGTGCAGACAATGTGCGCAAGATCCGGGAAGCGGTCGGCGATCGCGCCGATATTCTGTTCGGCACCCATGGACAGATGACGACCTCGTCCGCGATCCGGCTGGCGCGCCGGCTCGAGCCCTATGATCCATTGTGGTTTGAAGAGCCTTGCCCGCCGGACCAGATGGATGCGATTGGCCGAGTCGCCGCTGCGACCTCGATCCCGATCGCGACCGGTGAGCGCCTGACCACGCGCGTCGAGTTCTACCAGGCGCTGAAGGCGGGTGTCTCGATTCTGCAACCCGACATCGGGCGCAGCGGCGGGATCTGGGAAACCAAGAAAATCGCGGTCCTGGCGGAACTGTTCAACGCCCAGATCGCGCCGCATATTTACTGCGGGCCGATCGCACACGCGGCGGCGGCGCATGTCGCCTTCAGCTGCCCCAATTTCCTGATCCTGGAGACGATTCAAACCGAGTTTCACGACGCGGTACTGCGAAAACCGCTGGCCTGGGAAGCCGGTTACGTGCCGGCGCCGGGTGAACCGGGTCTCGGCATCGTGCTCAACGAAACCGTGGTCGAATCGCATCCCTATAACAGCGGTGGGCGTTTGCACCTGGAAATGTGCCAGACCGTGCTCGACTCGAATAACCAGAAAACCATCACGGAGCTCGACTAGTGCAGAAACGACCGGAGACGCTAAACCTGGCCAACTGGCGCCTGCCGCCGCACAACCGCTGGGCCTTTCATCACGTGCGTGAAATTATTCCGAGCGCAGCCATTTACCGCGGTAACAAGTCCAGCGGTTTTACCGCGGCGTCCGCGCCCGCGCTGGGCGATGTCATGCTGACCGGCCTCGAAGACGCGCAATGGTCTCTGGATCGCTGGCTGGCGGAATCCAGCAGCGACGCGCTGCTGGTCGCGCACCAGGGTCGGTTGGTGCATGAATGGTACGTGGATGACGAGATCGAATTCAATCCGCATATCGTTTTTTCGGTGAGCAAATCGATCACCGCGACCCTGGCCGGGGTGCTGATCGATCGAGGCTTGCTCGATCCGGCAAAACCGGTGGTCGATTACATCCCCGAACTTGCCGCCTCCGGCTATCGTGACGCGAGCCTGCAGCAGGTTCTCGACATGGTGGTCAAAATCGATTTCACCGAGGATTACCTCGCGACTTCCGGCAAGTTCGTCGAGTATCGAACGGCTACCGCCTGGCACCCCTGCGGGGTCGATGAAATCGATCAGAACCTGCATGATTTCCTGTGCTCGATCGGGCGCGGGGACGGCGACCATGGTGAGGTCTGGCAGTACAAGTCACCCAACTCGGACCTGCTTGGCTGGGTGCTGGAGCGGGTCAGTGGCGAGTCGCTGGCGCAGTTGACGAGTCGCCATCTGTGGCAACCCATGGGCGCCGAAAAAAATGCCTATATCACCGTCGATCGCAAGGGTGCGCCGCGCACCGCCGGCGGTATCTGCGTGATCCCGCGCGATTTATTGCGCTTCGGCGAGCTGGTGCGTAACCGCGGCTTCGCCAACGGCCAGCAGATCATCCCCGACTGGTGGATCGACGACTGCAGCCAGGGCGGCGATCGCGAAGCCTGGCGGCGCGGCGAGTCGTCCAAGGAATTTCCGGATGGGCGCTATCGCAACAAGTGGTACCAGACTGGTAACGAGCACCAGGCCATGCTTGCGATCGGGATTCACAGCCAGTGGATTTACATCAACCCGGTAACCGAGGTAACCATTGTCAAGTTGTCGTCACAGGGGCAACCTCTCAGGCTGGACCTCGACGATATCAATATGCAGGCATTCACCCGCATCAGCGCGGCTGTTACAGGCTGATTCAGTCGGCGATGGGGTGAACAGCATCGATGCTTTCGACGCGTAGCGATCTGGTTGCAAGCGTCGCGCTCGCTTTTGGCGCCGCATTGTGGGGGCTGTACTGGATACCGGTGCGGGGTATCGAGCAGGCCGGGGTGCCCGCCTTCTGGAACGGTCCGGTAATTTTCGGCGCCAGCGCATTACTCTTCATCCCGTTGATGCTGGTCCGCTATCGCCAGTTTGCCGAACACTGGAAACATACCCTGATCCCCGGGATGTTGGCGGGCCTTGCATTTTCACTCTATATCGCCAGCCTCAATTTGACCGACGTTGTGCGCGCCATTCTGCTGTTTTACATGAGCCCGTTATGGAGCACGCTGCTCGGGATTCTGGTGCTGAAGGAACGTTTGACGGGTAATCGGGTGCTGGCGCTGCTGCTCGCATTCTCCGGGCTTTACGTTGTGCTCGTGGTTGACAGCGGGCTGCCGGTTCCACGTAATACCGGTGACTGGTTTGCACTGTGTTCGGGGCTGTGCTGGTCGGTGGCCTCGGTGAAATTGTTCCAGGACGGCGCCCGGTTCATCATTGAAAAAGTAACCATATTCATTTTGTTTGCGCTGCTTATGTCGCTGCTGCTGGTCCTCTGGCACCAGGGTAACCTCGACGGCATGCCGCAACCCGCCAGCCTGCTACAGGGCCGGTACTGGATTGCGCTGGTGGCGCTGTTGATGTTGCCGATTACCTACCTGACCGTCTGGCCCGCCACCGTGTTGAGCCCCGGGCGGGTCGGCATGCTGTTGATGGTCGAGGTAATCGTCGGCGTCGCATCCGCCGCGATGCTGACCCAGGAACAGTTTGGCCTGCGTGAACTGATTGGTGCGGCATTGATTATATCGGCGGGCGTGGTCGAGGTTTTACGGCCGCAAAAAATAAAGCCGGCTGAATTGACAGATAGCCCGGGTCCATAATCGGTTTATGGAATTATATCCCGGTGCTATAGTCGAAGTTCTATAGTCGATGAAATCGATGGATTGAATGAGAACGAAATTGTTGCGCTATACAGTAGTCCCCATCTGTGCGGTTTTGTTGATTGCCGCGCAAAGTGCCCATGCCAGCTGCGACGACAGGCGAGCTCCCGGGATAGACTGGTCCGGCTGTAAAAAAACTAACAAGATGCTCGATGACAGTGATTTCACCGGCGTCAGAATGGTCAAAACCGACATGACCCGCAGCAGCGCCACCGCGAGCCGATTTGATAATGCGGATCTGACCAAGGCGGTAGGCTATCGCGCAAATTTCGATCGCGTCAAATTGACGAATACGATCCTGACCAAGTCAGAGTTTTCTCGTGCCAGCTTCAGGAAAGCGAAAATAAAGAACGTGGACTGGTCCAGGGCGGAGCTCGGGCGGGTCGACTTTAGCGGGGCAAAACTGGAAAATGTGAGTTTTGTCTTTTCCAATCTTTCGCGAGCCAACTTCGATAAAGCCGACTTGTCGGGGGTCGATTTCGAGGGCGCCTACACCTATCTGACGCATTTCGAAAGTCTGGATCTGCGCCGGGTACAGAATCTTACGCAGATACAGATCGATCTCTCCTGCGGCAACCTGGAAACGCGGTTGCCGCAAGGACGATGGATCCCGGATTCCTGGCCCTGCATCGAGTAAGCCGGACGTTGCGGCAACTTTAGCCTGACCGGGTTCGATTCAAGCACCTCGATTGCCTGCTAAAGCGTAATCGGAAACCCCATTTTCTGCACCATCCTCACCCATAGTTTGCGCCAGCCGCCTTTCTCGTCCAGGGTATCGAGCGCGTACATCGTGACTTGCGCGCCGATCCAGCGAAACGGCTCGGGTGGGATGTAGTCGGGTAGCGTCAGGGCAAACTGCATTCTGGTCTCGGGGATATCGAGCTGATCGAGGATCGCGAGCCCGACGCGCGCGCCGAAGCGCGATGCGGTCACGCCGAAGCCCGAATAACCACCGGCATATACCATGTCGCCGTGATGGTACTTCTGGTAATGCACCGCCATGCGCGTGGTCAACCCGATGGGTCCGCTCCAGGCATGGGAGAAGCGGATCTCCTCGGCGAGTTGCGGGAAGGTGCGGTAAAACGACTGGACCAGACGGATAAA
>CAMYML010000002.1 GCA_947259305.1 uncultured Gammaproteobacteria bacterium | reverse complement strand
TCCTTGACCTCAAGCGACAAATCGGATTCAGTCAGTCCCGGCACGTCCAGGCTGATCTGGTAGCAGTTTTCGTCACCCGAAACATCGATTTGCGGGCGGTAGAATTCCGGCAACCTGTCAGCGAGCCGGTTTTGCACTTGCGGCGAGGGCATGCCAAAAGATTTGAATGCATCCTCGAACCAGCGATCCATATCGCGATGCAGGCCAATCAAAGACCCGCCGTGACCGCGCGTCTGAATTTCAGCCTGCTCGCGACTCACCGGAATCTGCTGGCTGCTGTTGTTGCCTTCCTCGTGCTTGAACCAGTTCCAGGGTTTAAATTTTTCAAGATTCATATCAGTCTCCCAGTCAATTGATTTAAACGTTCACTAAGAACGACCTTCTACGCGAGATTAACTAGGGTTTGCTCAACTGATTTCAAGTCGGGTTAACTAGCCAGAATCAATTTCAGCTAACGAATCTATCGAGGCCCAGAGTCGGCGGCGGGCCTATGCAGCATTGTTCGAGAACTCGGGCCGCGTACGGCCTGCGAATTCGGGATCTCTAGCATAAGAGCTGCGCCAGCCGTCAACCGCTGGCAAAACCATATCGGCGGCAAAAATGCCGGTCGCAGATAGCAAAGCCCGGTGCTTGTGATAACCTACGCGCTTTCAAAACCGACCCTGGTTGCGCTCAGATTGATAGCGCGCGACCTGGTGCAAAGAGAAACCTGAATGCCTGTCGATTTTTTTGACATGAAGTCGAAGCTGATGCCGATCTCGGGAACGATACTTTCCATACTTTACGCGGTAATGCTGCCACGCTATACCGACACTGCGAAAACCTGGTTCGTGTTACTGGCCAGGATCAGTAATCATAAAAAAATGCAAACTACGGCGGATCGGTAATGACGGGAGAAAGCGTCAATAACAGCATCCCGGTCATTTCTGTGATCGTTCCGATGTTCAACGTAGCAGATTACATTCACGAGTGTCTTGACAGTATTGCCGAACAGGATTTTCAGGAAGCCTATGAAGTCATCGTGATTAATGACTGTTCACCCGATAATAGTGCGGAGATTTGCCGTAATTGGATAAAGGCACATACTGCAAATTTTAGATATATCGAAAACGAGCATAATATGGGCGTCAGCATCTCCCGAAATCGGGGGTTGGAAGTCGCCGTGGGCAAATACTTCATGTTTGTGGACCCCGACGATGTCCTGCCGCCTCAGGCATTATCCGCTTTATACCAGGCAGCCGAATCGTTTAAGGTCGATATCGTCAAGGGTAATAACACTATCTTCACCCAAAATCGTGAAACCGAGTCCAGCTACAACGTCGACAATTCAAAACTCGTCGAAAACAATGCAGTCTTGACCACGTTGTATGAACACGACACTGTACGTGGGCATGCCTGGGGCAAGCTATTTTGTCGTGACCAGCTCGGCAGCTTCCGGTTTCCGGTAGGCGTACGCATGGCAGAGGACTTGTTTTACTGTAGCGAAGTGTTCGCAAATGCTAGGTCGTTATTGCTACTCGATAAGAACGTCTACCGATATCGCAACCATGATAGTGGCTCGACCGGCCGTAAGTTTAAGTCGGGGTCCTATATCGACTGGCTCGGCGCGGTCGAGAGTTCGGGTAAATTTGCGCACAGCGCGCGCCAGAAACGAGCGCATAAAAGTTTGCTGGTGCGCACCCTGACCCAGATCTCGCGCGAATGCCGTAAAATTTCAGCCCCCAGCGCGGCGGAAGTTATCGACGTCATCGAGCAAAAGTGCCGCCAGTGGAATATCAGGCTGTTACCTCTTATCCTGCGCGACCGGCTTGGCCTGCGCAGCATAAACCGTTATATTAAAATGCAATTGGCACTCAAACAGATACGGCATAAGCTGTCCCAGTCCTGATTCCAGAAACGCTAAGCCGGCGCCGTCAGCCGGCGGTCACAAGGGCAATTTATATTGACTTCAACCGTTGCTATTTTTCGCAAGCGCCTGCTCTCGTACTCGGAAACCTTTATTGCCGACCAGGGACAATTACTGCCGAATTTTCGCGCCGTTTTCTGCGGCTACCAGAAGGATTTGTCCGGGCTACAGTTGCTGGACGCGGCTACCACCCTGCTACTGGATGATTACAGCCGTATTGCGTCCCTGTCGAAATTAATGCTGCGCCAGGGTCTCGGCGGCGCGAACGCGTGGCTCAAGGCCATCGCCGGCCATTCTCCAGCACTAATCCATGCGCATTTCTTCAACGATGGACTCGATGCTGTCAAAATTGGCAAGCGGCTCGAGTTGCCAGTAGTAACCACGGTCCACGGTCACGATATTACCAAGTATGAAAATGCAACCGCGCAGAGCCACGGCAATCAGCAATTTTTTGCCAACGTGGATCGGGTTATAGCGGTTTCGCATTTTATTGCGCAACAGGCGCTCGCACGCGGCTGCCCCGAGGAAAAACTGATTCAACACTATATCGGTATCGACCTGGACAAGTTTACCCAGCAGAAAAACGAAACCGATGAGCCTTCGCTGCTTTTCGTCGGGCGCCTGGTGGAGAAAAAAGGCTGCACCTATTTACTGCAGGCGATGGAGCAGTTGAAACCGCGTTTCCCCGAACTGCGGCTAACCATTATCGGCGAAGGCGATTTGAAAGCCTCGTTGCAACGGGAAGCCGCGTCGCGCAAATTGAATGTCGACTTTACCGGCACCGCCGGCGCCGCGGAAATTCGACAACAGCTGGCTCGTAGCTGGCTATTTGTCGCGCCCAGCATAACCGCCGCAAGCGGCGATGCCGAGGGGCTCGGCATGGTATTTCTCGAAGCCCAGGCGCTGCAAACCCCGGTGGTCAGTTTTCGCAGTGGCGGCCTGGTCGAAGCGGTCGACGAGGGCAGCACGGCGTTGTTGAGCGATGAAAAAGACGTGACCGGGCTGGCGCGAAACATTGCGGATTTGCTGGAAAATTCCAGCCTGCGTCACAATATGGGAATGGCGGGGCGCAAGCGTGTCGAACAACATTTCGATGTGCGCAAGCAATGTGCCAAACTGGAATCAATCTACGCTGAGTGCAGCTGATGTTTGCATCGGTAATTTTCACCACCTATAACCATCCACAGTGGCTGGAAAAAACCCTGTGGGGCTTTTCGGCGCAGTCTTATCGCGATTTTGAAATTATCGTCGCCGACGACGGCTCCGGCGAGGAGACTCGTGCAGTCGTCGAGCGGCTAAAATCGCAGATCGATATTCCGATTCAGCACATCTGGCAGGAGGATGACGGTTTTCAGAAATGCCGGATTATGAATAAAGCCATCGTCGCAAGCCGCGGTGAGTACCTCATCTTCACCGATGGCGACTGTATTCCACATCCTGACTTCGTCAAAAATCATGTCGAGCTCGCGGCCGAGAACACGATGCTGTCGGGGGGTTATTTCAAGCTGCCACTCGAGGTCTCGCGCGCAATCACCAAACAGGACATTATTAGCGGCAACTGCACCCGCCCAGGCTGGCTATTGCGCCATGGCGTGCCCTTTACGCCGAAAATTGCAAAGCTTTTCTCAAATCCGCTGATGGGCGCGATCCTGGATGCTTTAACAATTACGCGCGCCACCTGGAACGGCCACAGTTCATCGACCTGGAAAAAATATTTTATCGACGCCAACGGATTCGATGAACGCATGCAGTACGGCGGCCAGGATCGCGAATTCGGCGAACGCCTGGTGAATATGGGCATCAAGCCCAGGCAGGTGCGCTATCGTTGCAGCTGCGTTCACCTCGATCACGGACGCGGATATGCGCGTCCGGAGTCGATCGCGAAGAACAGGAGTATTCGCAAACATACCCGCGAACAGCGCAGAATACGCACCGATTACGGTATCGACTCCGCGCCACAGAGCCTTGTCGAGACTTCCTGAATCGTGCCCGCGCCCGAACTCAATCAGCAACAAATCGACGCGTTACATGATCAGCTCGAAGATAAAAGGCGCGAGCTCGAAGCACAATTGGCCAACGCCGACGACGCCACCAAACCGGTAACGCTCGACCAGCAGTCGGTTGGCCGGGTTTCGCGTATCGATGCCATCCAGCAGCAACAAATGGCGCTCGCCAACCGACAACAGGCAACCCAGCTAGCAAAACGAATCGAGTTCGCGTTGCAGCGCATCGACAGCGGAGAGTACGGATTCTGCCTGCAATGCGCCGAGCCGATTGCGTTTGCCCGGTTACAGGCGCAACCGTTTGCCGGCCTGTGCCTGGAGTGCCAGTCGGCCAGCGAAAGTCCCTAGAGAAAACGTTATTCGTCGAACGGGCTAATCACCTGGAGCGGCAAGTCAACGAAACACTGCCGTCGTAATCCGTGATCTTATCCACGACGAAACCCTCTCCGAGCTTGGTCTCGACTTTTCCATAGTATCGCCGAATATGCTCGAAATCGCGCATACCGCGCCGCGCCAGGATGCGATAGTGCCTGAATTCGCGCCGCGTTTGCTTGTCGCTCTCCCTTTTCTGGATCTTGATAACCTTGCCGTTATCTTCGGCATGCTGATAGCAGGCGCGTTCCTGTCCGACGCCGATCGGCGCGCTCGTAATTTGAAGTATCGGCTTGCTCATTCGGCGGCAAAGATTGCATGAATCGTTACAACTGACTTCATTCGCCAACTCTTTTGTAATAACCTCGGGTGATGCCCCTGAGCGAAGCCGAAGTCGAAACCTACCGTAAAGATGGACTAGTCATTCCTGCGCAGTATCGGGTAGCGGACACAATCCTTGCGCGGATCGACGAGCTTTACCAGAAATTGCTGCACGACAACCGCGACAGCCCCGACTTTGCCGCCGATTTCATTCTCGGCCCGCACCTCGATGCCAACGGTGCCTACGGGGTTAAAGGCAATCCCCGATGGCTTGAAATGGCGCGCATCCCTGAAATCCTCGACATGGTCGAGCAACTGATCGGCCCGGATTTCATCCTCTGGGGGATGACTATTTTTGGTAAACCGGCACGCGTCGGCAAGGCTACTCCGTGGCACCAGGATGGCGATTATTACCCCATCGAACCGCTGGAAACGCTGACGGTATGGATATCACTGGATGGCTCGACAGCGGAACAGGGTTGCATGAAATACATTCCCGGGTCGCATCGCGATCATCGGATTTACTCGCATCATTTCGAACATCGCGACGACTACACCCTGTCCCAGGTAATCGACGATGACCAGGTCGATCTGAGTCAGGCACGCGACATCGTGCTCGAACCGGGGCAGATTTCGCTGCACGATGTTTACCTGGTGCACGGTTCGGAGCCGAATCTGTCCGCCAAACGC
This sequence comes from uncultured Gammaproteobacteria bacterium, assembly GCA_947259305.1. Lineage (GTDB taxonomy): Bacteria > Pseudomonadota > Gammaproteobacteria. The sequence goes on along the minus strand of CAMYML010000002.1, from coordinate 41,981 downwards.
CGCATGGGGCTGGTGCTGCGCATCATGCCGGCAACCAGCTTTTACAACCATCGCAGCGGCAAGATCAAGGAAGACGCGGGATCACCGCACGGTTATTCCAATCGGGCGCTGTTTCTGTTGCGCGGGCAGGACAGATCGGGCCGCAACGATTTCACCAGGGGACATGATTGAACACTATCGGATTTATCGGCGTGGGCGAACTCGCGCTTTATACCATCAAGGGCTTGCGCCGTGGCGGTTACACCGGCCCGGTAGTGCTGTCTCCGCGTAATCGGGAAAAAGCGGCCTACCTGCGAAAACATTTTACCTGTGAAGTGCTGAACGACAATCAGGCGGTGGTCGAGCGCAGCGACTACGTCGTGATTGCCACCCGGCCCGCGCACTGCCTGGACAGCCTGGCCGATCTCGAATTCAAACCTGACCAGGTGCTGATCAGCGTGGTCGCCGGAATCGAAATCGAACAGTTGCGAACCGTATTGCCGGCTGATCTCGAAATTGTACGCGCGATGCCGGTCAGCAGCGCCGAGGCCAGCGCCAGTCCGACGCTAATTTACCCCGACCAGGGCTTCGTGCGTGAAATGTTCGACTACTGCGGAAACGCGATTGCGCTCGATAACGAAGCTTATTTCACCCAGGGCAGCATACTTGCCTGCGTTTACTGCTGGTTTTTCTCGCTCTACCAGGCAGTGATCGAGGCGACCGAGGGGCCCAACCTGCCGGCCGGACTCAGCGCCGAACTGGTGATGGGGATGGCGAAAGGCGCGGCCGAACTGGCGCTGGCGAATCGAGAGCAATCGCCGGGGGAAATCGCCACGGCGATTGCCACCGAGGGTACCTTTTCGAAACTTGGGCTCGACCTGCTCCAGGATAAGCAGGCGTTCGAGCCCTGGCGAGAAGCCTGTAAACTGCTGGAAAGGCAGCTAGCCACGAACGACTAGCTGCCTGCGGTTACTATTAATCCGTTCGGGTTAATTCTGTTCCGCTTTTTTCTTCTCGAGTCCCTGCAAAGCCTGGATGATATTGGATGAGCCGAGGATTGCCGCGGCACCTTCGAAACTGCCGGCCTGGGCACCGATGACCTGCACGGTCGGCACCTTGACGATGCGATCGTTTTGCTTGGCGGCTTCGAGCGCCTTTTCCAGCGCGGCGAGCTGCAACGCGGCTTCCTTACCCAAAACCAGCGCCTGTGCCTCCTGGCCCTTGGCTATTTCGAGCAGTTTCAGCTTTTCACCTTCACCAAGCAAACGCAGTTGCTCCTTGGTGAATTCGGCTGCCTTTTTGCGGATTTCGGCCGCTACCAGCTCTTTTTGCTGGTCGGCAGTAGCGCGTTCGCGTTCAACCTTGATCCGCTCACGCTGTGCATCCTGTTCCTTCTTGTAGGTCGCCTGCAGCTGAATCGCCAGTTGCTCACGCAGTGTGGCCACCAGCAATTCAGGTGGAATCGCCGGTTCACCCATGCGCACTTCCTGTATGGTAACGCCCGCCTTCAGGCCTTCCGGCACGATGGCGCGCTCCACTTCGGCAACGATTTCGGCACGTTTTTCCACCAGGTCCATCACCCTGCGATCGGGGTGGCCGCCGATGGTGCGTAAAATATCGCGAATCACCGGAGTGATGATATTGTCTTCGACCTGCTTCAATCCACCCACCGAAGCGACGACCTTGGCGGCATTGGCCGGGTTAACCGCGACCACGACGCGCATTTCCACCGGCACGGTCCAGCCCTCGACGCGTACATTGATCGCACGATCGGCGGCATCGGCGGGCACCTTTATCTGCTCCGAAACTTCTTTTTGCTGAATTTTTCCTTCGTCGGATACGGTCAAATTAATGCGACGCGCGGTGTAGCCACCCTTGTAAACCCAGGTCTGCAGGCGAGTGGGGATAATGGTGGAGACAAACGCCTTTTCATTAAGGTAGTAACGCCCGGGTGGAATCGGCTCTTCCCAGACGCCGACACAACCCTTGGGCACCAACGGCAGGGCGACGCTCTGATCGGCGGTGCCAAACGACTTCGCCGGATCCGGGCAGCTTTCGCTGGTTGTTTTCATATTGCTTCGAATGACCGCAACATGTCCGGTGGGCACATCGGTCGCCAGCAGCCTGTTGATTTTGAACAGGTACGGATTGATACGATACTTACCCGGTTTCAATACATCGTATTGAGGGCCCTTCTGACCGCCGTTTTCGAGAAAGTAAGTCGCGTTATGCCACTGTTCCCTGGCGGATTCGGGCCAGGGATTGGCCAGGTAAGCGCCCTCGTCTATCGCTTGTCCGTCGTTAGCCACCAGCAGACCATACTGGCCTTCCGGAATTTCCTGCACCTGGAAGTATTCGATTTCATAGATAACTCGTACAAATGGGATCAGGTGGAAACCCGGGCCAAGCACCTCGGCCTGGGGGCCCTTTTGCCCTTCGAGCGCGATAATACGGCCCGCGGGTAATTGCTCACCGAGATAGATTCGTTTGAGCGCGCCGATTTCATCGCCATCGATAATCACGAACGAACGCGACAGGAAACCGAGAATCGCGAACACTACCAACGAGCCCTTGAGCGCGCGGTCTATCGCCGGTCTCCCGGAGAGGCTACGACGCGAGATAACTGCTGCGACAATCAGTGCCGCGACCGATAAAAATACCATTAACATGACTCATCTCCTTATTGTTGTGAGCGCTTCGATCTAGCGTCACTTCTAGTTCATTCCTGCATTAAAGCAATCGCTATATAAAAAATATTCAAGCAATTCAATGGCTTATATGTGGGCAAAATCGAAAATTTAAATATTCACGGAAATTAGCCGACAACAGGAATATACTTATCGGCCCAGGACAGACGCATGCAAAACCGGCTCATGCAACACCAAAAATTCCATCGCTGGCATGAACGACAGCTCTTTTTGAGCTTCGCCTGGCTGCTCAGTTGCCTGCTATGCGGTTTCCTGTTTGTCGCCGTAATTGAGTTTGTCGGCAAAAATCTTTCCGGCATTTTCACGATTGTTTCGCTGGTGGTTTTGTACGGCATCGGCCTGGGTGCCATCGAGCTGTTTCGCCGCTTCTGGATGCAGTTTACATTCGCCCAGCAGTGCGCCAGTTCCGCTACCTGCAGCCACTGCGGTAAATACGGACTTTTCGAGGTTCGCGCCGAGGCCTGGCCAATTTATGCGCGCTGTCAGAAATGCGACCACCAATGGGTGATCGGACAGGAAGAGAAATAGTCCCCGGGTAATTTAATGCCAGGATTTGACCCGCCCACCGGAGATGGTCTTTAATGGCCCTGTTTATTGAACCGGTACCCACCCATGTCCTCCAAAGACACCTGCATCTACCTCGGACAGGCCCTCGCCGATTACGGTTTCAAAGACGGGCACCCGTTCGGCCCGCAACGCCATGATGCTTTCCAGGCCGAGCTGCTGAAGCAGGGACTGGATAAAAAGCTGGCGATTCAGACCCCGGTAGCGGCGAGCAGCGACCGCATCGAGCTGTTTCATACCAGCGACTATATCGACAAGGTACGCGATTACTCGGTGAGCGGGCACGGCTACCTCGATGGCGGCGACACGCCCTCCTTCGTCGGTATGTTCGAGGCCGCAAGCCATGTCGCCGGTTCGGTAACCGACGCCATCGATCGCATCATGAAAGGCGAATTCAAACGCGCGTTTTCACCGATTGCCGGCTTGCACCATGCGCGCAGGCACGTCGCCGCCGGTTTTTGCGTGTTCAACGACTGTGGCATCGCGATCGAGTATCTGCGCGCGCAATACGGCATCAAGCGCGTCGCCTACATCGATATCGACGCGCATCATGGTGACGGCGTGTTTTACAGCTTCGAAGACGATCCCAACCTGATTTTTGCCGACATCCATCAAGATGGCCGCACCCTCTATCCGGGCACCGGATTCGTCAACGAAACCGGCACCGGGGCCGCCGAGGGCACCAAGCTCAACATTCCGGTACCGCCATTTTCCAATGATGCGGTATTCGAGGAAGTATGGCCAATTATCGAAAATTACCTGCGTAAACACGAGCCGGAATTCATCTTGCTGCAATGCGGCGCCGACAGTATCAAGGGCGACCCGATCACCAATATGGAATTCAGCCCGGCCTCACACGCTCATGCAGCCGCGAGTTTGCGCAAAATAGCGGACGATTATTGCGCAGGTCGCATGCTGGCGATGGGCGGTGGCGGATACAACCATGACAATATCGCCCACGGCTGGACCGCCGTGGTCGATTCGATGGTTAAGGATTAAGCCACAAAATAGCGCCAGCGGCTTAACGCCCCTTGAACAGGGATCCCATAATTCCACGTACCAGCGCCCGCCCGGTTCTGCTGCCCAGGCTGCGGACGACACTCTTGACGAAAGTCTCGACAACACCCTGACGTGGACGGCCACGCGGTTTCGGCGCAGCATGCGCGCGTTTGCGGGTCGGTTTGTGCTCGATGGCGGCTTGCGACGCCGCTTCGGCGCGTTTAGCCAGTTTCTCGAAGGCGGATTCACGATCGATAGCAGTGCCGTATTTTTCCGCCAGCGGGCTTTCCACCAGGATCTCGTAAACCTCGGCCTTTTTCGCGGCGCCGATGCGGGATAGCGGTGGTTTTACCATTGCCCGTCTGACGATCGAAGGCGAACCGTTTGCCATCAGGGTTGAAATCAGCGCCTCGCCGACGCCCATTTCGCTGATCGCATCTTGCACCGAGAAACTTTTATCGCTGCGAAAAGTCTGCGCCGCCACCCGCACCGCTTTTTGCTCTTTCGGGGTAAAGGCGCGCAGGGCGTGCTGCATCCGATTAGCCAGTTGCGCCAACACCGAATCCGGGATATCTCCGGGGCTTTGCGTGATGAAGTACACCCCGACTCCCTTGGAGCGAATCAAACGCACCACCTGTTCGATTTTATCGACGAGCGCGGTCGGCGTATTTTTGAACATCAAATGCGCTTCGTCGAAAAACACCACCAGCCCGGGTTTTTCCGGATCGCCGATTTCGGGCAGGTTTTCAAACAGTTCGGACATCAGCCACAGCAACAGCGTCGAATAAACCGCGGGTTCCTGCACCAGCTTGTTTGCCACCAGCACGTTTACCACGCCGGCGCCGTTAGCATCGACCCGCATCAAATCGTCCAGTTCGAGCATCGGTTCGCCAAAAAACTTTTTTGCGCCGCTGCGTTCGAGCACCAGCAGGCGTCTCTGGATTGCGCCTATGGAACTGGACGAAACGTTACCATAGAGATTCCTGAGTTCGTTCGCGGTGGCCGCGACATGTTGCAGCATGGCACGTAAATCCTTGAGATCCAGCAACAGCAGGCCGTTGTCGTCCGCGACCGCGAAAACGATATTGAGCACGCCTTCCTGGGTCGCGTTCAATCCCAGCAGCCGGGATAACAAGAGCGGGCCCATATCGGAAATCGTGGCTCGAACCGGGTGCCCCTGCTTGCCGTAGAGATCCCAGAATACCGTCGGACAGCCGCGCCATTGGTCGAGCGGCAAGCCCAGGGCTTGCAGCCTTTCGTTAACCCTGGGATGGGATTTTCCGGCCTGGCTAATGCCCGATATATCCCCCTTGACATCGGCCAGGAACACCGGCACTCCCTGTTGCGAAAAACTTTCGGCAAGTGCCTGTAAAGTTACGGTTTTTCCGGTGCCGGTTGCACCGGCTATCAACCCATGGCGGTTCGCGCGCTTTAAATTCAGATGAACCGGATAAATCCCTTCTGCGCCTGATTTATCCCGGGTCGCGTAACCCAGCAGGATCTCTTTATCAGCCATAATGTCTCCATTGTTGTTACCCGGATAGCTTGTCTAAAGATTGTCCGGGGGAATCCCGATTACTGCTTTTCTGTTTATCGTTTTCGCGTAGTGCCGTAAATCTCAAACGCGCGGCGAATACCTGCCGCGATACTGGCGTGGACAGCTACCACCAGCGCAGAGACTATTCCCAGCGCACATAGGCTTCCTCGGCGATCGCCGCCCGTAGCAGGTCGACCAGGGGTACCGCGCGTGTGTGCAGGCTGACCGCGGGCTGATCGTCGGCGGCCTCGCCGGCCGGTTCGACCAGTTGCGGCATCTTATCCAGCGCCGCCTCGAGATTACCCAGCGCGGTCGCAACATCCGCGGCATTGATCGCGCCCGGCACCGAGCTGCCGAAAGCCATCATTTCCAGCATCTTGCGCCCAACATCACCAAACATGGTTATGTTGGAATAAGCCTTGGTTTTAAAGGTTATCAGCATGACTGTCCCCGATCAGTCTTTATCCAGCACGTACTGCAGTATGCCGCCGGCTTCATAGTAGGCCACTTCGTCACGAGTATCGATGCGACAAAGTACGTCTACCGCTAAAACGCTGCCGTTATCATCGGTAATCGAAAGCTCCAGCTTTTGCCCCGGTTGCAACCCCTTCTGCATGCCGGAAATGGTGATTTTTTCGTTACCGGTCAGCTGCAACTGCTTGCGCTCGAAGCCGTCGATAAACTGCAACGGCAACACGCCCATGCCGATCAGGTTGGAACGATGGATGCGTTCGAAGCTCTCGGCAACCACCGCCCTGACCCCGAGCAGGCGCGTCCCCTTGGCGGCCCAGTCCCGGCTCGATCCGGTGCCGTACTCCTTACCGGCGATGACTACCAGCGGCGTTCCGGCCTGTTGATATTTCATCGCCGCGTCGTAAATGCTCATGATTTCGTCGCCGGGCATGAAACGCGTTACGCCGCCTTCGACATCCGGGGTCATTTCGTTACGAATCCGAATATTGGCGAAGGTACCGCGCATCATCAGTTCGTGGTTACCACGACGCGAGCCATAGGAATTGAAACTGTTGCGTTCGACGCCCTTTTCCAGCAGGTATCTACCCGCGGGGCTGTCGACCGCGATCGCGCCGGCCGGCGATATATGATCGGTGGTAATCGAGTCGCCGAACATCGCCAGTATTCGCGCCTGCTTCACCGGCTGTAGTTGATTACTATTATCCAGGCTGAAGTACGGCGGATTGCGGATATAAGTCGAATCATCGTCCCAGTGGTAGGTCAAACTCTGCTCGACATCGATTTGCCGCCAGTTGTCGTCGCCCGAGAATACGTCGGCATACTGCCGCCTGAACATGGCCTGGTTGACTTGCAAAACTTCGTCGGCGATCGCCTGGTTACTCGGCCAGATATCGCGCAGGTACACGGCCTTGCCGTCGCTGGACTCGCCGATCGGTTCGGAGGTCAGGTCGATTCGCGTACTGCCGGCGAGCGCATAAGCGACTACCAGCGGTGGTGAAGCCAGCCAGTTTGCCCTGACCTGCTGATGGATGCGGCCTTCGAAATTGCGATTCCCGGAAAGCACGCTGGCAACGCTCAGGTTGCGTTCCCTGATCTGCTTTTCGATGGCCTCGGGCAAGGGTCCCGAATTGCCGATACAGGTGGTGCAGCCGTAGCCGACCAGGTTGAAGCCGATCGCATCGAGTTCCTGTTGCAGACCGGCCACAGTGAGATATTCGGTGACCACCTTCGACCCCGGCGCCAGCGAAGTCTTGACCCAGGGTTTGGTCGTGAGTCCAGCCGCGCGCGCGTTGCGCGCGAGCAACCCCGCCGCCATCATTACCCTGGGGTTTGACGTGTTGGTGCAGGAAGTCACCGCCGCAATGACGACATCGCCATCCTGCAGGGCATCGTCCACACCTCGCTCAAGCGGCTCCGTATTGCCGATCATCGCCTGGGTTGCGGCCTTGATGCCCGACAGCGCCACGCGATCCTGCGGGCGTTTGGGACCGGCCAGCGAGGCTTCGACCGAGGCCAGGTCCAGCGTCAGGCTACTGCTGAAAACCGGGTCCGGGGTATCGGCCTGGTACCACATGCCTTGCGCCCGGCAATAGGCTTCGACCAGTTGCAGGCTTTGCTCGTCCCGCCCGGTCAGTCCCAGGTATCGAATCGTCTCCACGTCGACCGGGAAGAATCCGCAGGTAGCCCCGTATTCGGGTGCCATGTTAGCCAGCGTCGCCCGGTCGGCCAGCGGCAGTTGCGTCAATCCATCGCCAAAGAATTCGACGAACTTGCCGACCACGCCGTGTGCACGCAGCATCTGGGTGACGGTCAGCACCAGGTCGGTCGCGGTAATACCTTCACGCAACTGCCCGGTAAACTGGAATCCGACCACTTCAGGAATCAGCAGCGATATCGGCTGCCCGAGCATCCCGGCTTCGGCCTCGATACCGCCGACGCCCCAGCCCAGCACGCCGAGACCGTTGATCATCGTGGTATGCGAATCGGTTCCAACCAGGGTATCCGGAAAGGCGTAGGTTTTGTCACCGACCTGGTGTTGCCAAACGGTTTTAGCGAGGTATTCGAGGTTGACCTGATGGCAGATTCCGGTCCCTGGCGGCACCACGCGAAAGTTATCGAAGGTTGCGGCGCCCCATTTGAGAAAACGATAGCGCTCGTCGTTACGTTTGACTTCCAGCGCCACGTTGGCCGCAAAAGCATTCGGCGTGGCAAACTCGTCGACCATGACCGAATGGTCGATTACCAGATCTATCGGTATCTGTGGATTGATACGCTGCGGGTTGTCCGCGGCGGCGTCGCGCATTGCGGCCAGGTCGACCACGGCGGGCACTCCGGTTAAATCCTGCATCAGTACGCGCGCCGGTCGAAACGCGATTTCGCGCTGCGAGCTGCGTGCCTGCACCCAGTCGCCAAAGGCCTTGATGTCCTCGCTGGCGTCCGCGTCACCCTTTTCGAAACGCAGGATGTTTTCCAGCAATACCTTCAAGGAAAACGGTAACTGTTCGATTTCGGGTATCTGTGCGGCGAGTTTCTCGAGGCTGAAGTATTGGAATTCCTGACCGTCCAGCTCGAGGGTCGTAAGCGTGTTAAAGCTGTTGCTTCCGGGTTTCATCGTGTATCTCCAACGGATAATCGCGGAGATTATATCGCGTTATTCGCAAACGAAACGAATTACATTTTCGTCGTTCAGATCGACTTTTTTACCCAGGCTGATGTGTCCCGAGCCGAACAGCGTGAACTCTTCGCGACGCAGGAAAACATCCTGCCCTTCCGTGGTGCGCACAAACGTGCCGTTTGTGCTCTGATCGGTAATAATGAACTTGCCGCGCCGATGCTCGATCCTGGAATGGTAACGGGAAATCAGATCACCATGGATAATCAACTCGCAATCCTTACCGCGGCCGAGGATATAGGAAGTCGTTTCATTTGAGATTTCGTAGAGCTTGTCTTCGTACTTGAGGGTAAGCTTCTTGGCCTGTTCGTAACGCGCCGGATTGGTGAAGCTGCTGGCAGTCGCCATATTGGTGATATCGCCTTCCTGCTCCCATGCAAACAGGTAAACGTCGAGCTGCTCGTTGCGTCCCTTGACACGCAATCGATCGTAGGGGCGCATGTTGTTTGACAGGTCTGCATTCTTGACCAGAAACGCGATTTCCTGGGTACAAAGAATCTGCCGTGCCTTTGCCATGCTGGCGACGCGCGCCGCGACATTGACCGTGTCACCGAAAATATCGTCGCTCTCGAGGATGGCGCTGCCGTATTGCATCCCGATCCTGATCGACACCCCGATGGTTTCGGGTGAACGATCGTCCTCCATCGCTTCCTGGATGGCCTTGGCCGCGTATACCGCCATATCGATATCGTTAAAGTAGACCAGGATTTCGTCGCCGATGGTCTTGACCAGGTTGCCGTTGTGGCGCCGGGTAATCGAAATCAGCGCGTTCAGCGCCTTGGAGATGCGTTCCCTGGCCAAATCGTCGCCCATGTTTTCGTACATGGCCGTGCTGCCAGCCACATCGGCAAACATAACCACGCAATTGATGGTTTCTCGCGACACCAAATTACTTTCCCTCATTTTCTAGGGTGTAAACCATTCTTTCATTAGGGCCATTTTCTCTTCGATCCTTGCTGAAAGCCTCTTCCGATCGGGGGCCGAGTCTAGCATGACTGATCCAGCTCTTCCTTAAGTTTATATAGCATGTTACTGAATAATATAAAGAATCACGATGCGCTATTTGTTGAAATATGATCGATCGCGCGTTGAATTCGGGCGATACTGCGCTGCTTGCCGAGCAGTTCGATGGTTTGATCGATCGGCGGCGAAAACGAGCCCCCGGTAACCGCTACCCTGAGCGGTTGCCCGACCTTGCCCATGCCGACTTCGAGCTCCTCGGTAATCGTTTCGATAACGCCATGTATCGACACCGCATCCCAGCTTTCCAGTGCCGCTAGCAGGGCCTGCGCGCGACGCAATGGTTCGAGTGCCGACGCTTGCAACACCTTACTGGCGGCTTTCTCGTCGTAGTTTTCAAATTCCTGGAAACAATAGCCGATACTATCGACCAGTTCGTTTACGGTAGCCACGCGTTGACGGTACAAATCTACGACGGTCGCCAGATCGCGGTTTTGATCGTAATCGATTTCGAGGCGATCCAGCCGCTGCCTGACCAGCGTGACGACGTCAGTCAATGGCAGACTCATCAGGTATTGCTGATTGACCCAGTTGAGTTTCTCGGTGTTGAAGGAAGACGGTGATCGGTTCAGCGCATCCAGCGAAAAATTGTCGATCATTTCCGGCAGCGTGAAGAGTTCCTGGTCGCCATGAGACCAGCCCAGCCGCACCAGGTAATTCAGCAAAGCCTGCGGCAGATAACCGGCATCAAAATACTCCATTACGCCGACAGCGCCGTGGCGTTTCGACAGGCGCTTGCCATCGTCGCCAAGAATCATCGGCACATGCGCGTACTCGGGGATCGGGACCTTTAACGCACGCAGGATGTTTATCTGTCGCGGCGTGTTGTTAACGTGATCATCACCGCGCAGGACGTGGGTAATATCCATATCCATGTCGTCAACCACGACCGAAAGATTATAGGTTGGGCTGCCGTCGCTGCGCTTGATAATCAGATCGTCGAGCTCGGCATTATTGACGGCGATGGGTCCTTTGACGTGATCGTTAAAACTGACGACGCCGGCCTGCGGATTCCTGAAGCGCACCACCATCGGCTTCGCGGAATCGGGCCGTAGCCCCAGATCCCGACAACAGCCGTCGTAGCGAGGTTTCTGTTTTGCCGCCATCTGCCGTTCGCGCAGCGTATCCAGGCGCTGCTTCGAGCACTCGCAATAGTAGGCGTCGCCCTGCGCGATCAGCTGATCGATGATGTCGTGATAACGCTCGAAACGCTGGGTCTGGTAGAAGGGTCCCTCGTCGTAGTCGAGGCCCAGCCAGGCCATGCCATCCAGAATCGCCTGGACCGATTCCGGCGTCGATCTTTCGAGATCGGTATCTTCGATGCGCAGGACGAACTTGCCGTGCATTTTTTTGGTATACAGCCAGCAAAACAGCGCCGTTCTGGCGCCGCCGACGTGGAGCACGCCGGTTGGGCTCGGGGCAAAACGAGTTTTTATCATTAACTTGGAACTAGCGTTTAGAAGCGCCGTATTTTAACGGAATATTGGCCGTCAAGTCCGACTATTTTTCGTCTTAGAAACGTTTCTTCAATTCCAGCACCGCGCCGGCTTTCTGCATCTGGGTATGCTGTAAAAAAGAGTTGCCGAGTAGCACCTCGGCTGGCTGGCTGCCGGCGATCACGGTGGCATCGACATTGCTCACCCGAATACCGCCGACGGTGACCGAGTCGAGCTTCACGATCCACGCCGGCACCATCGACGCCGCGGTTTGCACGGTCTCGGAAATGCCTTTACGAAAATCGATATTAAGGGATTTGGCCTTGCTGCCACTCAGGGTCACGAAGGTCGCGCCGGTGTCAACCAGGAAACGGGTTCTCTGGCCGTTAATCTCGCCATCGACGAAATACATGCCGCCCGAATCCGGGTAGATTTTGAGATTAGCGCGCTTCGGCTTCTTGAAGTTTCCGGCAATCGACTGATTCAGGCCCAGCTTCATCTCTTCACCGTTGACGATGACCACGGCGCCGCGACCCGATGCCGACTGCAGCAGCACGCCTTCGAAGGTTTCACCCTTTATAACAATTTTCTGCTGGTTGCCAACCTGCAGCAGCGCCTTGTTGGCGAACAACGCGATTACCTTGACCTTGACCTCGTCGGCAATCGCAATTCCCAGCAACAGGCACAACAGTATTGCCGACAGGCCAGGAAGAAAGGTCCGCATCTTCCGCATCTAGTGCACCAACTGCAGGGCCAGATGCATACAGGCCAGGGCATACAGCCCCGCCAGAACGTCGTCCAGCATGATTCCAAAACCACCTTTCATCTTCACATCCGCAACTTTGACCGGCCAGGGTTTGACAATATCGAACACTCTAAATAGCACAAATCCGAGCAGAATCCATTGCCAGGCCAGCGGCACCGCAATCATCGTAATCCAGTAACCGACGAATTCATCCCAGACGATACCGCCGTGGTCATGCACCCCGAGCGCATCGCTGGTGTACTGGCAGAGATAAACACCAACTCCAAACGCGATGGCCACGACCAGCAGGTACCAGGGCAGGCTTAACTGCGCCAGCAGCAGGTAAAGCGGAACTGCAACCAGGGTACCAAAGGTCCCCGGCGCGACCGGTGCGAGACCGGAGCCGAAACCCAGCGACAGTAAGTGCCGCGGGTTGCGCAACAACCTGGGTGGAATCCTAGTCAAAGTGCCGGAACCCTTGCCGCCTGCTCAAGTCGATCAAACGCTCAGCGTCGCGCAGATGGTATCCGGCTTGCGTTATTTCGCCGACGGGCGTCAGGCGGCATTGCGGATGTGCGTGATTCCAGTTATCGACTTCACCGCGGAAACGGGCCGGCAGCGTGCAGCATATTTCGTAGTCGTCGCCGGCATCGAGCGCATACTCATAGGCGTCATGCTGTTCGATCCATGCATCCACCGGCAGCGCTGCACGTGCGAGACTGGCGCCGCAGTCGCTGGCGTCGAGTATATGTTTGAGATCACCGACCAGACCGTCGGAAATATCGATCGCCGAACTGGCGAACTCGCGCAGGAAGGGGGTCAGCTCGAGTCGCGGTTGCGGTCGATTCAGCGCCAATTCACATTTTTTCTGCAGTACCGGCTCAAGCTCCACTTTTCCACTTTTATGCGCCAGCCCCAACGCTGCATTGCCGAGCTCGCCCGAAACCAGAATGATATCGCCCACGACCGCACCCCGGCGTTCCACATATTGCCCCCTGGGCACGTGGCCCGCGATCTGGATGCTGATGGCCAGCTTACCGTGACAGGTGTCGCCACCGATTAACTGTAAGCCGAAAGTACTTGCGGTCTGATTCAAGCTATCGGCAAACTGCGACAACCACTTCGGGTCATTGTCCTCGAGGCTTAGCGACAGCAAGAACCAGGCGGGGCTCGCGCCCATCGCTGCCAGGTCGCTGAGGTTTACCGCCAACGACTTGTAGGCAATATCGACGGGGCTGGTATTTTGCGGGAAATGAGTGCCTTCGATCAGGGTATCCATGCTGACCACCAATTGCTGGCCGGCCGGCACTTCGACTACCGCGGCATCATCGCCAATCCCGAGGATCGTGCTGTCCGCGGTTTTGCCGATGCGCGTAAAATACTGCTCGATGATCGCAAATTCGTTCGCCATCGCTGTCTCCGGCGCGCCGACTACCTGGCCGTTTCGGTTTCGCGCAACTCATGACACAGTGGATCGAGTACCCCGTTGACGAACTTGTGGCTATCATCAGCGCCATAGGTTTTGGCGAGATTGACTGCTTCGTTGATTACGACCCTGTAAGGAATTTCGGGATGATTTTCCAGCTCGTGGGTCGCAATGCGCAAAATATTGGTTTCGATAGGATCCAGGTGGTCCTCGAAATTGGTGACATACTTACGATAACGCGCGTCAAGGGCGTCGGCGCGGGGCGGTATCTGGTAGAGCAATTCGAGAAAATATTCTTCGTCCCCCGAGGCGACCCCCTGCTCCTGCAGGTAATGGTCTCTTATCCAGTCGAGGTCTTCACCCGATAGCTGCCACTGGTAGAGCGCCTGCAATGCCTTGTCGCGGGCATGCTTGCGTTTCTTGATAAACCGTGCCTTGTCAATCACGATGGAATCGTCGGATTACTTGATCTTGCGCAACAGGCTGATCATTTCCATCGCGCTCATGGCGGCATCGGCGCCCTTGTTGCCCGCCTTGGTGCCGGCGCGTTCGATCGCCTGCTCGATGGTATCGGTGGTGAGTATTGCGTTCACCACCGGCAGCGAATGGGACAGGGCCAGCGACGACAGCGCCTTGGCGCTTTCTCCGGCGACGATATCGAAATGCGGGGTCGAGCCGCGAATCACCGCGCCCAGCGCGATAACCGCGTCATGCTTGCCGGCGGCGGCATACTTTTGCACCACCAGCGGAATTTCGAGCGCCCCGGGCACATGGCTCACGGTGATATCCCTGGCATCGATGCCCGCACGTTGCAGGGTATCCAGCGCCGCGCTCAGCAGGCTTTCGACGATAAAGCCGTTGAAACGCCCGACGACGATCGCGATTTTCGCCTTGTTGACCGTCAGGTCACCGTCGATTTTGATGGCATCTGTCATTTTGTTACCCCTGATCAGAATAATAATCTACGACTTCGAGTCCGAAGCCGGCCAGGCCATGAAAGACCTTGGGTGCACTCAGCAGGCTCATCTTGCGCACTCCGAGATCGGCCAGAATCTGCGCGCCGATACCATAGGTGCGCTGATCGTCACCATGATCTTCGTCGCGGTGCCCCTGAATCATCGATTCGATTATGTGCACCATGTCCTTGGGCGTTTCCGGCTGGCGCAGAAAAACGATAACGCCCTCACCGGCGCTATCGATGGTTCGCATGACATCTCGCAACGGCCAGCCACGCCCTTCGGTGCCTGCCAGCGAATCGATTAAGGTGTTCTGCACATGCACCCGCACCGGAATCGGTTTTTCGGGATCTATCTGGCCTTTGACCAGCGCCAGGTGCAGCTCCTGCGCGATGCTGTCTTCGAAGGCATACAGCTTGAACTCGCCGAAATCGGTCGCAAAGCGCGATTCGACAATGCGTTCCACCGAATGTTCGTTTTCGATTCGATAACGGATCAAATCCTCGATGGTGCCGATTTTCAAATCGTGCTTCATCGCGAATTTTTCCAGATCCTTGCGTCGCGCCATGGAACCGTCGTCATTGAGGATCTCGACGATGACGGCGGCCGGCACGAATCCGGCAATCCTTGCCAGGTCGCAACCCGCTTCGGTATGACCGGCGCGAAACAATACGCCGCCCTTGCGCGCCATTACCGGAAATATGTGCCCCGGCTGCACGATGCTGTCCGGGGTGGCATCGGCCTGGATCGCCGCGTGAATCGTGGTCGCTCGATCTGCCGCCGAAATTCCGGTGGTAACCCCTTCGGCCGCTTCGATCGATACCGTGAAATTGGTTTCCATTGCGGCGCGGTTGTCCCCCACCATCAGTGGCAGACGCAGCTGCTTGCAGCGCTGTTCCGACAGCGTCAGGCAAATCAGTCCGCGTCCGTGCTTGGCCATGAAATTGATATGATCCGCGGTCACCGCTTCGGCGGCCATCAGGATATCGCCTTCGTTTTCCCGGTCTTCATCGTCCATGATCACGACCATTTTGCCGGCCTTGATGTCGTCGATGATTTCCTGGGTTGAATTCAATTTCATATCGAACTGTGTTGGCTTATTCATGATTGATAAATCCCGATTTTATCAGGGTTTCGAGCATCTGTTGGTCTTTGTCTCTGTTTGTTTCGGCTCTGCCCTGCAACAGACGTTCAAGATAGCGAGCAATAATATCGACCTCGATATTAACCCGGGAGCCTGGTTGATAGTACTGGAAAACGGTTTTCTGCTGCGTATGCGGCACGATATTAACATCGAAACGATTGCCGTCGATGCCGTTTACCGTCAGGCTGGTGCCATCCACGGTTACCGAACCCTTGGCGGCGATGTAATGCTGCAGCGCGGGTTCGACTTCGAAGCGATAACGAATCGAGCGCGCGTCGGGGTGCATTTCAAGCATCGTGCCCAGCCCGTCGACGTGGCCACTAACCAGATGCCCCCCGAGAGCATCGTTCAGCGTCAACGCCGTTTCCAGATTGACCGGGCTACCAGCGGCAAGACTGTCGAGGCTGGTCTTGTTCATGGTTTCGAGCGAAACATCCGCGCTGAAAGACCGGTCACCGAGTTCGATGGCAGTCAGGCAAACCCCGTTCACCGCGATGCTGTCACCGAGTTGCGTACGCGACAGGTCCAGATGGCCGCAGTTGATCCTGAGCCGGATATCGCCACCGCGGGCTTCGCTTTGCTCGACGCTGCCAAGCGCCTGGATGATTCCGGTGAACACTAGTCTAACGCCAGGCTGTAACTGGTCATGGGCAGCGCACTGCTGTTATCGAAGCAGGCTCCGGCCTCGATTCCGGCGCGCGCGATGTCCGCCGCGTCGTCGAGCAGATCCCAGGCCACGCGCATCGCGCCGAGGGCAAACTCGGCACCCGAACCTACCGCCCAGAAGCGCGTGTACTGATCGACTTCACGCAGCGAGTAAAGCCCGAAGATACCGCTGCGATTCAAGATCAACGCATCGACCCGGGACGACTCGTAGGAATCTTGGTCCTCATCCTTGCTGTTGAGAAAATATTCCTCCTTGAGTATCGGATGCAGTTGTCGCATCGACTCGAAGATGTGGAATCGATCCGAGAAGTCAACCTTGTCCCGATGCTTATGCAACAGGTTTTGCATCACCAGGTGATGCGCCGCGCTGCCGACGATACCGATATAATTATTGCCCGAGCAAATGATCTTATCGTAGTCGCTGACAAATTCGGCCGCCTGCCGGGTATCGCCGAAACTGGTCAGGCTGTCTGCGGCAATGCAGGCGCTGCTATTTTTCACTACGGCAACTATGGTCGACACGGTTAATCCTGTTCGAGATTCAAGGTCAAGCGTAAATCTTCGCCGATCTGGCGAATATCGCAAATGCGACAGGTCTTGCGCTGATCCATGGCGGTTAACTCGCCCAGATCAAAACCGCCGCGGGCCTGGTCGCCCAATAAATGCGGCGCCAGGTAAAGCATCATTTGATCGGCCAACCGATGCTCGATCAGGGCGCCGGCGAGACGGCGACCGCACTCGGTATGCACTTCGTTAATGCCACGCGCGGCCAGATCCTGCAGCATTGCGACCAGCGATACCTGGCCCGCCTCGGTGACGGCAATCTCGATCACCTGCGCGCCGAGCTCTCGCAGTCGACGTTTTCGGTCGGCATCATTACTGCAGGTATAAATCCAGATGTCGCCCGCGCTGGAAAACACTTTTTCATGGCCGCTCAAGCGCAGTCTGGCATCCACCAGCACCCGTATCGGCTGCCGTGCTTGCCGGGCCTGGTTCAGATCCCGTTTCGTCAGACGCAGATTGAGCTTTGGATCGTCATCCAGCACCGTTTGCGCGGAACTCAAAATAGCCGAGGCCTGTGCGCGCAGGAATTGGACATCGCGGCGCGCCTGCTCGCCGGTAATCCACTGGCTGACGCCATTGGCAAGCGCGCTGCGACCATCGAGGGATAATGCCATTTTTATGCTGACGAAAGGCAGCTGACGCTGCATGCGTTTGATGAAACCACGGTTCAGTTGACGCGCCTCCGACTCGAGCACGCCGGTGATTACTTCGATACCGCTGGCGCGTAATTGCTCGAGCCCGCGCCCGCCGACCTCGGGGTTCGGATCCTGCATCGCAACGATGACCCGCGCCGCGCGGGCCGCGATCAGGGCGTCGACACAGGGTGGCGTCCGGCCGTGGTGGGAACAGGGTTCCAGGGTGACGTAAAAATCGGCGCCGGTGGGAATCTCGGCGGAGGCTATCGCGTTAACCTCGGCATGCGGACCGCCGGTATATTCATGCCAGCCTGCGCCAAGCATAACGCCATCCCTGACAATCACGCAGCCGACGCGCGGATTAGGATGGGCGCTGTATAATCCCCGGCGCGCCAGCCGCAGTGCCTGCGCCATCCAGCGATGATGCTGTTGCTGTGGCATCAGCTGTCCTCATCGATTAACGGGACTTGTCGACGATGCTCTTCGGGAGTTGGTTCGGCGGCGAGGGTTTGTATGGCTTCCTCGAAAGCCTGAATGTCTTCGAAACTCAGGTAGACCGAAGCGAAACGGATATAGGCCACCTGGTCGACCCGCTGTAACTCATGCATTACCATGGCGCCGATTTCGCGCGATGAAATTTCCCGGGTATCGATACCAACCAGCTGGCGCTTGATGTGATTGATCGCATCCTCGATCTGCTCGGCCGATACCGGGCGTTTTTCAAGTGCCCGCATCATGCCGCTGCGCAGCCGCATCTCGTCGAAGGCGTCGCGGCTGCCGTCGTTCTTGATCACCATCGGCATATTCAGCAATGGCGCTTCATAGGTGGTGAATCGCGTCTCGCAGGAAACGCATTCCCTTCTGCGGCGCACCTGGGTTGATTCGGCAGCAAGGCGCGAATCGACCACGCGAGTATCAGGCGTGCCGCAGAAAGGACATTTCATGATGCGTCGGTGTTAGTCGCGGTAAACCGGCAAACGCGCGCAGATTTCGCTGACCTTTGACCTGACGCTAGCGATCAAATCGTCGTTACCCATATCATCGAGGATATCGCTCATCCAGTTGGCCAGGTCGCGCGAATCCTGTTCGCTGAAACCGCGGGTGGTAATCGCCGGCGAGCCGAGGCGTAGACCCGAGGTCACGAAAGGTGACTGCGGATCTTTCGGTACCGAATTATTGTTGACCGTGATCTGTGCCTTGCTCATGGCGGCGTCCGCATCCTTACCGGTAATGCCCTTGCTGATCAACGACAGCAGGAACAGGTGATTATCGGTACCGCCGGAAACCACGTCGAAGCCGCGCTTGATGAATTCTTCCGCCATCGCGTTGGCATTCACCAGTACCTGCTTCTGGTACTCGACAAATTCATCGCTCATGGCTTCCTTGAAGGCTACCGCCTTGCCCGCGATGACGTGCATCAGTGGGCCGCCCTGGGTGCCCGGAAAAACCATCGAGTTGAGCTTCTTTTCGATTTCCTCGTTCGCCCTGGCCAGAATAATGCCGCCGCGCGGTCCGCGCAGGGTTTTATGGGTCGTGCTGGTGCATACGTCGGCGATTGCGACCGGGCTTGGATAGAGGCCGGCCGCCACCAGTCCGGCAACGTGTGCCATATCGACGAACAGGTAGGCGCCAACCGAATCCGCAATATCGCGGAAACGCTGCCAGTCCATGACCCTTGAATAGGCCGAGAAACCGGCGATGATCATCTTCGGCTGGTGCTCTTTGGCGAGCGCTTCGACCTGCTCGTAATCGACCTCACCGGTATCATTATTCAACCCGTACTGGACTGCGTTGAACAGCTTGCCCGAGAAGTTGACCTTGGCGCCGTGCGTCAGGTGGCCCCCATCCGACAGGCTCATGCCGAGAATGGTGTCGCCGGCGTTCAACAGGGCGAAAAATACCGCCGCGTTGGCCTGCGATCCCGAGTGCGGCTGCACGTTGGCATAGTCGGCATTAAAGAGCTTCTTGACGCGCTCGAGCGCGAGTGTTTCGGCCACGTCGACGTATTCACAGCCGCCGTAATAACGCTTGGAAGGATAACCCTCGGCGTATTTATTGGTGAGCACGGAGCCCTGCGCCTGCATTACCCGCGGGCTGGTGTAGTTTTCAGATGCGATCAGTTCGATGTGATCTTCCTGGCGTTTTTCTTCTGCCTGCATCGCGCTCCAGAGATCCGGGTCGAAGTCGGCAATATTCATAGATTTGGAGAACATTGGGTTATCCTCGGGGAAAAAGAAGGCGATAATACGAAAAACTCTCTTAAGTATCACTAAAAAACGTGACAAATTAGTCGGTTATCTGGGCACACAGGCTTGTAATTCAGCGAATTCACCCCATCTCCGGTTAAATTGAGTCCAGCGACCGCCAATTTTCAATTTGGTGTGGAATTCGTCGATTCAAGTGTATAATCAGCCAATCTCGTAACGCAGGTATTTATTCATGGACAACGTAGGTATTTACACCCCACCGCAAGCCCGGCCGACCGTCAGCGGCGGCGGAGCAGAAGTATTCCAGCCCAGCCTGACCGTCAACGACCTGGAAGTCACCCAGCCGGCGCAGGATAAGCTGCACGAAATCATCACCCAGACGGACGAAGACATATCCGCAATCCGCATTTACATCAGCGGCGGCGGTTGCGGCGGCCTGTCATACGGCATGACCTTTACCGACGAGCAAGGCGACTTTGACACCACCCTGCAATTCGACGGTTTCAAGATCCTGGTCGACGTGGTGGCGCTGAATTACCTCAAAGGCGCACAGATTGATTACATTCAGGAAGTCGGACGCGAGCGTTTCGTTTTCAATAACGTGTTTGCCGAAACCGGTGGCTCCGGCGTCTGCGGCGGCTGCGGTGCTGCCGGTGGCGGTGGCGGCGGTTGCGGCTGATCACCATTGATGCCCGCTAATCGCTGATCAACATCAGCCAACATAGTCACTCAGAGCCTGGCACGATGCCGGGCTTTGTTGTTTTGGTGGCGCCTTCGGGCAGTTACCGCATCGCGGCCTATAGCGCGGCCGCGCAGGCACTCGGCCTGCCCATCCTGGTGGTTTCCAATAGCGAGCATTCGCTGGTGCCGGATATCGCGAACGGAATCACGGTCGACTTCGAGCAACCCGAGGCCGCGCTCGAAATAATCCTGGCCGCAGTCGGCAACAAACCGGTAGCCTGCGCCCTGGCCACAGACGACAGTTGTGTAGAACTCTGTAGCCGGATTGCACAGCAGCTGAATCTGCCGCATAACAAAACCGACGCCACCCGGCTGACCCAGCGCAAGGACCTGGGCCGCGCGGCCCTGGCCAGGGCGGGCTGCAACAGCCCGCTTTTTCAACTCGTGGCGCTCGAAGATATCGATACACCGCAGCTGACTGTGCCCTACCCGGTCGTCGTCAAACCGCTGAGCCTTGCCGCGAGCCGTGGCGTCATCCGCGCCAATAACGAAGCTGAATTCACTGCCGCCTGCCGGCGCATCGACGCCATTCTCGAGTCGACCGGGGCAAACGGATTCAAGCGTCAACAACTGCTGGTTGAATCATATATCGACGGTCCGGAATACGCGGTCGAGGGCTTCATGGTCGATGGGGATTTCAGGTTACTCACGATCTTCGATAAACCCGAACCGCTGAGCGGACCCTTCTTCGAGGAAACTTACTATCTCACCCCCACCCGGCTAAGTACCGAATTGCAGCAGCAGCTGGTCGACGAAATCGAAAAATGCTGCCACGCCTACGGCCTCGAACAGGGGCCGGTGCATGCCGAAGCGCGGTTGTCCGCGGCGGGACCGGTGTTGCTTGAACTAGCGGCGCGCACCATTGGCGGGCAATGTGGCCAGTTGATTGAATTTTCGCTACAGCAGAAACTCGAGGAACTGGTCATCCAGGGCATGTGTGGAATAATGCCGGAAACCGGTGACCGGGCGGAATCGGCGGGCGTACTGATGATTCCGATTACCGATGCGGGCATCCTGAAGCGAGTCGAAGGACTGACCGAGGCGATGCAAACCGAGTTCGTCAAGGATATCGAGATTCACATCAATCCGGGTTACGAATTGATCCCGCTACCCGAGGGCGCGAGCTATCTGGGATTTATCTTTGCCCAGGCGCCGGATTATGAGCAGACTTACGCCGCGCTGAAACGCGCCTATGCGAAACTCCGCTTTATTACCCAGCCGAAGTGGGCTCTGGAAAACCTTTAGCCCGCTTTTCTCACCGATTTTTGTCGCGAGGGCGCCGAGAAGACGCGGTGGCGCGGCGCACAACCCGATGTGCCAAGGGCACATCGGGGTGCCGCGTCAGCGTGCGCTTATCGGCGTCCGCAGCAGAACATCGGTGAGAAAAGCGGGTTAGGGCTGATTTATTTTTTCGCGCCGGGCGCCTTGAATCCCGCCGGCTGTTGCCCCAGATCGCCTTCCTTGAAAATGAACCCGAGCATGTGCTGCTCGAGCATCGCCAGACTGGCCGGATCTATCGTCGACAGCCCGTTTTCATTGATGATCATGGTCTGGCGCTCGATCCACTGGTTCCAGCCCTCGGCGGAAACATTGTCATAAATCCGCTGCCCGAGTTCACCGGGATACGGAACTTTTTCCAGTCCGGGTGCTTCTGCGCCCAGGACCACGCATTTTACCATTCGCGTCATTAGTTACTATCCAAAAAAAAGCAGCCGCTAGCCGGCTGCTTCATATAATACCAGAGTTGATTCTGATCAGAATGCATAATTGACGCCGACCGCCAGCACCGGCCATAACTTCAGGTCGTCGAGCTCATTCTCCGCGTCAGCCTCCATCTCCACCAGCCTTTGATTGAGCTCGTCCTGGCTCAGGCCGTTGCTGCCACCTGCATTCACGGTTGCATTAAGATCGACCTCGGGATCAAGCATGGCCACGCCAATGTCGGCGGCAAACGAAAATCCGCCCTTGCCGCCGGCGCCACGGCCCCAGCCGATTCCCAGGTAGGGCTGGTAAGAGTCGCTCAGTTTGACTTCGCCGCTAATTGCGCCCAGGTCATCGGTCGCGAGCGGTTGACCGTCTACGACGATGTTACTCTGCAGAGTTCCGCTTAAATCAACGGCGCCCGTTTGTTTGAACATGCCGGCCGTGACGCGAAAACTGCCGTTGAAAACATGCCAATCCAGTAAAACCGCATTGGAGCCAAAATCGAATTCAAGCTTCGCATCGATATCGCCCTCGGCACCGCTATCACCGACGGTGACGCTTTCATTCTCGTCATCGATATCGACCTGCGACACGGATAGGCGCAGGTTGACTCTCTGGGTTACGCCGACGCTAAGATTAAGCCCGACGCCATCGACACCCACTTTGGCGCCGACGCCGAGATCGACGGCGTTAACTTTTGCCGCGAAAAAAAACAGCAGGAAGCCAAGCCCAATAAAGTTTTTCATTTAATTGTCCCTTTCAACAAGTGTGCGTTGCCGTTGATTATAGGCCAGAAGAGAATTCACGCAAAAATAAAATTTTCATTATGTTATGCGGCCTTCTTCACCTAAAACGTATCATTTTGCTATTAATTTACTATTATAATTATAAATGCCAAAATATTTTGAAATCCGATAAGGAGTTGCATTGGCTAGCTATACAGCACAGAACGATCAACCATCCTCAATCAGCTTCCAAATATCCAGCCACGGTGTTACCGATACCGGTCACGTCAGAACCAAGAATGAAGATTCAATCCTGGTGCATGATGACGAGAATGTCTGGATAGTTGCTGACGGGATGGGTGGCCATCACGCCGGCGACTTTGCCAGCCAGACGATCACCAACAATTTAAGCCTGTTCAAGCAGCATGCTTCGCTGGATGACAGCATACTATTGCTCGAAGAAAATATACTGAATTCGAATTCGATCATCAGGAAAAAATCTTTCAAGCTGGGGCGCAACGCAACCATCGGCAGCACGGTGGTCTGTGTCTACGTGTGGAACAATTACCTGTTTACGTTCTGGGCCGGGGACAGTCGCCTCTATCGTTACCGGGATTCGACCCTGGAACGTTTGACCGAAGATCACAGCTATGTCGAAGAACTGGTCAGAATGGGGAAAATCGAGGCCAAGGACGCCGAGGAGCACCCCGCCGCCAACGTGGTATTGAAAGCGGTTGGCATCGACGACAACCTGCGCATGGATTTCGACTATTTCGAAATGCAGGAAGGCGATGTTTACATTATCTGTTCCGATGGTCTATATAAAGATCTTGATGAGGAGAGGCTGGTACCTATTATCGAGTCTCACCTCGAGAATATGACCGAACTTTCCGAAACCCTGCTGGCCTCTTCCCTGGATGCGGGCGGCACTGACAATACGTCGATAATCGCGATGAAAATCTGCCCGAAGGAAGCTGATGTCTGAAGTCTGCCAATCGCTGATCAATGACTATTTTTCAGGTTCGTTAAAGATTGACGACCTGGAACAGGGCCTGGCGAGCATCTTCGATGCGATGCCGGGAGGTCATGTCGACGCGCAAAGCTATCTGCAATCCCTGTATACCGATGACAAGATAGACTCCGACGGTTTTACGCAGATTTCGCAGGTTATATCCAGGGTAAATATCCAGTCCACGCTGAAGAACGGCCAGGAAACCGATATTTCTTATTTCGGTGACGACAAGACCATGCATCTGACCGACCTGTCGGGTCTCGAGTCAGTCACCGAGGATGATGACGCCAACGACAAAACCGTCATTGTCAGTGTCAACCAGGGTACCAACGAAATCGAAATTTCCGAACCCTCGCTCGGTGCCAGGGAAGACGATTCGCCGATGAGCCCGAAAATCGTCGAAAAACCGCACAATTCGGCGCGTTATGAAAACCTGGGTCCCGGTGTCACCCTCAAGGATCGTTTCGTTCTGCTGGAAAAACTCGGTCAGGGCGGCATGGGCGTCGTCTTCAAGGCCAAGGATTTACTCAAGGTCGAGGCCCAGGACAAGGACCCCTACGTCGCGATCAAGGTATTGACCGATGCCTTCAAAAAGTATTCGGGATCGTTCATCGCCCTGCAGCGTGAAGCGAGCAAGGCGCAACGCCTGGCGCACCCCAATATCGCAACGGTTTATGACTTCGACCGCGACGGCAACACCGTCTTCATGACGATGGAATATCTGCAGGGTAAGCCGCTGAATCAGCTGATCAAGGAAATTGCCAAAAAACCGCTCAAGCTCGATCACGCCCTGCATATCATCGAGGAGCTTTGCAGCGGCCTCGCCTATGCGCACGAAAAAATGCTGATCCACTCCGATTTCAAGCCCGGCAACTGCTTCCTGCTGAACGACGGTCACGTCAAACTGCTGGATTTCGGCATCGCGCGCGCGAGCACGCAAACCGACGAGGAAAGAGAGAACACCATGTTCGATCCGGCCAAGCTGAGTGCGGTAACTCCGGCCTACGCTACACCGGAAATGTTTGCCGGAATGAATCCCGATCCGCGCGACGATATCTATGGCCTTGCCTGTGTTGCCTACCAGCTACTCGCCGGCGGCAAGCACCCCTATAACAAGGTAGCGTCTCCCAAGATCAAGGAACTGGGCATTAAACCCAAGCCGATCAAGGGCCTGAATCGCCGCCAGCAGAAAACCCTGATGAAAGCGCTAACCGTGGTGCGTGAAGATCGGATTGCCGATGTCGAAAAATTCGCAGAGGGTATGCGCTCGAAGAAATCGCACACCAAGTCGATCCTGCTCGTCACCCTGTTTATCGCGGTCATCGGCGCCGGCGTCGGCTATAAGCCGTTCCTTGCCTTCCGTGCCGAGCAGGCGCTTTACGACAAGATTCAACTCATTAAAAATGGCGACAAGGCGATGATGATCGAGACGATCTGGTCGCTGGATCAACTCGAACCGCAGCAGCAGAAAATCATTTCGGTCGGTTTACGGCGTGAAATCATTACCTTTTACCGCGATCGGATTCGCTCGGTATTTCGACCCAAGGAAGGCCTGTACGATTACCCACAGGCGCAGAACCTGCTGGCCCAGGCAAAAAAACATTACCCCGACTCCGTGGCCCTTTCGACCATCGAAGATCAGGTCAAGGAGCAACGCGATCGCCTGATGAATAGCCTGGTTTCGCTGTACAAGCGCTACTTCAAGGAGAAGAAACTGGTCAAATCCGCCAACGGTGAAGATCTCACCACGGTCATGCCGCTGATCAAACGCGTCGATCCCAAGCATTACCTGCTCAAAGACAAGGCGCTGTCAGACCTGTATCTGTCCGAAGCGGAAAAACTGATTGCCAAACGCAAGTACAAGGACGCATCAAACTACATCATCACCGGCCTCAAAATGTTCCCGGAGGACACTCGTCTGCAAAGTCTCAACAAGCAGATTAACGCGCAGTATCTCGATTGATGGAACGGCAGACATCCCCACTCCGCCTGCTCGCAAAAACCTATGCGAACGATCTGATTTCACGTGAACAATATATCGAGATTCGCGCCCAACTGTTAAAACGCCTGCAAACCAGGGGCCGCATCGATGAGTCCGATCTAAAAAACTTTACCGCTATCACGCAGGGTTCGGATACCCCGAAAGCGCAAAAATCCTATACCCCCTCGGACTGGATCATCATCGCCCTCGGCCTGGCAGCCTCCGCGGTGCTGGCCTACGTACTCTACGGTTAACCTCCGAAAACGCCCTGCTGGCCCCTGTTAAAACATTAAATAGGTCACAAAAGCCGGCTGACCCGTCAAAATTTTGGCCGATTTCTGGTTGAATAAGAGTCAATATAGTTTATTATCTTCAATAACTTAACTCATATAGTTAATTTTATTTATTAATAGTTTGTCGTGAAAGCTGGATTCTTTCCAAAGTGTTAGGCAAGTCTCTCTCCGCGAAAGTGGCCGGGGCTATGCTCGATACCTGCGAATGATTCGGTATTCTCCGCAATCTATCTATCGACCCCGTATTTGGAACCTTAATGAACGCCAGGAATTGTCGAGGCCTTATATCGAAGACCACGCTGACAGTAATTTTACTGTCGCTGCTGCTGCCCGCGCCGCTAATGGCGCTGGACCTGTCCGATATGATCGTCGATTCAGTCAGTGCCCATCCTGAAGTCAAAGAGAAGATACACGTTTACCGGCAGGTGCGAAGCGATCGCGATGTCGCCGAGAGCGGCTGGCGGCCGAGTGTCGACCTGGAAGCCTCCAGCGGGGTTTATGAAACCGAATCGCCCGTTACCGGCAACCGGTCGGAAAGCTATAACAGCAGTAATGTCGAGCTGGCGCTGACGCAAAACCTGTTCAACGGATACGATACCACTTATCAGATCGAGCAGACCGAAGCCCGGACCAGGGCCGCCCTGTTCGATGTCTACGATACGGCTGACAATATTGCGCTGCGCGCGATCCAGGCTTACATGGAAGTCATCAAGCAACGACGCCTGTACCAGCTGGCGCTTGAAAACGTCGCGGAGCACGAAGAAATCCTGTCGCAGATTCGGGACCGCAACCTGTCCGGGGTCGGCCGGCGCTCGCAACTGCAGCAGACCGAGGGTCGCCTGGCGCGTGCGCAGGCGAGCCTGATAGCCCAGCAAAATAATCTCGCAGATGCGGCAACGCAACTGCACCAGATTCTGGGCCGTTATGTCGATCCGCAAGCCCTGTCCGATCCGGACCTGCCGCCCCTGCCGCGCGAAGATCTCGATATGCTGATCGATCAGGCGCTCGGCAATCATCCGGCGATGCGGGTCGCGGCCGGCAATATAGAGGCCGCGCAGTCAGATCATCGGCGTTCGTTGCGTACCCGTTATCCCAATCTCGACCTGCGGCTCGCGACCGAATATGGCGACGATATCGGCGGGCTCGATGGCAATACCGAAGAAACCAGCCTGGTACTGAACCTGACCTATAATTTTTACAGCGGCGGCAGAAACCAGGCCGAGAGGCAAAAGAAAATCAGCGCGGTTTATGAACAAAAGGAATTCGCCGCGCGGGTTCGACGCCAGGTGATTAACACCCTGCGTTTATCCTGGACCGCCGACGACCTGCTGGCAAAGCAACTGAAGTTTCTCGAGGCGCATGTCATCAAGGCCGGCCAGACGGTGGAATCCTATCAGGAAGAGTTTTTTATCGGGCAGCGCGACCTGATCGACCTGCTGGATGCCGCCAACGAGCTAAATAGCGCGAGCAACCAGCTTGCCGAAGCGAAGTATGACGCGCTGAGCGCCCGCTACCGGGTTTACGAGGGCATCGGCCGCTTGTTTGAAGCCGCCAATATCGAGTTCGAGCTCGATCAGGGCAGGCTCAGGATAGCACGACTGGTGGCCGATGAGGTCGATCAACTGCCGCTACCCGACGACGAAGACGCCGACCGGGAATTCGACCCGCTGGATCATTGCGATAACTCGCTCAGCGGCATGCTGGTTAATCCCTACGGCTGCCATGAATCCAGCGTCATCTCCAGGGTCGAAATCGAGTTACCCAAACCGAACTCGACGCCGATCCTGAAAGACGATGAATTCGAAATCGAAACCAACGGCATACTGGTTATCACCCAGGCGCAACTGCTGGCCAACGACATCGACGCGGATTCCGATCCGCTGGAAATCGTCGACGTCAGCCAGCCCGAAGTCGGCCGACTGGCTTTCAATCAAAGTGGTAACCTCGTCTACCGGCCAATCGAAGGATTCGTCGGCCAGGACTTTTTCAAGTATACGGTGACCGACAATAACGGCGCCGCAGCCACCGCGACCGCAACCGTGCAGATAAAGGTGCGCGAACCCGAAATCGTGAGCCTGTCGAAAATCCAGCTGGTAAATTTTGTTTACGACGAGGCCGAACTGACCGATATTTCGAAATCCAGGGTCGAAGCCATTATCGAACAGATCAAGTTGACCGAGGACATCAGGATCGAAATTTACACCTATACCGACGACATCGGTTCAGATGCCTATAACGAAGCCCTGTCTGCGCGGCGTGCAAAAGCGCTCGAGAATTTGCTGATCGACAACGGCATCGACAGCGCCGATATCAAGGCCATCGGCATGGGTGAGAAAAATCCCATCGCCGATAATTCCACCGAGGCCGGCCAGGCGATCAATCGCCGCGGTGAATTCATCTTCAGAGCAAAATCGTCAGGCGAGTAAAGCAGGCTACCACTTGCGGCAATTAGTCTACACTAAAGGCAGTAGAATGAGTTTGGACATATCTCCTGATCACCCTGGCCCTATCTTTCCGTCGACCCTGTGGTCCGGCCCGATGTTACCGAGTTCTTGATAAACCCCTGACCGGGTGCTGGTCAGCTCGGTGAAACGGGTATTGGTCCCTGTTTTTGCCCTGGTCATGGCGCTTGCGCCGGGTCGGCAGGCGGCAAGTCCATTGGTGAGCAATGAAATGCTAAATCAGCTGAAAAGCGAATACTCCGAACAGGCTTATCGTCGAGGCGTCGCCATCAATCAACTGCTAGTGCAACTCAAAGGGCAGCGGATCGAGAAACAGTTGACCGAGGTAAATCGATTTTTCAACCAGTTCCAGTACCTGGAAGACCAGGTGCACTGGGGTGAACCGGACTACTGGGCCACGCCCAGCGAATTTCTCGGCACCCACAAAGGCGATTGCGAGGATTTTGTCATCGCCAAGTACTTCGCCCTGCGCAAGCTCGGCGTGCCGGATGAGCGCCTCTACCTGACTTATGTCAAAGCCCTGAAGCAGAATGTCGCGCACATGGTGCTAAGCTATTTTCCGACACCGTCCAGCGTGCCGCAGATACTGGACAATTATAATCCGGTGATCGTCAGCGCTGACCGGCGCAAAGACCTGCTGCCGGTTTACAGTTTCAACGCCAAGTCCCTTTTCCTCACCAATGCTTCCGCCGGCCTCGGCAAATCGCTACCCACCAACAAGATCAAAAACAGCAAGTGGAAGAAGCTGCTGGCCGATATACAAAAGGAAAAACAATGACCTTATTCAAACAGATCGCCCTGCTGGTATCGACGGTATTCCTGATACTGTTATTGATTATCGTGATGAGCGATTTATCGCGTACCGGAAATTTTCAACAGGGCCAGTTGCGCACCACGGCCCAGGATATGGCAACCACGCTGGGTATCGCCATCAGCAATCTGCCCGAGGGTGGTGACCAGGCAACGCTCGAGGTGTTATTTAACGCCGTGTTCGACAGCGGCTACTACACCCGTATCGAACTCGTCGGCGTCGATGGTCAGGTCATACATCAAAAGAGCCAGGCGCTTGATTTAGAGGCTGTGCCCGACTGGTTCATTGGCCTGGTGCCGCTCGAGTCTGCAAGCGGTTCAACCCAGGTAATGAAGGGCTGGACTCAACTGGGACAGCTCAATCTGGAGGTGCATCCCGGCTTTGCCTACAGCAGTATGTACCAATCCCTGGTCTCGGCGCTGCTCTGGTTTGCACTGCTGTTCGTGATCTCGATGGTGGTGTTGTGGCTGGTGCTACGCTATGTGCTAGCGCCATTGCAACGGGTCAAGGAACAGGCCGACGCAATCCATAACAACCAGTTCGTGCAGCAGAAGAAAATGCCCGCCACGCTCGAGCTCAAACGCGTGGTCGAAGCGATGAACCTGATGGTTTCCAAGGTGCAGGGTATTTTCGACGACCAGGAAAAGACCCTGGGCCGCTATCAGCAGCTGCTATATCACGACAAGCTGACCGGCCTCGGCAACCGGCGCTACCTGCTGGATCAGCTGCAGCAATCGATGTCGGAAGAATCGGGCTTGCACGGCTGCATGGCAATCATAAAAATTGTCGACTTCGACCAGCTCAGGGATCGTCACGGCTACGAGGTTTCCGACAACCTGATCAGAATTCTCGCGGACATGCTGCGCCAGAGGCATGCGGGCCAGGAAGCTGAACGCGTATCGCGTTTTAACGAAGACGAGTTTGCTTTTCTAAGCGCCACCGAAGAATCCGAGGTCAACGCTTACATCCGCGAACTGTTCGATAACTTTCAGCAATTAATTCAACGCGAGACCGACCTGGCGGGGGTGCAACTACTGGCCGGCATCTGCGATCTCGAAGCCGGAGGCGAGATTGGCAACATTCTGTCCGGAATCGACTACTGCCTGTCACAGGCCAACACCCGTGGCCCGTTCTCGATCGAGCGACAGCTGTCGACTAACCTCGAGTTACCCCAGGGCAAGATGCAGTGGCGTGGCTGGCTGGAATCGGTACTCGAGAGCAGGCAGTTGTTTCTGGTCGGGCAACTTGCAATCAGCAATGACCGCCTGCCGATGCAGCGCGAACTTTTCATTCGAGCACGCAACCAGCAGGGCCAGGTCGTTCCGGCGTCCGCCTTCATGCCGATGGCCTCGAGCCTGGGCATGGCGCTGGATATCGACCGCGAAGTGTTTCGCCTGGTGGCATCGAACGAGGAACTGGACCGCAGTATTCCGTTGGCCCTGAATCTGAGTGCTTCATTTTTCGAGCTGGCCGAGGGACAGGAAGAGTTCGAGCAGTTGCTGGACAACTGCGCGCAAAACGGCACCCGGCTTTGTATCGAAGCAAGCCATCACGTGCTCAACCAGCATCCGCTCATGTGCAGCAAAATTTCGGATCGCGTCAGACGCCATCAACACCAGTTCGGCATCGACAATCTCGATCTCGGCCAGTCGCTGCAGCTGCTGCAATCGGGACAGTTCGACTATGTTAAGATCAACGCGATTACCCTGCATGAAATGAGCCGCAACGACATGGCGGCAGGATTCCAGGCCCTGCGCACCATCACCGATACGCTGGACATTCGTATCATTGCCGTTGCGGTAGATTCCCAGAACGTATGCGACGAACTTAAATCACTGGGAATCGATACCATGCAGGGCAATTTCCTGGGTTCTCCGGAGGCGATATAGCATGCGGTTTCACGTCCGCGCCAGTGCAGTTATAATCCATCCCTGTTCCCATTGCGCACCTGCTCAGGGGTGCAACCACCCTGCCTGTTTTGGCAAGCTCAGGGCATATAAGAAACACGCACATAGAAAAATAGCCACATATGATTGATCCACAGCATCAATATGACCCTCTGCTCGAGTGCCTGGTTATATTCGCGAAGTTGCACCATCGGCCGATCAGCGTCGAGGCCCTGATTGCAGGGCTGCCGGTCAAACCCGGCGCCGACGGTCCCGAGCTGTTCAGCATCGATAATCCCAAGGGTTTGTTTTCCCGTGTCGCCGCGCGCGCCGGGTTCGCCAGCCGGCTGATCCATCGTGAGCTGGCCAGTCTGTCGCGTTTGCTGCTGCCCTGCATCCTGGTGCTGAAGAACGGCAATGCCTGCATCCTGGAAAGCATCGATCGTAAAAACAAACGCGCCAAGGTTATTTTTCCCGAGATTGGCGAAGGTGAGGAATGGCTGGAACTGGAGCGCTTGAAGCAGGAATACCTCGGCTATGCCTTTCTCCTCAAAAAGGAATTCCAGCAGGAATCCGCGACCGCGGCAAAAACCACCCGCACGGGTTCGCAGCACTGGTTCTGGAGCACACTGGGCAAATCGAGAGATATTTTCGCCAGCGTATTGCTGTCGTCGATCCTGATCAATCTGTTCATACTGGCGACGCCGATGTTCACCATGAACGTCTACGACAAGGTCGTGCCGAACGACGCCATCGCGACCCTGTGGGTGCTCGCGGCCGGCATCGTCACGGTTTACCTGTTCGATACGCTGTTACGCTTCGTGCGTACCTATCTGCTCGAGATCGCGGGAAAGAAAAGCGACATCATCATGTCGTCGATACTCTTTTCCCAGGTGCTGAATCTGAAGATGAGCCAGTGGCCGCCGAGCATCGGCGCCTTTGCCAGCCAGCTGCGAGAGTTCGAGAGCATTCGTAATTTTTTTACCGCATCGACCCTGGCGACGCTGGTCGACCTGCCCTTCGCGGTCATCTTCCTGCTGGTGATTTACACGATTGGCGGACCGATGATCGCGGTGCCGCTGGTGATCATCGCGCTCCTGCTGCTTTACAGCCTGATCCTGGTCAAGCCGCTCAAGGCCAGCGTCGAGGCAACCTATGAAGCCACCGCCAACAAGAACGCCCATTTGATCGAGACCCTGCATTCGATAAAAACCGTCAAGGCGCTCGGCGCCGCGAACTATTCGCAATGGGTGTGGGAGGAATCCTCCGGCACGATTGCCAATAAATCGATGCGCGCGCGCATGCTGTCTTCGTCGATTGCCGTGGTTACCAACCTGTTGGTGCAGTTCAATACCATCGCCCTGATCGTGTTTGGCATCTACCTGATCAGCGACCAGGAGCTGAGCCTGGGAGGGCTAATCGCCATCGTCATGCTGTCCTCGCGCGCGGTCGGACCCATGGGGCAGATCGCGGCGCTGATTACCAGCTTCGAACAGACCCGAACCGCGTTTCGTTCACTCGACGAATTGATGCAGAAACCGATCGAGCGACCCGAGGGGAAATCTTACGTGCGGCGCCCCGGCTTCGATGGCGGCATCCGTTTTCGCAACCTGGATTTCAGCTACCCCGAATCAGGCAAAAAATCGCTCAACGACATCAGCTTCAAGATTCGCCCCGGTGAGCATGTCGGCATCATCGGCAAGGTCGGTTCGGGCAAGACTACCCTGCTGAAACTGATCATCGGTCTTTACCAGGGGGATAGTGGTTCGATCGCAATCGACGATATCGACATCAATCAGATCGACCCCGCCGACCTGCGTAAGAACATCGGTTACCTGTCACAGGATATCGAACTGCTACGCGGCACGATCCGGGAAAACATCGCTTACAAGGACCTGCACGCCAACGACGATAGACTGATCGAGGCGGCAAGTATTTGCGGCGTAGATTTGTTCGTTAACCAGCTGTCGCAAGGCTTCGATACCCAGGTCGGCGAGAGCGGCGGCTTTTTATCGGGCGGACAAAGGCAGGCGATCGCACTGGGTCGGGCGGTATTGCTGAACGAACCGATTCTGATTCTGGACGAACCGACCAATAGTTTCGACAACACCACCGAATCCATCGTCAAGAAACGATTGTACGACTACACCCGCGACAAGACGCTATTGCTGGTAACGCATAAGGCGCCAATGCTCGACCTGGTGGAGCGCCTGATCGTTATGGACGAAGGTAAAATCGTAATGGATGGCCCCAAGGAAGACGTGCTGAACGCCCTCAAAGGTACTCAGAATGGATAACGACGACAATACCGACTTCGAAGATTCGACCCAGATGGGCGTGCATGGCAAGCAGGACATGCAATACATGCGCAGCCTGTCGGCCGCCGCCGTGCACCGCACGCCGCGCTACCTGATCGCCGTGGTCATGATCATCGCACTGTTTGTAATTGCCGCGATCGTCTGGATGAACTGGGCAAAAATTGATGTCGTTATTCGCGGTACCGGCAAGGTATCCCCGGCGAGCCAGGTACAGAACATACAAAGCCTCGAAGGCGGCATCATCGAGGAAATCATGGTCGTCGAGGGCCAGTCCGTGGTCGCCGGTCAGTCGCTGATTAAAATCAGCGACGTTGCCTTTTCGAGTTCATTCGAGGAAAACCGGTTGCTCTATCTCGAACTGCTGGCCCGCTCCAGCCGCCTCAACGCGGAAGCCTTCGAACTCGCGTTTAAGCCCGATACCGAAGTCGACGCCAACGCGCCGCAGCTGATCAAATCGGAACTGAGCCTGTACAACAGCAACAAGCAACAATTGAAGGAAACCCTGGGCGTGCTCGAAGAGCGAATTACCCAGCAGCAAAGCGCACTGCTGGAGGCCCAGTCCAAACAAAAGCAGCTTATAAAATCGCTGGAGCTGGTTAAAAGAGAGATCGAAATCAAAAAGCCGCTAAAGGATCGCGGCATTATCAGCGAAGTCGAATTCCTGCAGTTACAGCAACGCGAAGCGGAAATGGAAGGTGAAATCGAGGCGGTCAAATTATCGATACCGCGCATCAGGTCGACCATCGACGAAGCCCGTTTCAACAAAAAGAAAGAGCGGCTCGACTTTCAGAATAAGGCGAAAAAAGAATTGAACGAGGTCAATGCGGAAATCGGCCGCATCCGGGAAACCCAGACCGCGTTGCAGGATCGAGTCAAGCGTACTACCCTGCGCTCGCCGGTCAACGGCATCGTGCAGCGCCTTTATACCAACACCATCGGCGGCGTCGTCAGCCCCGGTAACAATATTCTCGATATCGTGCCTCAAGAAGATGCGCTACTGGTCGAATTAAGAATCAAACCTGCCGACATTGCCTATGTCAGCGTCGGACAATTCGCCAGGTTGAAATTTTCTGCCTACGACTTTGCCATCCACGGCAGCTTGCAGGGGATTGTGACCTTCATCAGTGCGGATACGATTACCAACGAAGAGGGAGAGAGCTTTTTCCTGGTCAGGGTCAAACCCGGTAAATCTTTTCTGGGCGTAAAAAGCGGAGATTTACCGATCAAAATCGGCATGACCGCCGAGGCGGACATCATCACTGACAAGAAAACGATTCTGTCTTACCTGACTGAACCGGTGCATCGCGGGATAGACAAGGCGTTAAGAGAACGTTAATGAAATTGATCGTTTACTCAATATCGAGTTCATTTGTAAAGTTTCTGGACCATCATCTGGAAGCCGAGATTGAATTTAGTGCACAGCTGCAAGCCCCGACCAACGATCCGGAGCAGCAATACCTGTTGCATATTTCGGGTATGGAACTCGATTGCTATGAATGGCTGTTAAGACATGTATCCGGCAAGCCGATCCCGGTCGGGGTCTGCTCGGATTTACCCGATATCCGCGAAATGCTCGAATGCGTGCGGCTTGGCGCCAAGGCCTATTGCAACAGCCACATGGCAGCGCTGCATTACAACCAGTTGTTGCAACTGCTGGGCCAGGGACAAAGCTGGTTTCCACCGCAGATGCTGGACGAAACCTTCAAACTGGCGCAGCAGGCCGTGAAACCAGCGCCCGCGGAAAAACCGCTGGAGATGTTAACCGGGCGCGAAAAGGAAATCGCGCTGGCCGTCGCCGATGGCAAATCAAATCGTCAAATTGCCGATTTGTGCGAAATTTCCGAACCTACCGTAAAGACCCATCTAAGCAATATTTTCAGGAAACTCGAGCTTAGAGACCGCGTCGGCCTGGTGCTATACCTGAAGCAGGGCTAAGTCTTCAGCTGCATTTTGGCCCCAGCCATGTGACCTGGCTCTCAATCTGGCACAAATACCGCGCCAGTCTACGACTTTCGTATGACACGAAAGCCTGAAACCTCGCCTATATATACTGCTCATTCTCATTTTCTGCAGAAATATGGCTACTAAAAGTATTGGTTATGTCGCTGATTTGGTCGGTGACGCACAGGTTCGCAGCGTTGATGGCGTAATCCGGGTCTTGAGTATCGGCGACAAGATCAACGAGGGCGATATCCTTACTACCGGCCTCGGCACCAGTATCGTGCTCGAGTTCTACGATGGCCAGAAACTGCAGCTGGGTGAAAACACCGAGATACTGCTCGATGAATCGGTTTTTGCCGACCTCGGCGCCTATCCCGACGCGCGTGCCGACCAACTGGCGGAACTGCAGAGCCTCATAGTCGAGGGTATTGACCTGGCCGAACTGGAAGCGACAGCGGCCGGCGCCGCCGGAGATGCAGGTGATGCGCTGCATCAGGCTCCCGTTTATTCGCGTGACGGCGACCAGGGTATTGTCGATACCCAGGGCACGCCCCTCGGATTCGACGCCGGTGCCGCCGATGACCAACCGCTTTTCGGCGATGACGAACTGCTGGCTGCAGCCCAATCATCTACAGCGGATTCGTCGGCAACGGCCACCCCCCCGTCGGGCCCCGCTCCGGTGGCCACTATCTCAGTAGATGACATTACCGCCGACGACCTGGTGAATGCTGCCGAATCGAGCATTGTGATCAACGTAACCGGCAGCGTCGGCGGCGACGCCTCCGCGGGTGACGGCGTCAGCCTCGATATTAACGGTAACACTTATAACGGCAGCGTCGGCGCGGGCAACAGCTTTTCGATAGCGGTGCCCGGGGCCGATCTGGCCGCCGACACCACCCTGGTGGCGAACGTCTCCGGCATCGATAGCGCCGGTAATCCCTTTAGTGCGACGACAACCTCGACCCACGGCGTCGATACCGTCGCCAGCGCGACTATCTCCGTCGATCCGGTTACCGCCGACGATATCGTCAACGCGGCCGAGGCCGGCGGCTCGATCAACGTCACCGGCACGGTCGGAGGCGATGCCGCCCCGGGTGATAGCGTCAGCTTCGATATCAATGGCAACACTTATACCGGCACCGTTGTTGCCGGGAATGTTTTTTCGATTGCAGTTCCTGGCAGCGATCTCGCGGCCGATACCACGCTCGATGCGACGGTTGCGGGCAATGACAGCGCCGGCAATCCGTTCAGCGCAACCTCGACCTCGACCCATAGCGTCGACACCAGCGCCATGGCAACAATCGCGCTCGACCCCATTACCGCCGACGATATTATCAATGCGAGCGAAGCCGGCGGCTCGATCAACGTCACCGGCACGGTCGGAGGCGATGCCGCCCCGGGTGATAGCGTCAGCTTCGATATCAACGGCACTACCTACTCCGGTACCGTGAGCGCGGGTAACACTTTCTCGATTTCAGTCTCCGGTGCGGATCTCGCCGCTGACACCAGCTTCGATGCCAGCGTCAGCGGTAGTGATAACGCCGGCAATCCGTTCAGCGCGACCACGACCTCGACCCATAGCGTCGACCTGACTGCGAGCGCCAGCATCTCGGTAGATCCGATTACCGCCGATGACGTCATCAACGCCGCGGAAATGACAGCCTCGATCAATGTCACCGGCAGTGTCGGTGGTGATGCGGCAGCGGGCGATAGCGTCAGTCTCATGATCAACGGCAACAGCTATAGCGGCACGGTTGGCGCCGGCAACAGTTTCTCGATTGCGGTTCCTGGCAGCGACCTTACTGCCGATACCACGCTCGATGCGACCGTTTCGGGCAGTGATAACGCCGGCAATCCATTCAGCGCAACCACGACCTCGACCCATAGCGTCGACCTGACTGCGAGCGCCAGCATCTCGGTAGATCCGATTACCGCCGATGCCGTCATCAACGCGGTCGAGGCGGGCGCTACAGTCAACGTCACCGGTTCGGTCGGTGGCGACGCCGCCCCCGGGGACAGCATCAGCTTCGACCTGAATGGCACCACCTATAGCGGCACGGTTACGGCAGCTAACACCTATTCAATTGCGGTCTCCGGCGCGGATCTCGCGGCCGATACCAGCTTCGACATAAGCGTCAGCGGCAGCGACGTAGCCGGCAATCCGTTCAGCGCGACCACGACCTCCACGCATAGCGTCGATGTTGCGGCGATCGCCACGATTTCTGTCGATCCAATCACCGCTGACGATGTCGTCAACGCTACTGAATCGGGCGGCTCTGTCAATGTTACCGGTGATGTCGGCGGCGATGCCGCAGCGGGTGATAGCGTCAGTCTCGATATCAACGGCACCACCTACTCCGGCACTGTTGTCGCGGGTAACCTGTTTTCGATCGCGGTATCCGGAGCGGATCTCGCGGCCGATACCAGCTTCGTCGCCAGCGTCAGCGGCAGCGATGCCGCCGGTAATCCGTTTAGCGCGACCACGACCTCGACTCACAGCGTCGACCTGGCAGCCGCTGCGACCATTACCATCGACCCGATTACCGCTGACGATATTGTCAATGCCGCCGAAGCCGGTGGATCAATCGATGTCACCGGTTCAGTCGGTGGCGACGCGTCAGTGGGCGACACGGTTAGTCTTGTTGTCAATGGCAGCACCTATACCGGCAGCGT
Organism: uncultured Gammaproteobacteria bacterium; assembly: GCA_947259305.1. GTDB lineage: Bacteria > Pseudomonadota > Gammaproteobacteria. Next base: position 3,703 of record CAMYML010000002.1, on the reverse strand, counting down.
GACCGCGGGCAACAGCTTTACGATTTCGGTTCCCGGCACGGACCTGGCCAATGACACCACCGTCGATGCCACGGTAAGCGGCAGCGACGTCGCGGGTAATCCGTTCAGCGCGACCACCACCTCCACTCATACCGTGGATACCGTCGCCAGCGCCACCATCAGCGTCGATAACATCACTGCCGACGACATAATCAACGCCGCCGAGGCTGCGACCAGCATCAACGTCACCGGTTCGGTCGGTGGCGACGCCAACCCTGGCGATAGCGTCAGTTTCGATATCAATGGCACCACTTATGCGGCTGTGGTCGATCCCGCCAACACTTTCAGTATCGCCGTAGACGGCGCCGACCTGGCCGCCGATACATCTTTCGACGCCACCGTCAGCGGAACCGATGGCGCCGGTAATCCGTTCAGCGCGACCACGACATCCAGCCACAGCGTAGCGCTGGGATCAAGCGCCAGCATCGTCGTGGATAACATATCGCCCGATGACATCGTCAATGCGGCCGAAGCCGCCGGCAGCGTTAATGTTACGGGTTCAGTCACGGGCGCCGCGGCTCCCGGCGATAGCGTCAGCTTCGATATCAACGGCATTACCTACACAGGCGTGGTTGATCCCGGTAATACTTTCAGCATTGCCGTGAGCGGCGCCGATCTCGCCGCAGACACCGAATTCGACGCCAGCGTCAATGGAATCGACGGTGCCGGCAATCCGTTCAGCGCTACCACGACGTCTTCGCATAGCGTCGATCTCTCCGCGGCCGCGACAATTGCCGTGGATCCGATCACCGCCGACGATATTGTCAACGCCGCCGAATCGGGCGCTTCGATTACTGTCACGGGTTCGGTCGGTGGCGACGCCGCCGTAGGCGACAGCATCAATCTCGATGTCAACGGCAACACTTACACCGGCACCGTGGCTGCAGGGAATACCTTCAGTATCTCGGTTCCAGGCGGAGATCTGGCGGCCGATACTACGCTCGATGCGACCGTTACCGGCAGTGATAGCGCCGGCAATCCGTTTACCGCCGTTACCACCTCGCTCCACAGCGTCGACACCACGGCGGGCGCAACCATCAGCGTCGACCCGATCACCGCCGACGATGTCATCAGCGCGAGCGAATCGGGCGCTACGATCGACGTTACCGGTGACGTCGGTGGCGACGCCGCTCCCGGCGACAGCGTCAGTTTCGATATCAATGGCAACAGCTACACCGGCACCGTGGTTGCGGGCAACACTTTCTCCATCGCGGTAGCCGGCGCCGATCTCGCCGCCGATACCAGCTTCGACGCCAGCGTCATCGGTTTCGACGGCGCCGGTAATCCGTTCAGCGCCACCACCACGTCGACCCACAGCGTCGATCTGGTTGCCAATGCGACGATTTCAGTCGACCCGATTACCGCCGACGATGTCATCAATGCGGCCGAGGTCGGCGTTTCAATCAATGTCACCGGCTCCGTCGGTGGCGACGCCACGCCTGGAGATATTGTCAGCTTTGATATTAACGGCAACACCTACTCCGGCACCGTGGTCGCAGGTAATACCTTCTCGGTCGCGGTAACCGGCGCCGATCTCGCCGCCGATACCAGCTTCGATGCGACCGTCATCGGCTTCGATGTCGCCGGCAATCCGTTCAGCGCCACCACGACTTCGACGCATACGGTCGATACCTCGGCAAGTGCGACCATCAGTGTCGACAATATTACCGCCGATGACGTGATCAATGCCGCCGAAGCCGGCGGGTCAGTCAATGTCACCGGTTCCGTGGGCGGCGATGCCACCCCGGGCGACGGCATCAGCCTGGACCTCAACGGTAATACCTATACCGGTACAGTGGGCGCAGGCAATCTATTCATTATTGCAGTCCCCGGCAGTGATCTGGCTGCGGACACGACTCTCATTGCCAGCGTCACCGGCAGCGACGTCGCGGGAAATCCGTTCAGCGCCACCACCACGTCGACCCACAGCGTCGATATCTCGGCGAGCGCGACCATCAGCGTCGACAATATCACCGCCGATGACGTGCTCAATGCCGCCGAAGCCGGTGGCTCAATCAACGTCACCGGTAGCGTCGGCGGCGACGCCGCTCCGGGCGATAGCGTGAACCTCGAGATCAACGGTAATACGCATACCGGTACCGTTGGTGCCGGCAATGTATTCTCGATTGCAGTTCCCGGTAGCGACCTGGCCGCCGATACCACGCTCGACGCCAGCGTGGTCGGCAGTGATACTGCAGGCAACCCGTTCACTGCGACTACGACCTCGACCCATACCGTCGATCTGGCTGCGAGTGCGACCATCTCCGTTGACCCGATTACGGCTGACGACGTCGTCAATGTCGCTGAAGCCGGCGGCTCGGTTACCGTCACCGGCACTGTCGGTGGCGACGCCACTCCTGGCGATAGCGTTAGTCTCGATGTCAACGGCAACACTTACACCGGCAGCGTTGGTGCAGGCAATACTTTCAGCATCGCGGTACCCGGCAGCGATCTCGCCGCCGATACCACGCTCGACGCCAGCGTTGTCGGCAGTGATGTTGCAGGCAACCCTTTCACTGCGTCTACGACCTCAACCCATACCGTCGATCTGACTGCAAGCGCAACGATCGCGGTTGACGCGATTACGGCTGACGACGTCGTCAACGCGGCCGAGGCCGGTGGCTCTGTCACCGTCACCGGTACCGTCGGTGGCGACGCCTCACCAGGTGACAGCGTCAGCCTGGACGTCAACGGTAACACTTACACCGGTACTGTCGGCGCGGGTAATACCTTCAGCATTGCCGTACCCGGCAGTGATCTGGCGGCAAATACCACGCTCGACGCCACTGTTGTCGGCAGTGATACTGCGGGCAACCCTTTCACCGCGACATTTACCTCGACCCATACGGTCGACCTGTTTGCGAGTGCGACAATTGCAGTCAATCCGATTACCGCCGATGATATCGTCAATGCAGCAGAAGCCGCTGGTTCGATCAATGTCACCGGTAACGTTGGGGGTGATGCGTCTCCTGGTGACAGCATCAGCCTCGATGTCAATGGCAATACCTATACCGGTACCGTGGGCGCAGGCAACGTATTCAGCATCGCAGTTGCCGGTAGCGACCTTGTCGCCGACACGACCCTGGATGCCACGGTTGTTGGTACCGATACGGCTGGTAATCCGTTCAGTGCGACGACCACTTCGACGCATAGCGTTTCGCTGGGCGCTGCCGCCACTATCAACGTGGACGATATCACCGCGGACGACATCGTCAACGCCGCCGAAGCAGCAGCTTCGATCAATGTGACTGGCACCGTGGGCGGCGATGCCGCGCCTGGTGATAGCATCAGCCTCGATGTCAACGGTAATACTTACACCGGCACTGTGGGCGCGGGTAATGTTTTCAGTATCTCGGTACCTGGCGGCGATCTCGCCGCCGATACCACGTTGGACGCTAGTGTCAGCGGCAACGACGGCGCCGGCAATCCGTTCAGCGCCAGCACCACGTCGACGCACGGTGTCGACCTGACCGCAAGCGCAACGATCGCGGTTGACGCGATTACAGCTGATGATATCGTCAATGCGGCTGAGGCCAGTGGCTCTGTCACCGTCACCGGCACCGTCGGTGGCGACGCTACTCCGGGCGACAGCGTGAGCCTTGATGTCAACGGCAACACTTACACCGGCACCGTTGGCGCGGGTAATACCTTCAGCATCGCCGTG
>CAMYML010000001.1 GCA_947259305.1 uncultured Gammaproteobacteria bacterium | reverse complement strand
GTGGAGTAGCTTGATTTCTGGCTAGCAAATTAGCAAAAGCGATCAAATACCAAGAAAGCGCAGCAAAGGCCCTGATCAACTCACACATAAAATTGATTATGCGGTGATACGGACAGTCTACTGACTGCGCATAATCCCATTCTATGTTGAGCCTGCGCGCGTGTCAGCACTTTGAGGTTGGGCCGGTTTTTCGCCGGGCGTAAAAAGCTTTTTGCGGTGCTCCAGCGAAATCCCCGGTAAACCGTTTGCTGAAAGTAACCGACACCTTCCTGGCGGGCACCGTTGCAGCCCTCGTTATAAGGGATACCGATCTCGGTTGCGGCCTGGATAAAATGCTCCGCAATCGGCCGAACCGGCACCGACGACGATGTAATCGAAACTTTCCACAAGTTGCCTCAACTGGAAGGAGTACGTAAAAAATACACGACAAATTGCTAAAACGGAATTATTTTTCTCGTTTTCAATTAAATATTGATATAAAGTAAACAGTTAATTCGCAAAAGAAGGTGCTCTAATCGCTTCCATCGATGAACCAGATCAATCCCGCCGCACCCCGATGAGACGCGAACGCGGTTCAACCATCCAGCGTGTGCTGGATATACTCGATGCGGTTGCGGCTTCGCCGAAACCGATCAGCGCAACCGAAATCAACGAGATTTTGCACCTGCCGAAGGCAACCGCCCATCGTTTGTGCGCGGAGCTGGAAGCGCGCGGTTACCTGCTAAAGAAAATCAACGGCAAGAGTTACGTGCCCGGCAATCGCCTGCATGACGTCGCGGTCGGCGTAATGGCAAATTCGAGGTTGCGCGCCACGCGCCACGCCATCCTGACCGCGCTCTCGGAAAAAGTCGGTGAAACCTGCAACATCGCCTACGCCGACGGGCTTTACATGGCCTATTCCGATCGCGTTGAGACTTCGGCGCCGCTGCGGCTGCAGTTTCCGATCGGCATGCGCGTACCGCTGTACTGTACCGCCAGCGGTAAACTTTACCTGAGCACGCTGCCCAAAACCAAACGTCGCGCGGTAATAAACAAACTGCAACTCGAGCGCCACGCCAAGAATACGATTACCGACCCCGATGCCCTGCTCGAGGAACTCGACAACATCGAAAAACGGCAAGTCTCGATCGACAACGAGGAGTTGTACGACGACATTATCGCGATCGCGGTACCGATCGAGGATAAGCAGGGAAGATTTTACAGCTCACTGGCGATCCAGGCGCCGGTTTCCCGCATCAAGACCGAGGACAGCGAAAGGTATATTCCACTGTTACGCGACGCCGCGCGCGATTTATCGCTGCTGGCCGAAGAGGACGAATAGCTCCAGCCGCACGCTAGTCAGGCGCTGCGCGCCACCGATTGCGCCAGCATGACGCCAGCGGCGACCAGCACGGCGCCGGCCACCAGCTCCAGCTCGCATCGAGCATCAACACCACGATCAGCATGACGTAAAAAGGCAGCGCGTTCATATGCAACGAGACCAGCAGGATACCCAGCCCGGTGGCGCCACGAATCCACAGAAATTGCGCCAGCGCCAGCGATGCGATCGAGGTTAACGCCAGTAAGGCGCAATCGCGTACGTCGAGCAGCCTGATGCCGCTGCCCGGAAAGTCAAACAACAACAGTAAAAGATATACACCACAAATGATCAGCAGGCTGCTACCGGAAAATTTTTTGCCAGACCTGTCAACCGAATTCGAGGTCACGCGTTATTAAGGGTAACGATAACCGAAAAACGGGGATTAACCATGACCTTAACCACTATCAGGCAGACTATCTGGATCCTGCTTATCAGCTTCGCCGCAGTTGCGCTCGCCGCCTGCGGTTCCGACAGCAGCGACAGCGCCGAAGAAACCAGCGAACTGACCATCTCGCTGACCGATGCCGAGGGTGATTTCAACCAGTACACCATCGATGTCGACAGCATCAAGCTGTACAGGTCGAACGGAGCGATAATCGAGACGCTGCCGAACAGCGCGCGCCTGGACTTTTCCCGCTACGTCGAAGTCACCGAATTTCTGTCCACCGCGACGGTGCCGGTCGGCAGTTACGACAAGGCGGAAATCGCACTCGATTTCAGCAATGCCGAAATTACCGTAGAGGATGAAAACGGGAATTCGATTCCGGGTTACCCGAAAGATGAAATGGGTAATCCGCTGGGAAGCGTCACGCTCGAAGTCGTGGTCAATGCGCACAGCGGATTTCACATCAAAGCCGGGCAGCCGGCGGCGCTGATCCTCGATTTCGACCTCGAGGCATCTAACGAAGTCGTCATCAATGGCAATAGCGCCAACGTCATGGTCAATCCGATCCTGCTCGCCAACACCAGCATCGAAGACGAAAAAACCCGCCGCCTGCGCGGTCTGCTGGCGGGCGTTAACCTGGAACGCGAAACCTTTAATATCAAGCTGCGCCCGTTTCGCATCCGGCATCGGGATTTCGGCAGGATTACCGCGTCCACCAACGCCGAAACCGTGTTCGAGATCGACGGTGTCGCTTACGCCCAGAGCGAGGGTCTCGAGGCGCTCGCGCGTCAATCCGGCCTGACGCCGCTGGTGGCGCTGGGCACGGTTAATTACGGCGACCGACGTTTCCTCGCGCAGCAGGTACTGGCCGGCAGCAGCGTGCCCTGGGGTGACAAGGATGTCGTCAAAGGCAGCGTTATCGCGCGCTCAGGCAACAGCCTCACCGTTTTGGGTGCGACCGTCGAATTCGATGACGGGCATTTCAGTTTCAACGACGAGATCGAAGTGTTGATCGATGAAAATACCAGGGTCACCAAACAGGGTGATACCGGCAACGGTCATACGATTGCCGCGATTAGCGTCGGCCAGAAGGTTACCGTGCTCGGTCATCTCAACGATACTGGCGATACGCTCAACGCCGAAGGCGAACTGCTGCGCATGCGCTATAGCCAGGTCTCTGGCCTGGTGGCATCGGTATCGCCGCTCGAAGTCGATCTGCAGCACGTCAACCGCCGCATGGTCGAGCGTTACAATTTCGCCGGCACCGGCAGCGGCCCGGGAGAAGACGCAGACCCGGATCATTACCAGATCGACAGCGGTCCGTTGAGCCTGAACAGCCTGGCGCTGTTCGAACCGGTCAGGGTAAAAGGCTTCCCCACCCCGTTCGGCAGCGCGCCACTCGATTTCACCGCCAAAACCATCGCCGACCTGAGCGAATTGCCGAGCAAAATGTTAATCTCCTACGGCGCCGCGGGCAGCCCGACCGCCGTGGTCAGCCTCGACGAATCCGGCATGCGCCTCGACCTGAGTTCGGCCACAGGCCGGCATCATTTGAAACAGGCGGGCGTAATCACCGACATCGCAACCCTGCCCGAAGTGCCATTTATCGTGCCGGGCGCCGATCTCGGCTTATACGCCATTAGCCAGGGACGCAGGGTTCACGTGTACCTGAGCTGGAACGCCTACCAGGCAGCACTCAAGCGCAGACTCGCCGACGGTTACCAGGTGGTGTTCGTCATCGCCAAGGGCCACTACAGCGCGATCAACCTGCTGTTGTCGGCGCGCCAGCTGGTCACCCGCATAACGGAGTAAGATTAACCCGGTGCATGATTATGGCAGCTTGTTACAATTCCCCCATCCTGCTATGGGGGAATTGTTTGTGCGAACGGGAATAATCCTGGTGATGGCCCTGGCCTGGCCGACGATGGCGCAGGCGGATGCGCATCAGGCCGCGCCAGACCAGGATTTACCCTCCGCGGCAATGCTCGAATTTCTGGGCGACCTCGAACCGATCGATGAACAAACCTGGCAACTGCTCGAGCATCATGCGCTTAAAGACGTCGCGCCAAAAAATGAGGTAAACAGCGAATGAGAAGTCTAACCTGCTTTGCTGAGAAGCTGATTCCGGGATTGTTGCTGCTGGCGACGCTGGCATTCCCCTTGTCTGTCGCGGCGCAATCCTGGGACGAACTCAGCCAGGAACAGCAGCGAATTCTGAAGCCCTTCGAAGCACGCTGGTCGGAACTCGACCAGGATAAACGCGCCCGGATGTTACGCGGCGCCGAGCGCTGGAAGGACATGACGCCGGCGCAGCGCACGCAGATGAGACAACGTTTCAAACGCTGGCAGCAGCTCAGCCAGCAACAAAGGGATGCGATCAAGGAGCGCTTCAAGAAGTTCCAGAACCTGACGCCGGAACAAAAGGCCAGGGTGCGTAAGGCCTTTAAACGCTTCCGCAGCCTGCCGGCTGACCAGCGCAGGCAATACCGCGAGCGTTGGCAACGAATGACACCGGCGCAGCGCAAACGCTGGCTGCAGCGACACAGAGACAAGCGAAATCATGATTCATGAGCCGGCTGAACATCATGCTTCTTGTTTTTGCGCTGTCACCCGTACCCTGTCTCGGCGCCGAGGAATGGATTGGCCTCGAGGACGAACAACCAATCCTGGTCGGCATCGACCTGGGCGAGGACGAAGTCGAGGATTCGAGCCGGGCCCTGTTGCTGAGCCTGCCGCTCGGAGAGCGGATGGGATATTACGGCTACTACGGCGAGACCGAGCTCAGCGACCTGGACCAGGAATTTGACAGCCTGACCCTGGTAACCACGCTATGGTTTCAGCTGTCACAACTGCTCGACATCGAAGTTCAGTATTTTTTCGAGGGCAACGAGGGCGAGCTGGAAAAGGAAACCCTGGGGCTCGCGCTGGCGCTGGACCAGGGCGAATGGAATTTCCGGGTACAGCTCGAGGAAGGCGAAACGCTTTTTTTCACGCGCGCTATCGATTCAGACTTTTTCGACAGTTTCGTGCCGGATAGCTACGCCACCGATGTTTCGGGATTCGGCGTATCGCTTGGCTGGCAGGGCGATCCCTGGTACTGGCAGGTGAATTACCTGCGTTACGACTACGAAAAAGATTTGCGCGCCTTGAACCGCAGCGTTTTTGCCCGCTTTATCGTCAAGTCGTCGACGCTGGCGCAGAGTTCGTTGCTGATATCGCAGAATGCTTCATTGCTGCTGGGTCATGCCGATTACGACAATGACTACTCGCTGCAGATTTCACAGGCACAATCCGCGATTGACGAGAGTTATGACGAAACGCTTATGCTGAGCTGGCAGCATTGGGCCAGCCAGCGTTTTGGTTATTTGCTTGCAGCCGCCACAGCCCTGCCGCTGGACGACAGCGTCGGTTTGACGCTGGGCCTGCGATGGATGCTGTAGCCCCGTGGATCAGCCAATCAGACAGGCCCTGGATTTATTTTTTCGCGACTCGGAGCAAAAGGCATATTTAATGGCGATGGCGTTGACCCACAACCACCATGACGCGCTCGAGCTGGTGCAGGACAGCATGCTGAAACTGGTGCAAAAGTATCGGCACCGCGATGCGGACGAGTGGGGTCCGTTGTTCTATCGGATCCTGCAAAATTCGATCAGGGACTGGTTCAGAAAGCAAAAGTTTCGCCAGGTGCTCACCGGCCTGATGCCGTGGCAGGCCAGCGCGACCGAAACGGAAAACTTCGCCGCATCGGCCGAGGACCAGGTCCAGCTCGACGACGAGCTGAAACGCGTGATCATGGCCCTGGACCAGCTGCCATTACGCCAGCAGCAAACCTTTCTGCTGCGCGCCTGGCAGGAATTCAGCACCCGCGAAACCGCGTTTGCGCTTTCGATTTCGGAAAGCAGCGTCAAAACACACTATGCACGCGCGACGCAACAGCTGCGCCGTATATTGGGAGAAGAAGATGGATAAAGATCAGCAACTTCAAAAAGAGTTCAAACAGGCATTCGATCGCCAGACCCTGGACCCGGATACCAGCAAGGCCTTGAAGACGGCGCGCATGGCTGCGCTGGAGCAGGAAACGCGCGGCGCGATTCCGCGCTGGGTCCCGGCAACGGCGTTTTCCTGCCTGCTAGTGGTCTTGATCGGTATCCTGGTGAGTCGCAGCGATAACCCGGCTGAATTGCCGCAAATGACCGCCGACGAACTTGCCGTGATCGCCAGCGAGGATGAACTGGAGCTGTTCGAAGAGCTCGAGTTTTACCTCTGGTATGACGAGGAAAAAAATGTTTAGCCGGCCCGCAACCCATCAACCGGGTATCATCAGCCTGCTGGACCAAAGCCGGGCCATTACCGGCCCCGGCGGCCACAGCTGGAAAAAACTCTGGCCCGAAGCGCTAACGCGCAGCGGGCTTTGCGCCGTGAGCTAAATGAGCTATCGAATACTCAGCGCGGAATTCAAACACGAAACCAACACCTTCAGTCGTATCGCGACCGACGAACGGGCCTTCAAGGATTGCTTTGTGCTCGGCGGAGCAGAAGCCATCTTGGAGCGGGGCGAACATAATACCGAACTGGCCGGTTTTCTGGATATCGGCAGGAAGTACGGCTGGCGGATCGAGCACGTCCTCAGCGCGGGTGCCGGTCCCGGTGGCAAGGTAACTTCCGCAGCCTTCGACTGGCTGGCCAATACCATCGTTGCCGCGGTCGCGAGCGCACAGTTTGACGGCATATTGCTCGGATTGCATGGCGCCATGGTCACGGACTTTTGCGATGATGGCGAGGGCGAACTGCTGCAGCGTTTACGCGCGCTGACGGGAGATGACATACCCATTGCCATAACCCTCGATCTGCATGCCAATGTCAGCACGACAATGTGCGAACTGGCCGATATTATCGTATCTTACAAAACCTACCCGCATATCGATATGCGCGAAACCGCGCGACATGCCGGTGAAATACTACAGCGTAGCCTTAACCGGGAAATCAGCCCGCGCAGCATCCGCGTAAGTTGCCCGATGCTCGAAGAAGCCAACGGCGGGCGCACGGATAGCGGCCCGATGATCGAGTGGATCCGCGCCGCCAGGGACTGGGAACAGCGCGACGACACCTGTGCCGTCAGCATCAACGCCGGCTTCCCCAGCGCCGACATCAGGCAGGCGGGGGCCAGCGTCGTGGTAACCGCGACGGGCGACATGAATCCGCATATTGATTTTGCCAAAGGCATAGCCGGCGACATCTGGAAGCATCGCCACGAGGTATTGAATGACTATCTGGAGGTAGATAAGGCCGCGGCGATCGCGGCGAAGTTCCACAGCGCCAACGGGCCGCTGGTAATCGCCGACTACGCGGATAATCCGGGTGCAGGCGCATACGGCGATGCCACCAACCTGTTGAGCGCGCTGCTTCGGGCCCGGGTTTCCGACGCCTGTTTCGGCCCGATGGTCGATGCTGAAACCGTAAAGCAGCTTTGCCTGCACCAACCAGGAGACCGGGTCGGGATTAAGCTCGGCGGCAAGGTAGATCCCGACCGTGGCGGAGGCCCGCTCGATCTGCGGGTGGAACTGATAACCTTAAGCGACGGGCATTATATCGGAGGTGGCGCAATGATCGGTGGCTTACGGCGCTGTTTCGGTCCGACCGCGGTGGTACGCGTCGACGGCATCGAAATCCTGGTAACCAGCCTGGCCCAGCAGCTGCTCGACCTGCAACAGTTCAGGTGCTTCGGCATCGATCCGGCCTCGAAGCGCGTCGTCGTGCTGAAATCGATGCAGCATTTTCGGGCTGATTTCGAGCCGATCGCCGACCAGGTTATCGTCTGCGACAGTGGCGCACTCTGCACTCCCCGTTATGAGCGATTGACTTACCACAATGTCGCGCGCCCGATATTCCCACTGGATCAGGAATTCGAATTCCAGTCTTGACCTGGTTTATTTTTCGACAGGGTGTAACAGTAAAACTGGAGTTTTTACTTTCTACGCGGGCGAACAGGATTTATTCGTAGATGGGACTCGCCAGGCGCCTGCGTCCGGTAGCGGCAACAGATTTATATACCGTTTTTAGATTAAGCTCCGCATCCCTGGAGCCAAATTCTGCACCTCGACTATACATTTCATAGGCTTTTTTCAGATTTTTTCTGGTGCCATATCCGCCTTGCAGCATGATGCCCAGGCTGTTGTAGGATTCGGCTAAAAATTTCGTCGTTAGCTGCAAGCTGTGCGGCTGGAAAGCCAGTGGCGCCCTGGTAGCCTGTGCAAAATATTCGAAAGCCAACACATCATCCTGCCTGACTCCTGCGCCGACATAATACATATAGCCCAGCTTGTAAGCTGCCAGCAAGGACCCGTTGTCCGCGGCGGTGCTATATGCCATTTCGGCCTGCATATAATCGGGTGGTGAGTTATTGAAGTTTGCTTCGGCAATCTCAAAAAACTGGTTTGCTTCTTCTAGTCGAAGTTTTATTTTTTTGGTTTCGGCGTCATCTTTTACGATATCCATGCCTGGCAAGCCAAAACTGTATGCATTTGAAAATTCGGCGTTGCGGGGCACGAGATAGATCAGCGAAGCATAGAAAACAAGCAAAAACATGAACGCCGCCATGCTGGATGTGCCCGCCCTGTTTTTAATCCAGACAATTTTATCCAGATGTTCTGCAAACAGGCGATCCGCCGAGCGGATCATATTTTGTGCTTTGCGGTAGTAGAAATAATTGCCAAACAGCGCAATAAATAAAAAGGGTGCGAAACAAATAGCCGCGATTGGCAATACAGATGTCAGGTCATCGTTTAGCGCGGGCGGCATATAGGAATTAAAAAAGGCAATCGTGCCCAGATATGCAACCCAGAGAATAAGCGTAAAGCTCCAGAGCTTGCGGTATATCGTCCAGGCAAACATCAGGGGAAGCACCGCAAACGGCAGCTGCAGCATGGCGATATCGGGTAAAAGTCTGTATTTTGATGGCCCTGGATAAAAATTGATCGCCAGGATAATCACGGCGAACAAAATAATCGAGAAATTTAGAATTCTCATCAAACGCCGGTTCGTGTTTATCCAGGATAAGGGGTTTAATTTTGCGGACTGCCTGAATTCCTGGCAAACCACCAGGTAGTATTCAATGGTATCTCTCGGGCTCCAGACCAGGTTTCGCTGACCGAGAAAGGCTCTGAGTAATTCAGTTTCGAGTCTTTCCTGGTTAAACGTGGACTTATCCGCTCCGTGCTTGCGTTGCCTGGCCGAATTCGACGCATAGTGAGCATGAATATTAAACGCCTTGTCCGCTATGACTGCCGCCAGCCTCTCGGGACAGCCGTTTTTAGAAATGTTGATCGAAATTTCCTGTTCGCTCAATCCAGTTTGCGCAAGTTTGATCGCATAATCGAGCATTACATCCCAGAATACCGAGTCGGCGAATTTGTCCTCCGAAGCGCCTGCGGAATAATGCGAATCCCCGTGGCGCTCGGATTTTCCGGGCTTCGATCGTTGGTCCCGATGCGCTGCGGACGGTCTCGCGCCAAAGCCGCCATCGCCGGCTGTGGCTTTTTTTTCGGACAGGATTTTGTAGGCTTCCGCTGCCTGGTGAAATCGTTCCTTCGCTACGGATGAGTTATTGCATCTATCCGGGTGCCACTTCATGGCTTCCCTGCGGTAGGCTATTTTTATCTCTTCCTGGGTTGCGTTCTGCGGGACGCCGAGAATATCGTAGGGATCCATTGACCCCTACCTTACAAGATTCGAGGTGCCGCTTTTGATAACGGATATCGACTTGACGGTCATTGCGCTGCAGATGGCATAGATGGAAGCTTCCTCGGCTCGCGAGGCTGCATTTCGTTTATCTGTTTAAAATCTATATCCACTAGATTATCCAGGGTCGTGGTTTTATCCGCCTTGCATTCACAATTATTAATCAAAAATCTAATCGCGCAGGTCAGATCTTTGCTACCAATCGCTAACCGGATAGATGGAAGAATTATAGTATGAAGTCATGCACAGGTAGAGAAAAAGCCGGCTATCAATCGGCGGATAGCCTTTGACTGTCAATCACGGTCTTCCTATGATTGCCGGATCCTGCAACTCTTTAACGGCAATGACGCATGTCTGAAAAACCTCGAGGTGAACTCACCATCCGCACTATCGCGATGCCTGCCGACTCCAACCCGGCCGGGGATATTTTCGGTGGCTGGGTGCTGTCGCAAATGGATATCGCCGCGGGCATTTGCGCCAGCGAGCGCGCCCAGTGCCGCACCGTGACCGTGGCGCTCGACAGCATGCATTTTATCCGGCCGGTCAAAATCGGCGATATCCTCTGTGTTTACACCGAAATCCAGGCCGTGGGAAATACCTCGATCGATATTCACGTCGAAGCCTGGGTGCAGCGCGATCGTTCGCGTAATACGGTCAAGGTGACACAGGCAAATTTCAAGTTTGTTGCGCTGGGCGTCGACGGACGCCCGCGACCGGTGCCGGCAGGCAAGACCTGAGAAACAACTGCTCAGGTATCCAGCACCTGGTCCAGCACCCAGTTGGCCAGCGCATGCAGCGCGAACTCGCTGGCAGAGAAGCGTCCAGGCTTGCGCGCAAATTTCTGTCCGCACTGTTGCGCTTCGCAAATCTCGTTGTCCTCGGCGGTGGCCAGCCGCCAGCGCTCGAAGTACAGCTGTAGCTTTTCATTAAAATCCGGATGGACAAGCTCGATATTCATACTGCAGCTAACGGCAATAAGGCAATAACGTCGAGGGAATCAGCTGCCGAGGGCCGCGCTCAGTTCTTCCGAGAAGTGACAGGCAACGTGGTGCCCGCTGCTCATTTCGCGCCATTCGGGCACTTCGCTGCGGCAGCGTTCCTGGGCATGCGGGCAGCGCGTATTAAAACGGCATCCCGGCGGCGGATTGATCGGGCTCGGAATTTCACCTTCGAGCTTTTGCGCATGGCCGCGAACGTCGGGATCAAGCGAGGGAATCGCCGACAGCAACGCCCGCGTGTAAGGGTGAGCGGTCTCGGAAAACAGCTTGCGCGTTGGCGCCGACTCGACGATTTGCCCAAGGTACATAACCGCGACGAAGTCACAGGTGTGCGCGATAACGCTCAGGTCATGACTGATAAACAGGAAGGTAATGCCGCTTTCCGCCTGGATCGAATTCAACAGGTTTAGCACGTCGGCCTGGATCGACACGTCCAGCGCGGCAACGCTTTCGTCGGCGACAATAAATTTAGGGTCTGACACCAGTGCGCGCGCAATCGAAATACGCTGACGCTGGCCTCCGGAAAACGCATGCGGAAAACGCCGCAGATGCTCGAGATTGAGCCGACACTTGGCCGCGATTGCACGCACCCTTGCGTCGGTCTCATCCCGGCTCGAAGTCAAGCCCATGACTTCCAGCGGTTCGGCAATGATATCGCGCACCGTCATCCGCGGGCTAAGCGCCGCGTAAGGATCCTGGAAGATCAATTGCGCGCGCTTGCGATATTCCTTGAGCTCCGCCCCTTTCAGCGAGCCGAGATCATAGGTGACTTCGGAGTCGGAATAAACAATTTCGCCATGGCTGATCGGCGCCGCCTTTAACATGGCGCGGCCGAGCGTGGTTTTGCCCGAGCCCGATTCTCCCACCAGCCCAAAGAAACTGCCTTTTTCGAGTTCGATGTTGATTCCCTCGCAGGCGCGCACCACGGGGCGTTCACCGAAAGCCAGGCCGCGCAGCGGGAAGTGGACCGACAGGTCTCGCGCCGCAATCAGCACATCTTTACTCATGACTGCTCCCCTTGCGTCGCCAGGTGGCAGGCCACCTGGTGATTGGCGCTATCCGTCGTATAACCGGGTATCTCGGTACGGCATTTTTCGGCGATCGCGCTCGATTCCACGCAGCGCGTATGAAACACGCAGCCCGAGGGACGATCCAGCGGCGAGGGGATATCACCCGGCACCGGGGTCAGCGGCGCCTCGAGATCATCGAGCTTCGGCAATGAGTTCAACAGGCCACGCGTATAGGGATGAGCCGGCGAATTAATGACTTGCCGAACGGTTCCGGTTTCTACCAGGTTGCCGAGATACATGACCGCGACCCGGTCCGCGGTTTGCGCGATGACGCCGAGATCGTGGGTGATAAAAAGGATCGACATATGGAACTCTTCGACCAGGTCTTTCATCAATTCGATGACCTGGGCCTGGATGGTGACATCGAGCGCGGTCGTCGGTTCATCGGCGATCAGCAGTCGAGGCTTGGTCGACAGCGCCATCGCGATCATCGCGCGCTGGCGCATGCCGCCGGAAAACTCGAAGGCGTACTGGCCGAAGCGCTGCGCCGGTACCGGGATTCCGACGCGGGTCAGCATTTCGATCGAAACTTCCTTGGCCTGAACTGCTGTCATATCCGAATGGATCAGCAATTGCTCGACCATTTGATCACCGATGGTAATCGCCGGGGCGAAACTGGCCATCGGTTCCTGGAAAATCATCGAGATCGCACCGCCGCGAACAATCATCTGGTCTTTGGGGCGTCTAAGCGACAGTACGTCAAAATCCTGGTCGTCAACATTCAGCGTAATACTACTGTTGTCATCGTAAACCGAATTCTCGGCGTTGAGCATCATCAACGACTTGGCGGTCACCGATTTACCGGAACCGCTTTCACCCACCAGCCCGAGTACTTCGCCTGGTGCGATATCAAAAGACACGTTATTAACGGCCGTCACCAGGCCTTCATCGGTTTTGAAGCGCAGCGTCAGGTCTTTTACGGAAATCAGCGGCTTGGTCATTTTTTGGTATCCGCATAGGGATCGGCAGCATCACGCAAGCCATCACCGACAAACACGAAGGCCAGCACCAGCGTGATGAAAAAGATGACCGGGATAAAATTCCACTGGTAATTGAGCAGCACGTCTGCCTTGGTCACGTTCTGCAGCATAACGCCGAGCGAATTGACCGGTTCCTTCAAACCCAGACCGATAAAGCTCAGCGCCGTTTCAGAAAGCACCATGTATGGGAAGGAAATGATCAAATCGACGATGATGTAACTGGTGAAACTGGGCAGCAGATGGCGACCGATAATATGGCTCGGTGAAGCACCGCACAACTGTGCCGCCAGCACATATTCCTGATTACGCTCGGTCAACAAATGCGTGCGCACCCGCCTTGCCAATGTCGGCCAGCCGATAAAGCCGAGAATGATCGAGATGATAAAAAATCGGCCTTCGGAACTTATCTCCGCCGGGATAAATGCCGCGATGGCCATGAATAGCGGAATGGCGGGAATCGTTCGCACCGCATCGGTAATCATCTGCAGGATAGAATCGATCCAGCCACCGTAATAGCCGGCAATACCGCCGATGATTAACGCCAGCACAAACGCAATGAGCACACCAATCGTGCCGACCGCCAGCGACGTGTTGATTGAATGAAAGGTCCTGGAGTAGATATCTTTACCCGTTCCATCGGTGCCAAACAGGTGAATCTTGCCCTTATCGACGCCAAACAAATGCGTGTTAAAGGTCATACCGGCCAGCGTGTACTCATCACCTTCGGGAAACAGTACCAGGTAACGGCGCGCGTCGCGGTTGACCTCGGTCACCCAGCGGAAATTAGTTTTGATCGAGCGGGTCCGTTCAAAACTATAAATAAAGGGTCGGAAAGAAAAACCGTTTTCATCCCAGAATTTCGGGATATTCGGCGCGCCGTTCGGATAATCCACATTGCGACCCGCGATGGTCGGATCATAGGGTGTCAGGAAAGGTGCAAACATTCCCGACAGGACTAAAATAATCAACACCGCGGCACCGACCATGGCCGCGCGCTGCTTCTTGAAACGGGTCCAGATCAACTGCCCCTGCCCGGCAGTAAAATAGGCTTCCTTGGCGCTCTGGTCTGTCTTGGCGTCAGTTGGTTCGATGGTGGCGGTATCAGTCATCGCGCTTATCCCAGGATACTGCGGCGCACGCGCGGGTCGGTTATCGCCAGAATGATATCGGTTACAAAGTTAATGCCGACGATACTGGCGGTGAGCATGAAGATAATGGCACCCGCCAGCTGCTGGTCATTGGAACGCGCCAGCGCCTCGATCAACAGCGCTCCCGCTTCGGTCAGCGTCAGGATCAGTGCGACGATCGGCAATTCATTGAAAATACGGTTCAGATCGAAACCGAGCGAATTGATAATCGGCCCGAGTGAATGGCGTGCCGGATAGCGCCACAGCAGTTGCCGACCAGAAACGCCGCGCGCCGACGCGGCGAGCACATAGAGCTTGCCGACTTCGTCGGACATGAGCGCGCGTACCGTTTGTATCGCAAATGCAGTCGCGGACCAGCCGAGAATAAATACCGGCAACCAGGCGCGAGAGAGGAAATCCATGACCTTATCGTAGTTCCAGACGGCGTCACGATATTCCTTGGAAAACAGGCCGGTCAGGCTGTCGCCAAACATCACCGTCGAAAACAGCATGATCATCAGGGCCAGCAGGAAATTCGGCATCGCCAGACCCAGGTAGCTGACGAAACGCAAGCTGTTGTTGACGATCGGGCTCTTCGAAGTGGCCGATATAATGCCGACGGGAATTGCTATCAGGTAAGCGACCAACAGTGAGGTCAGGCAGATGGCGAGACTGATCCAGAATTTATCGCCCAGCAATTGCGCGATATTGACGCGCAGAATACAGCTGTCGCCAAACTCTCCCTGAAAGGCGTTTACGATCCACTTGCCCCAGCGCACCACATAGGGTTTATCCAGTCCGAGCCGGACACGCTCGCTCTCGATATCAGCAATCGATATCTGGCTACCCTGGGTGTTTTTAAAGGCTAGATAGCGCTCGGCGCAATCACCCGGCACCAATTCCATCAGGCTGAACACGATGAAGGACACCATGATTAGAGTGATGACTGCGAGCGTGGCACGCGTCGCGGCAAACTGAAGGAAATGAAACATGGGTGTTTCTTATGGTCCCCTCTAGATTACGATAGCCGACAATTATTGCCGGGACTTTTTGTTATTGTGACTGCGGGCCAGATATAGCCCGCAGTCCTTTTTACTTATCAAACAGCTTAGTGTCAAATAACCTGTCTTACTCGTCCAGCCACCATTGCGTGGGGCGATACGGATAGGAACGATAGTATTCGAACGAGTGCGTCTTGTAAGTGACGAAATTCTTCAGCACGTTGCGATGGTAAATTGGAGCCGGCACCTGAACCGTGCCGATGTACAGCAGGTTCTCGACCAGGTTCTTGACCATGCGCGCACCGATCTTGTCCGATGCGGGCGTGCCCACGGGGGTGGACTGGAACGCGTTGATGTCTTCCATCATCTGCTTCGCAAAATCCGGCGGTTCTACGCCGCTGGCGCCGTTCGAATCGACCCATTCGGCCCACAGCATATTGGTGCGCACGGAGAAATAATCGTGATACGGCGGTACCCAGATCTGGTTGGTGCCGAGCACAATGGCGAGCGGCTGGCCGTTACGCCAGTTGGCGACATCGAGCTTGTTGGCGGATTGCGCGCTGCGGTATTCGTCCGGAGTGACTTCCTTGACCGTAGTCAGGACGCCGGCCGCGGCCCAGTGTTGTCCAATCAGTTCGACCATCGCGGCAGGTGCGCCCTGCACCGAGAACTGTATATTGACTACCAGTTTTTCGCCATTTAACAAATCGCGAAATCCATCACCGTCGACGTCTTTCAGACCCATCTCATCCAGCAGCTTGTTAGCAAGCGCCGGATCGTACTGGGCGTAATACTGCTTCCATTTCTCCTCGATGAACGGGGGTGAATCGGTAAAACCAACATATTGCTTGCCTTCACCCATGCCGAAGAAGGCGACCTCGTTTATTTCCTCGCGATTCATCGCAACGGACATCGCCTGGCGGAAGCGCAGGTCACTGAAAACCTTGCGCTTTTCCGGATCTTCATGGGTCATGTTAAAGGCAAAGGCCGCGATGGTGACTTCGGGTCGCAGTTCAACGGTGTAATCGCCTTTCTCCTGGTTTTCCAGCAACAGCGGCGCGGTCGACAACTGCAAGGATTGCGCCTTGAAATCGACCTCGGCGTTGACCAGTTTAAGTAGGCGAACCTCGTCTTCGTTGACGTAAATCTCGTCCTGTTCGCTGATATAAGGCAGCTGGTTACCAGCGGTATCTACCTGGTGAAAATACGGGTTTGCCACCAGGTGACGGCCTTCCGTGCTTTCCGAAATCAGAATATGCGACTCCAGCGTTGGCATGGTGTCCTTGGGCAGATTCTTGACCTTTTGAGGGCTGCGCAGCATCGGCGACGGGGTATCGGTCCAGTCGGAGTTGCCGAAGTAGTTTGACAACACTTCGTAGCCATCCTTGAAACCGGCGGCCTGCGCCATCTTGTCGGCGTCCGGATTGATTTCCGGATCCCACTGGCCGAGGAAGTGCATCGGCTGGAAGGCCTGTGCGAAGGTGTTGGCGAAGTGTACCAACAGCCCGGGCTTCGGCGCCGGCAGGTTGAAACGCACGGTCTGCGCATCGATGACATCGACCGTCATCGGCTCCCCGGCTACCAGCACGTAGTCTTTCGGATTTTCGATGACCTTGGGGTTCAGGGAAAGATTGTCGTACCAGTACTTGACGTCTCGCGCGCCAAACGGTTCACCGTCGGACCACTTGTGGCCCTTGCGAAAGAAGAACGTCAGCTGGGTGTAATCGTCGTTCCACTCCCAGTCCCTGGCGATGTTCGGCACGATGGTTTGCAGATCGTCCGAGTAACGCACCAGGTTGACGTGGCGAATCGCGAGGAAGTCGGAGGTACCGGCCTCGGTTGCGTTCGACATGACGTCAAAGGTGCCGCCGTATTTACCGATGCTGTGGTAGGGTGCAACTACCAGCGCATCCTCGGGAAGGCGCTCGGCCACTGGAGGTAATTCCGGGTTGGCGCGAATCTTGCCGTTGAGCTTGGCGATATCCGGATTCTCCGAAAATTTCATCGTACAGTTGGCGAGCTTTTCAAACTCAGCCTTGTCGTATTGTTGCGGGTACTTGCCGGCGCCGACGCCTTTCATATCGGCGACGGTTACCGCGGGGCAATTGGCACCCAGCGCGCTGCCAGCCACGGCCAGAAGGCCGATACTGATCAAATATCGTAGTTTATTCATTGGAAGTGTCCTCTAAGAGCTATGAATTTATTGGTATCTGCTCGTTTTATTAGTATTTACTCGCCCTTAAGTACTGCGGGCGAACCACATTAAACTAACCTACCTCAAGCCAATAATCAATCAATCAAGGCGGCGGCAAAATTATGGCGTGCTGAGACTACACTTTGGTGACAGTACGAAGCGCCGGTGCCCTAACCCGATTGTTGCGGATAACCTCTTGGACTTGCGCGTTTTTTACAGCAATTCTATCCAGTGTACGACCGCCACCTGGTTGCCCTGGGCAAGCTGTAGCTGGCAGCCAATATTCGCGGTCGCGATCAGTTCCGGTGCATCCACGCCAAGGGCTCTTATCTTGTTGTCACGCAGTTGCGCGGACATGGCGGGCTGCAGCATCGAATAGGTGCCGGCCGAGCCGCAGCATAGATGCGCCTCCTCGACCCGGCAGATGTCGTAGCCCAGCCTCGCCAGCAATCGCTCCACGCGGTTATTGAGACCGAGGCCATGCTGCATGGTGCAGGGCGTATGCACCGCGACGCGCGTGGCCGGTTTTTGCGGCAGGTCGACGCTTTCGATTTCGACTTCGACGATCTCGATCAGGTCGCGATAGAGCGCGCTGACCCTGGCCGCCTTGTCGGCATAAGCCGCATCTTCGGCCAGCAGGCGCCCGTAGTCCTTGACGCTGACGCCGCAGCCGGTCGCGCTCACGACAATCGCCTCGGCCCCGGTCTCGATATGCGGCCACCAGGCGTCGATCAGCTGTTTTACCTGGCGCAACCCGTAGTCGGCGTCCGAGGTATGCATGGCCGCGGCGCCGCAGCACAGCGTCTGCGGTAACTCGATGACTTCGATTCCGAGGCGATCGAACAGGTTGACCGCGCAGTTGTTGGTATTCGGCGTCAGCGCGGACTGCACACAGCCCGCAAGCATCAGGACCTTGCGTTCATGCCGCGCCACGCTGCGCGCAAGCGGCTGCTGTCGGGGTGGTACCGATTGCCTGAGCTTGCCCGGCAGCAGCGGCGCAAACGTCTGCCCGATTCGAATCGACAGGGCGAACAGCCAGCCCGAATTGATAAAGCGTACGATACCCCAGCGGCGCAATCGGTCCCAGGCCGGTCGCGGCAGTTCCCGTTCGATCGCCTGCTTGCCGATTTCGAGCAGGTGGCTGTAGTTGACACCCGACGGACAGGTGGTTTCACAGGCGCGGCAGGTCAGGCAACGATCGAGGTGCTTCAGCATTTCCACGTTAGCGGGTGCGCCCTCGAAATACTGCTTCATCTGGTAGATGCGGCCGCGCGGGCCATCGAGCTCGTCGCCCAGCAATTGGTAGGTCGGACAGGTTGCATTACAGAAGCCGCAGTGCACGCACTTGCGCAGGATCGCTTCCGCGGTTTCGGCATGCGGACCCTGCTTGAATTTTGGCGCGAAATTGGTTTGCATGATTAGCCCGTATATTGCATGAAGGGAACGAAACTCAGGGAAAATCTGGCAAACAAGGCTGGACGATCGCACGCCGATGCATAGTAATAACTATGCATCAAGGGGGATCGTTCAGGATTGGCAGCCAGATTTTTCCTGATTTTGTTCAGGTGCAAATTGTATTTTGAAAACTTTGGCAAAATATCTTTCATCTCTCAATTTATTAGTCCGGTATCCTTATAGTTTGTACCGCCTTCATGCAATATGCGGGCTACAGCCCGGGATAAATCTTGCCGGGATTGAAGATACCGGCAGGATCGAAGCTCGATTTGATATTACGCTGCAGTTTCAGCATCGCCGCCGGCAGCGGGTGAAATATCGGCACCTCGGCGGCGTGTCCACGAAACGCGCACAGGCCGCCGCCAGCGCTTGCGACCTGTTCGCGCAGGGCGACGACGTCGATGTCACCGCAGCACCAGCGTTCCGCGCCGCCCCATTCGATCAATTGCGCTGTATCGGGCAACAGGTCGGGGCTCGTCGGCGGCAGCGAGATTCGGCTAAGCGGCCGTTTGGGATCGAAAAAATCCAGCTGCTGCTCTTTCAAGGCCTGCCAGCCGGGTTCAATCGAATCGCCGCCAAGCAGTTTTGCCGCCTGCGACACGCCCTGCTCGCTACCCGAGAGCCGCAGTTGGCTGCGCCCGGCCTGCCACTGCGAAGCCGAAATCGGATAAGGTTTGGAACCGAGGCCGTTGATCCAGCGGATGTGTTCGTCGGCGCTGGCATGCTCGTAGCTCAGCGTCAACTCGGTTTCATAGACCGGAATGACCCGAATCGAAACCTCGAGAATAATACCGAGGGTGCCAAGCGCGCCGACCATCAGGCGCGAAGCGTCGAAGCCCGCCACGTTTTTGATCACGCGCCCGCCGAACTGCAGCACTTCAGCGCGCCCGTCGAGCATTTTCACCCCGAGCACAAAATCTCGGATGCTGCCTGCATAGGCGCGTCTTGGGCCCGCCAGACCGGTAGCAACCATGCCGCCGATGGTTGCATCTACGCCGAAACAGGGCGGCTCGAAGCCGAACATCTGGCGGTTTTGCGCCAGCAACGCCTCTACGTCAAGCAGCTTGCAGCCGGCGCGCAGCGTAATGACGAGTTCCGCCGGATCGTAGTCGATGATGCCGCTATGCGCGGAAACATCGATCGGCAGGGCCTCGATGGCCTGGCCGTAAAAACGTTTGCTGCCGCCGCCGATAATTTCAATTTCGGCGCCGTTGGCGGCGACTGCCCGGATCTGGGTACGAAGCTCGTCCTCGATGCTGACGTCGTCAATTTCAGTCTGCATATCTCAGCACCGTCCTCGGCGCGCTCCCGTGTTACCCCGATGCGGCCAGCCTGGCATTTTACAGATCACTAAAAGCGTTCCAGTTCAGGGAACGGCAGTTTGCCGTCGTGCACGTGCATCGCATTGTGTTCGGCGCAGCGCGCCAGGGTGGGTATCGCTTTGCCCGGGTTCAGTATTTTCAGCGGATCGAAACATTCCCGGATTGCGTGGAACTGGTTGCGTTCGGGCTCGCTGAACTGGATACACATTTCGCCGAGTTTTTCGACGCCGACGCCATGCTCGCCGGTAATCGTGCCGCCATGCTGGATACACAGCTGCAGGATCTTGCTGCCCAGTTCCTCGGTCTTTTCGAGCTCGCCTTCGTTATTGGCGTCGTACAGGATCAGCGGGTGCAGGTTACCGTCGCCCGCATGAAACACGTTGGCCACGCGCAAGCCGTATTGCTCCGAGAGCTGGCGCACCCCGGCGAGTACCGCAGCCAGCGACTTGCGTGGGATGGTGCCGTCGATGCAGTAATAATCGGGCGAAATCCTGCCGACCGCGGGAAACGCGGCCTTGCGCCCGGACCAGAACAGGAGGCGCTCGGCTTCGTCTTTGGCGAGGCGGGTTTCGACCGCGCCACCCGCCTTCAGCACCTGCTCCACCCGTTCGATCTGCGCGCTCACTTCCTGCTCGGTGCCGTCGAGTTCGCAAATCAGAATCGCTTCGGCATCGACCGGGTAGTTGGCATGCACGAAATCCTCGGCGGCGCGAATCGCCGGATTGTCCATCATTTCGATACCGGCGGGAATAATGCCCTCGGCGATAATCGCGGCGACGCTGGCGCCGGCCGTTTCAACCGAGTCGAATACGCCCATGACCACGCGCGCGCACAGCGGTATCGGCAGCAGTTTGACGGTGACCTCGACGACGATGCCGAGCATACCTTCGGAACCCACCAGCAACGGCATCAGATCGTAGCCATCGCCGTGCAAGGCGCGTTGATCGATTTCGAACAGCTCGCCGTCGGCGCCGACGACCTTGAGCGCCAGTATATTGTGCAGGGTAAGGCCGTATTTCAGGCAGTGCACCCCGCCGGCGTTTTCGGCGACGTTGCCGCCGATAGAACAGGCGATCTGGGACGAGGGATCGGGGGCGTAATAAAGGCCTTTCGCCTGGACCGCTTCGGATATCGCCAGGTTGCGCACGCCCGGCTCGACCACGGCACTGCGCGCTAACTCGTCGACCTGCAATATACGATTCATCTTGGCCAGGCTCAGCACCACGCCCTCGGCATGCGGCAGGGCCCCACCCGACAGGCTGGTACCGGCGCCACGGCTGACCACCGGCAGGCGCTGCTCATGACAAACCCGCATGATTTGCTGCACCTGCTCGGTGTTTTCCGGCAACAGCACCAGCAGCGGCTGCTCGCGGTAGGCGCTCAGGCCATCGCATTCGTAGGCGGTTAGCGAAGTCGGCTGATCGATCACGCTTTCGCTGGGCAGGAATTCGCGAAAGCGGGCGGCAAGTTGTTGGCGACGAGTCTGTGACATGCGATGTATGCTAGCATTTTGCCCGATTATTGAAAGGTGTTAAGCGAATGAGCCGTATTGTATTTCTAAATGGCGACTACCTGCCGGCCGATCAGGCCAAAATCTCCATCTTCGACCGTGCTGTCAATTTCGGCGACGCGATTTACGAGGTCGCCGGCGTTCTCGACGGCAAGCTGGTCGATTTCGAGCATCATATGCAGCGCTATTTCAACTCGCTGGCAAAGCTGGAGATCGTTTCGCCGCTCAGCCAGCAGCAGATCCTCGAAGCCTTTCGCAAACTGGTCGAGCTCAATCGGCTCGACGAAGGCCTGGTGTACATGCAGGTAACCCGCGGCGTTGCCGAGCGCGATTTCGTCTGGCCCGAGGGCATCGAGCCTAGCGTTTTCATGTTTACCCAGCCCAAGGCTCCGAGCGAAAATCAGGCTGCCGAAAGCGGCATCCGGCTTGCGAGCACCGCCGATATCCGCTGGGCGCGGCGCGATATCAAATCGGTCAACCTGCTGGCCCAGGTGCTGGCGAAAAAAGCGGCCGCCGATGCCGGTGCCTACGAAGCCCTGATGGTCGATGCCGACGGCTACGTCACGGAATGCGGCAGCACCAGTTTTTTCATCGTCAAGGGTGATTTGATACTGACGCGCCCGTTGAGTAACGATATCCTGCCCGGCGTAACGCGTCGCGCGGTCGTAGCGCTGTGCGGCAAGCACGGCCTGCGCCTGCTGGAAAACAGATTTACCCTGGAGGAAGCCCTGCAGGCGGACGAGGCTTTTATCAGCGCCGCCTCGAGTTATGTGCTGCCGGTGGTTGAAATCGACGGCCAGGAAATCGGTGATGGTATACCGGGGAAGTTAAGCCGCAACCTGCGCGAGATCTATCTTGAATACGCGCGCGCCTCGCTGCGCTGAAACGAATCGGCTATTGCTAGACTTTGCCGGCAGCCTTCCACTTGGCGTAAATATCGTTGACCTTGCCGGTGGCAATTTTAACCGCCTGTTCCGGGGAGCTTCGATCGCGCGCCGCCGCCGCGAACATATCCGATATTATCCACTCACCGAAGGTTTCATCGATTACGGCATTGGCGAATCCGGGATAGCCAATTGTCGTGGTCCAATCCTCAGCCTGCGACAAAAAACTGTATTTATCCTCCGGCGTCGCATTTTTATCAACCGCGACCAGTGACTTCAGATCAGGCACCGTATCCGGGAAACAGGGTAAATTGTAAAAACCGCTGGCCAGGAAAGCATCGCGGAAATTTTTGACATAGTCGACCAGAAATTGCTTTGCGCCATCGATATTGCGGGCAAATTTCCAGATCACATAGGCATGCATCAGGTGCATCAGCCCGATCTGACCAGCCGGACCGCGCGCGGCCGGTGCCAGATGTATCTGCTCGGCAATCGGTATCTTCTGCGACTCGCCAGTGCGCGTTATCGATATTGCATTCAAGGTCAGCGAGCCGTGGCCCGCCAGCATCATTCGATTGTTGGAAGAAGGATCCCAGCTGAACACTTCTTCGGTCATTGCCTCCTGGTAGAGTGTCTTCATGAACTTGACCGCTTCAACTGTTTCGGGGCTATCCAGTACGATCCTGCCATCCCGGTCGTGCACCGAGGCACCGAAGCTGTGCATCAGCGATCTCAGCGCCATGTTGGAATCCAGTTCGGGTGCCAGACCGATACCTAGTGGCGACTTGTGCTTTTGGAAAATTGCGGCGCCTCCCTTGCGTATGTTATCCCAGCTGTCGGGATATACGCCGACGTCGTCCCACAGATCCTTGCGATAGTTAATCGGATCCGGCACGTAACTGTCGGAGAATCCGAAATACTTGCGCGTGGCCGGGTTGTAGGTGCTGTTGATCGCGATCTGGTTAGGCTTGCCGACATATCGCTCGCATTCCTGATACACGTCGCTATGGTCGACAACATAATCCTCGTAGGTCGGCGGGGGTCGTAAAAACATGAACAGATCGTGCCCTCTGCCGCGCTGGATTTCAGCCTGTGCACGACTGTTCAAGCTGGTCATGCCAACCCGGTCGATAACGACCTCGGTATCGTTGGCATCGCCCCATTGTTTGGCAAAAACCTCGTCGAACCAGCGGTCGAACTGGGGTACGAAATGGTTCCATTGCAGTATCGTAAGGCGATGTTTTTTTTGCGCATGGGCAAATTTTGGGATCAGAAAACTGCCGGCAATCGTCGCTGTAGCCACCCCGAGAAACTTCCTGCGCTGCGGAATCATAATGCTTTCTCCATCTTGAAATGATCAATCAACAGTTGCCTGGCGTCTTTCTGTTTACAGGGTTTTGCAAAGAAGTATCCCTGTACTTCGTCGCAACCACGTTCTTTTAACGATAACCACTGGCCCAGCTCTTCAACCCCCTCGGCAACCACTTTCAGCCCTAGATTCTGGCCCAGTAAAATAAACGACTGCACGATCATTTCGTCATCTCCCTCGCCTAACATGTTTTGCACAAAAGACTTGTCTATCTTTAAGGTATCGACCGGCAGCCTGCTCAACAATTGCAGCGACGAGTACCCGGTGCCAAAATCATCGATCGACAAGGTAATTCCCAGGGCCTTGAGCTGCTTGGAAATTCGCACCCCGGATTCGATGTCCTTGAACAGCGCGTTTTCGGTCAATTCCAGTTCGAGGTTACCCGGAGAAATGCCGGATTTTTTTATTTTCTTGGCGATGTCTTCTACCAGGTTTCTGGACATAAACTGGACCGGAGACAGATTCACCGACATAGACAGTTCTCTGGAGAATTCTTTTTGCCATTCGGATAACTGTCGACAGGCCTGTTCGAAAACCCATTCACCGATTTGCACGATGGATCCGTTTTCCTCGGCGATATAAATGAATTCATCCGGCATGATCATTCCCTTGTCGGGATCATTCCAGCGCAGCAGTGCTTCGAATGACTTTATCTGGTTACCATTGATGTTGTAGCGGGGCTGGTAATAAAGTTCAAACTCTTCGTTGGCCAGGGCCCTGCTCAGCCCGACTTCGATTGACAGCCGATTCTGGTGATGGGCATCGATTTTTGGATTGTAGAGCACGTAGCGGTTGCGGCCCTGGGCTTTGGCGTAATACATCGCGGTGTCGGCTAAGCGTAACAGGTCTTTAACCGTATCCCCGTGCTCGGGATAGATACTGATGCCAAGACTGCCGCCGCTAAGTAGTTCCTTACCCTGTATCATGAACGGCTGGTTTAGCGATTTCCGGATGCGCTCGACCACAACGATGGCATCATCGTGATGGTTAAGATTGGGCAGCAGGATAATAAACTCGTCTCCGCCGAGACGGGCTACCATATCCTCGCCACCCAGGCTCATCGGCACCGCCGATACCGTGTCCGAGGGCCGCACACATTCGATAAGGCGGTCGGCTACCTGGCGTAACAATTCGTCGCCTGCATCGTGCCCCAGCGTATCGTTGACGCGCTTGAATTGATCCAGGTCGAGAAACACAACCGCCATTTTGCCGTTCCGCAGCCGGGCGATCTGCAGCGCGTGCTCGGCAATTTCGTCAAGTAGGGTGCGGTTCGCAAGCCCGGTAACAGAATCATGATATGCCAGCTCGCGAATGCGGACCTCGGAATTGCGCCGATCGGTAATATCCTGAACGGTACCGATTACCCGGGAACCATCCTTGTCAATAACATCGATCGCCTGGTGAATAAAAATCTCGTCACTATCCTTCGGCGTGAGACGATACTCGAAACTGGCTGATTCCCCATCGCTGATTGCCTTTTCGACATGATCCGCCAGCGCTTGACGGTCGTCCTCATGCACCATCGACATCAGCTGCGCAAATTCGATACGACCCTGCTCCGGCTGCAACCCGAGTATGGTAACCGCGTTTTCCGAGAGCCCCATGGTGCAGCTGGATCGATCCCAGTCCCAGTGCCCGATTCGGGCCAGTTGTTGTGCCGTGACGAGCTTGTTGCGCGCGACCGCAAGCTCGTTGAA
The DNA here is from genome assembly GCA_947259305.1 of uncultured Gammaproteobacteria bacterium. Lineage (GTDB taxonomy): Bacteria > Pseudomonadota > Gammaproteobacteria. The sequence continues at coordinate 26,925 of CAMYML010000001.1, read as the reverse complement.
CGGGCGCACCAGCAAACGGGATATCAGATACGAAACAATCACCAGCAAAATCACCGAGACAATCAGCACCCAGCTAAAAAACTCGACCGCTGGATCGAGCCCCTGTACCAGCAAACTGGAGGGAACGCTAAAAACCAGGCGCAAGGCGTTCTCCTGGTCTCCCAGCATAATGTCCTGGAATACAATAAGTCCCTTTTTGCTCTCGAGCGACTGCGTCCCCGTAATGCGTTGCCTGGGTAAATCCGGTATTGGATCGTATAAATGATCAGGAGACGTATTGTCATCCTGCTGTTTCAACACCTGGCCATCCGCGGCCAATACCCATACCGGCGAGTGATCCTGAATGCGCATGCGTCCGAGGTCGCTAAGCCAGTTGTCCAGATTGAAATGCACCAGCAGCATGCCACCAAACAATCCGGTATTCTTGTCCAGCTTGGCCAGGCCCGAAAGCAGCGAATAACCTCCATCCTCGCGCTGGAAGGGGCCGATAATCGTCGCATCACGCGGAGGAATAAACCACTCCATGCCGCCCGAGGACAACACCAGCGGCGTGGCTTCGAGTTGATCGAATAGCGGTTCTGCCTGCTGCAGTAAACTGTCGTATGCCGGAGCAGGTTGGCCACGGCCAATCATCAAGCGGGTTTTATTTTTCGCACCAAGCTTGATTTCACCATTTTCATCGTAGTAATAAAGCCCGTAAATATCCGGGTTATCTTTTTGCAACTGAATGAATTCGCGTTCGATGCGGCGCCCCAGAATCAGGCGTTCGGCACTGGATGCCTGCAAATAGTCTTCCATGTTCTGACTGTTCTCGAGCGCCTTTTGCATCGTCAGAATATCGCTTAAATGCACATCGACGAAGGAGTCGGAAAATACCGCTACCTGCTGGGTAATCGTTTCTCTCGCCTGGCTGGAGAGCGAATCTCTACTGAAGGTATAGGCGATAAAAATTAACACGGCGGCCGAGGCGAGATTGACAACCAGTAGCGCGGCCAGTACGCGCAGAAAGAATCCCGGGACCGATGACAGCTCACGACCGGTCCGCATTATTGCTCCAGGGCAGCCGAAGTATCTACAAATTCGTCGATCAGGTAGTCGTGCTCGGATAAGGAAATCCCGAGCGCCCGTGCGCGGTTGCGATTCACCATCAGCGGGCCATGCGCCGGTGTCTTGGTGCGCATCAAGTGGGGACTGAGACCTTGTTCGAGTATATCGAACGCCATTTCAAACGCCGTGTATCCCTGGTTATAACCGGAATCATTGGCAGTTAAAAGCATACCCTCGCGAACGAATTGATCTTCATGGGAGGCTTCGGGTTTGCGAATATTTTCGAGATACCAACGGCCCACTTCGAGCATATCGAGGTGATTGCCGCGCGCATCTTTCATGGTGTCATGATTAAGCACGAAAAAAGCATCGACCTGCGATTCAAGCTGCTTGGCCCTGCGCTTGAATTCTTCGAAGTCGTTGGTGCTGACCACATCTACCAGGTCCAGGGGTGAATTGCCGCTGCGATACAATCCCTCGAGTTGTTTGATGTTGGCTCTCGCGGTTACCGAATCGCAGGCCAGGATGGCAAATGTTCTGGCCTCGGGCACCAGTTTACTCAACAGTTCGAGGCCCTCCCGGTAGTACCCCGCCTGCCAGACCCCGGTTATGTTGTGCCCGGGCCGAGCCATGCTATCGATGAGTCCATATTTGAGCGGTAACCCGTTTATCCCCCAGAACACCACCGGTATTTCAGTATCCAGCAACTGGTTACCGATGTAATTGGCCGCATTATCATCACCGAGCATGACCAGGTCGGGCTTGAATGTCTCGATTTGCTGCATGATTTTGACGGTCACTTCGGCAATATCGGATGTGCTGCGTTTGCGTTTGGTATCCATCCAGGTTTTCTGCAAAATCGCGCGCTTGCTTGCGACGGCATCTTGCTCGGTAAATTGCCTGACCTGTTGCTCGTCTTCGAGGAATCCGTAGCGCAGCATCGCAGCCATTACGCCCTCGTTGGTGGATTGCGACCACAGGTACTCGCGGTGATAACTGGAGACGATTAAAATGCGAAAACGGTCGGCGCCTTCCTGGTTGGCCTGCGCCTGGGGCAAGAGGAAGCCCCACAGCATGAAACCAACAACAGAGAACAGCCGGCAGCGGTGGAGAATCCAGCAGCGTTTCGATTTGAGAACCAACATATGACTACCTGTGCAAGCGAATCAAAAATCAGAATTCGCATTCTATGTATAGCAGTTATTCGGCAGCAGGTTGGTTTGATTAAGCCGTTATTTCCAGATGTACCCTTATAAATGTGAGCCAGGTTCAGATTTCATAGGCATAATCCCGCTTCGCCTGATCGAGAGTTATGTACTGGCGTTCGATATCCTGCGCAATCATCGCACGATCACGCTTGCCGGGAGCGCCGTAGCCACCCCCGCCCGGCAGGTTCAAGACCAGGTGCCGATCGTCCGGAATCCACTGCTTGCCCTTGGACTGCATCAAGCTGCCGTCGTCGAGACTGACGCCGCCGGCGGCGCCAGACAAGCCGCCATCCCGCCCTCGGGCCGGGTGCTGACAGCGATCGAACATCGCGTTGATGTAGATGCGGTAACCCGTGTTGGCCGAAATTTCGATCACCTGGCCGAGGCCACCGCGCTGCGCGCCGGCGCCGCCCGAACCCTCACGCAATTCCTTACGCCAGATCGTGATTGGCCCCAAATGCTCCGTAACCTCGGCTGACATGGTATGCACGCCGGACGGGAACGCGGTTGCGCTGAGTCCGTCCAGCGTTGGGCGCGCTCCGGTCCCCCCAGAGTTGAACATCAGAATTTCCGAACTCTGCGCATGCTCATCCGCGACTGCCTGGCGGGCATCGATTGGGCGCGCGCCGAGCTGTATGATCCACAAGGCGCTGGAGCCTTCGGCCGGCACCCTGTCGGGTAACATCTTGTGCAGGGCCCCGAGCACGGCATCGGGCAGGAATTGTCCGAGCACGTGCCGAATCGCGACCGGCGCCGGGTGTTTCGCATTGAGGATACAATTTTCCGGCGCCGTTACTTTAAAAGGGGACAGGGACGCATGGTTGTTCGGTATCTGCGGCGCGAGCGCGCACTTGAGCGCGTAACAGGCATAAGCGGTAGTGTAGATCAGCGGCACGTTGATACCCTTTTCGCTGAGGCCACTGGTGCCATCGAAGTCGGCAAGCACGCCCTGCTCGGAGACGACGAGCCGCAGTTTCATCGTCACTGGCTTATCGTAGCCGTCTACGGTTAGCTCGTTATCATAGGAACCGGGTGGCAATTCCCTGAGGCGCTCGAGGGTTGCACTCAGACTATTCTCGAAAATGAAATCGCGCAGTTCCTGCAGATCATCGATGGCAAACTCGTCCATCATATCCATCAACCGCCGGTGACCGGTATCGTTACAGGACGACAGCGAGAAAAGGTCGCCAACCACCTGTTCGTTTTCGCGTACGTTGTTACGAATGATGTTGATCAGCACCTGGTTCACTTCACCGCGTTCGGCGAACTTCATGATCGGGATCAGAATCCCTTCCTCGTAAATCTCGGTCGCGTCCGGTCCGAAACCACGGCCGCCGACGTCGACCACGTGCGCGGTACAGGCAAAATAACCGACCAGCCTGCCATCGCGAAAGGATGGATTGACGAAGGTAAAATCGTGCAGGTGCCCGGTGCCCTTCCACGGGTCATTGGTGACATAGGAATCACCCTCGAAAATATTGTCTGCGCCGATATCGTCGATAAAATTTCGCACCGCCGCCGCCATCGCATTGACGTGCCCCGGGGTACCCGTGACGGCCTGCGCGATCATGTAGCCGTCGCGGTCGAAAACCCCGGCCGAGACGTCACCGGCTTCACGTACCGAGGTCGAAAACGCGGTGCGCACCAGCGTCAGCGCCTGTTCCTCGACGACCGCGATCAGGCGGTTCCACATGACCTGCATATGGACGTTGGAAATGCCGTCAGTCATGTTCTTTCCCCTTTAGTCTCAGCAGCAGGCAACCATCGGATTGCATGATTGCCTGGTAACGGTTGGTCACGATGGTACTGGTTTCGCTTTCGATGATGACCGCGGGTCCGGAAATCAGGTCACCGCTAGCCAGCGCTTCGCGCTGGAACACCGCGGCATCGACGAAACCTTGCTCGCGCACATCGAAAATACGCCGCCTTTCATCGCTGTAACAGGGATTTTCAGTAGTCACCGGCATAACCGTGGCGGGCTCGGCCAGGTGGCTGCGCACCTGCACCGACCAGGTCATGATTTCGATGTCGAGACCATCGAGCGCACGTCCGAACAGGCGAATATATTCATCTTCGAAGCGCCGCCGTATTTCGAGCTGGTCGGCATCGACGAAGTCGCGGTCAGGCAACATCACGACGATTTCCCAGCCCTGCCCCTGGTAGCGCATGTAAGCCTTGATTTCGCGCAGCAGCTCCATCTGCGCGCCACCGGCCTGGGCAAAGCGCTGGGCTTCCGCATCGAGCTCGGCGATCAGGCGGTTGGTCCAGTCGGCATCGAATTCACTCAGGCGCAGAAAAGCGCCACGTACCGCCTCGAAACCGAACGGTGCGCGCAAAAAGCCGATCGCCGAACCGACGCCGGCACCGGGCGGAATCAACAGGCTGTCGATGCCGAGCTTCTCGCACAGGCGACAGGCATGCAGCGGAGCGGCGCCACCGTAGGCAATCATAGTAAAATCAGCGAGCTCCTTGCCATTCTCGACCGCGTGCACGCGCGCCGCGTTGGCCATGTTTTCATCGACCACCTCGCATACCCCGACAGCAGCGGTCTCGGTGCCCATCTCGAGTGGCTGACCGATTGCCCGCTGCAGTGCCGCGATCGAATTCTGCGTTTCGAGTTTTATTTCGCCGCCGGCGAAACTTTCCGGATCCAGGCGACCGAGCACCAGGTCGGCGTCGGTCACCGCCGGTTGCTGACCACCACGGTCATAGCAGGCCGGCCCCGGTTCCGAGCCGGCACTTTCAGGGCCCACGCGAATCTGGTGCATTTCATCGACCCAGCCCAGCGAACCGCCACCGGCGCCGATTTCGACCATTTCGATGACCGGGATCGATACCGGCATGCCCGAACCCTTCTTGAAACGATAGGTGCGCGCCACTTCGAAGCTACGCGCAGTCTTCGGCACGCGGTTTTCGATCATGCAAATCTTCGCGGTGGTGCCGCCCATGTCGTAGGACAGTACCTTGTCCAGCCCGTAGCCGGCGGCATAGTCGGCCGCGTAAATCGCACCGCCCGCGGGTCCGGACTCGAGTAATCGCACCGGAAACTCGATCGCGCTTTCGACCGAGATCAGGCCCCCGCCGGAGTGCATCATGAACACCGGGCAATCGCCGCCCTCGGCGCGGAAGCGATCGACCAGGCGCTGCAGATATGACGCCATCAGAGGTTTGATGAATGCATTCGCGCAGACCGTGTTGAAACGCTCGAATTCGCGCATCTGCGGCGATACCTCGCTCGAAATCGAAATGCTGATAGCGGGCAATTCGGCCGCCAGAATTTCACGCGCGCGACGTTCGTGCGCGGCGCTGACATAGGAATGTATGAAACCGATGGCGACACTCTGGTATCCAGCTTGACCAATCCGCGCCGCAATCTCGAGCAATTGCCCCTCGTCGAGTGCAACCAGCTCTCGCCCGCTGGCCGCGATACGGCCATCGACGACATAGCGATGTTCACGCGATATCAACGGCGGCGGCAGGCTCAGGTTCAGATCGTATTGCTCGAAACGCCCCTCGGTGCGCATTTCGATTACGTCGCGGAAACCCTTGCTGGTAATGAAGGCGGTCTCGGCACCACGGCGCTCGATCAGAGAATTGGTCGCCAGCGTGGTGCCGTGGATCAACTGATCGATATGTTCCAGGCCAACTTTGGCTATCTGCGTTACCTTGAACAGGCCATCGATGATCGCCTGCTCAGGTTCGCTATTATTGGTCAACACCTTGGCGCTGAATTTCTGAGCGCCGACTTCAAGCACGACATCGGTAAAAGTCCCGCCGATATCGGCACCGACACGAACGCTCTGATTGTTGTAAGCCATGGGTAGATTCCGCTCTGATTCGCTAGCCCGGATATTGCACCAGTATCCCGGATGCTGAGGCAGGACAGATGCGGATGGACGCCGGGCTGGACCGAAAGCCATAGCTGTAGCTATGGCTTGAGGGAAACCCAAGTCCAGGCGTATCTGGACAAGTCAGCGCCGGGATAGGGCTCTGGCCGGTAGCAAACTGTACCTTTAAAATTCACTTGAAAATACAGTTTTTCCGAATTATTCAATATTTTATATCAAGGTCCGAGCCCGACTGGCGCAATATTCGGGCTGTCTGCCGGGCGCAGGTAAGGGCGAATTTTACCGGATATCCGCGGTCTTTTTCAGTTAATTTTGAATTGAACGGTTACGCAAAGCCCGCCCAGGTCAGACTCGCTCAACACCAGCCGGGCAGCCTGAATCTGCGCGATCGTATTGACGATCGATAGCCCCAGGCCGGCGCCGGCGCTGTTGGTATCGGCACGGATCCTTAAGGGAATCTTTAATGTAAATATTTGGCAAAATATGGCGTTTCAGAGCATCAACTCAGCTGCCCGCGGCGAAACCCTCGAGCCGGTCGATCAACTCCAGCGCCACTTCGACACCCTGCGTTTCAGCCCTGAGCCTGGCTTCATGTCGGCGTGAACCCGGCAGGCGCACGCCCGGCTCGGCCGCGAGCGCGGTGAGCATGGTTTCGAGCCGGTCGGCGTAGGCGTGATCGCCTCCGGGGGTGAAACCGCCCGGCGAAAGCGCGATAAAAAATTGGCCCACTCTGGGTTCGCCACCGGTATTGTTTTTGAATACCGGAGCCTGAAACGAGCAATTTGGCCCACTCAGTACTCCGGCCAGTAAATCGACCAGCAATCCCAGCAGCATACCCTTGTAACCGCCAGCCGGCGCCAGCGCGCCACCGTCGATTACCGCGGCGGCATCGGTGGTATCGTTGCCGTTCTTGTCATAGCCCCATCCTGACGGGATCGAACGGCCTTCCGCGGCCGCTTTCTTTATCGTCACCAGCGCCACCTGGCTGGTCGCCATGTCGGCGATGATCGGGTCTTTTTCACCCCTGGGAATCGCAAACGCCATCGGGTTGGTACCGAAGAAAGGACTCGCGCCCGGCGCTGGCGCCACCGCCGAGGGCGAATTGGCAAAGCCAATCCCGATCAAACCGGCAGCGGCTATGCGTTGCGCGAACCAGCCGACCACGCCGGCCGAGTAGGAATCGACGATCGACAGCGCGGCAATGCCCTGTTGCCGGGCTAACTGGTAAAACGCCTGCTCGGCCTCGGCAAAGGCCGCGTGCGCGAAGCCACTGTCAGCCATCGAACGCAGGGCCGAGGGCGCAATCAGCGCATGTTCGGGCCGGGCGTCACGATTGATTTTGCCAACCTGCAGGTGGCCACAATAAAGCGGCAAATAACCCAGGCCCACGGTACGAATGCCATCGCACTCGGCATCGACCACCGATTGCACCGCGAGCTCCAGTTGTTGCCCGTGCGCACCGCAGGCGGCGAGCGCACGCCGCGTCAGGTCTTCCACCTGGGTCAGGTTTAGAATTTTGCTGGCTTCGGTCATATCCTCTCCTTCATTTTCATTCCCGTATCCGGTTTAAGGCATCCCGCCGCAGCGGACCGCGGTTCAAGTCCGCAGCTTTAAATAGCGGCGCCAAAAAATCTCGATTTTACAGGGTTGTAATCAGCCGCCGATTCCCTTCGCCATCAACGACGCGCATATCAGAATAGCGCCGATCAGGACCAGTTCCCAGTGGATGATTTTCTTTAAGCGTCTGAGCATGTCGCTCTCGAGCTCGGGTGCGATGCCCTGCTTCAGTTCGCTGCTCCAGCGCCGGTACACCGCGCTCGGATAAAGCGAGATGATCCCGGCAATGACAAACGAGGCGAGCTTGATCTGAAAAAAGGTATTTCCGAAATAATAGGCGCTGCCTTTTTCGAAATAGATGACGCGCAAAAAACCGAACAGCAGCAGCAACACCGCCGCAATATCCAGCACCAGGTCGGCGCGCTGGATTCGGCGCGCGGTCTCGACGCTGAGAGATTCCGCGAGTAAGGCCCGTTGCAACACCAGGGCGGCGGAGAGTGAGAAAAATGCCAGAAAGTGGCCAAAAGCTATCAGCGCCGCCACCAGCATCAGGGTGAAATCCGCGCCATTCCCCAGCCACCCTCGAGCGGGGTGTAGACGATACGATCGTGCAGCCGATTATCCTGTCCCTGCCAGAATTCGAAATAATCGGGCTGCAGGCGGTAACCAAGCCAGGTCTCGGGCCGCGGCACATCGCCGTCGGGATAGGCGGCGCGCAAACGCAGTACTTCATCCTGCAGATGGGAGCGGCTTTCGATTTCGCTGGACTGATGTGAAGCGGCGGCGCTGAAACGACTGCCTTCGGGGCGCATCAGGAAATACTTCTCGGCGTCCTCGCTCGGCATGGCTTGAACGCGGCCATGCACGCGCACCTGGCGGCTCAGATCACGCCAGTGAAACAGCAGGGCGGCGTTCGGGTTTACCTCGAGATGCCGACCCTTCTGGCTGCGCGAATCGGTGTACCAGCAAAATCCGGCGGCGTCGAAATGCTTGAGCAGCACGACACGGGCCGAGGGCTGGCCCGCGGAATCCGCCGTGGCCAGCGTCATCGCCGTGGCGTCGAGCAGCTCCAGGTCGCGTGCGCGCTGCAGCCACTGCCCGAATTGCACGAACGGATCCGGGTCCATGTCCTTGCGGGTAATGCCGTGCGCTTCGTAGTCGCGGCGCACATCGCTCAGGTCCATTTCGATCGTCATCAGAATACCCGCTTGAACAGGGCCTGCATCGCGGCCCAGGATTTTTCGTCGGCCTGCTGCTGGTAACCCAGATCGATGCCGTATTTTTCTGCGTTGACGTCGGCCTGCGGATTGCTGAAACCATGTTTGGCCCCATCGAGGAGCAGCACTTCGTAATCGGCCTGCGCGGCATCCATTTCCTGCTTGAACCCCTCGAGCTCGTCCAGGCTTACCATCGAGTCGGCGGCGCCGTGACAAACCAGGATTTTGGCATGAATACTGCCCGCATCGGCAGTATGGAAAGATCCCAGGGCGCCATGAAAACTGGCGACCGCGGACAAGGGTATGCCGATACGCGCCATGTGTAGCGCCATCGCGCCGCCGAAACAGTAACCGATTGCGCCACTGCGGGTGCGATCGACGCCAACCTGGTCGAGCAGCAGGTCGTAACCCGCCCTGAGGGCCGCAGTACCGGCTTCCATGTCGTTCAAAACGCCGTTCATCAATTCTCCGGCCTGCCCCGGATCGGCCGCGATCTGGCCGGCGCCGTACATATCCAGCGCGAGTGCGACGTAACCCAGTTCGGCGAGCATGTGCGCGCGGCGTACGATATATTCGTTGAGCCCCCACCACTCGTGGACGATCAGAATTCCGGGTTGCGCCTCGCTTATTTCGTCATCGTAAGCCAGGTAACCCTGGTGATTGGTATCGCCCACCGCGTATTCGATTCGATTGGTCAAAATATTCATCGCTGTCACCTCGCTGCTGCTTCGAATAGCGAAATTCTACCCCGTAATACTGTTAACAGGTAGCGCCGTGATTTAACATGCTGACATGAATCAACTCGATCACATCGTCATCGCTGCCGATTCGTTGCAACAGGGGGTCGACTACCTGCGGGCTACCCTCGGCGTCGATGTGCCCAAAGGTGGCTTCCATCAAACCATGGGTACTCACAATCACCTGATGCAGCTGGCAAACGATGCCTACCTCGAAGTCATCGCGATCGATCCAGAGGCCCGGGCGCCGAGGCATCCGCGCTGGTTCGGGCTCGACAATGCGTTGCTGCGGGCCGCGCTAAAACAGCAGCCGCGGTTGATCACCTGGGTGATGAATACCCCCGACATTCGTCATCTGGTTGCCAGCACCGGCTTCGATATCGGCACCCCGACCGCGCTCAGCCGCGATAACCTGAAATGGGAAATTGCGCTGCCCGACGACGGGCGCCTGCTTGCTGGCGGCATGCTGCCCTACTGCATTCAATGGCATAGCTCGCCACACCCGTCGCGCGCTATGGCTGATCTCGACTGCATACTGCACGCGCTGACGATATATCACAATCGCCCGCACTGGGTCGCCGAACGGCTCGACGCGATGGACGCCAGCCACCTGGTGCAGGTCGAAGCCCTGGCGGATGACCAGGCTCCCTACCTGTCGGCCATGATTGAAACTCCGAAGGGGCTGCTGTACTTAACCTAGCTCAATACCGTTCGACCTTAACAACAGTAGAATTTACTCAGAGTAAACTTTATATCAGGGATTGTTCAGCCACTCGTAAGGACCAAAAGGATCCGGCCGGAAGTAACAGATCATGCGCCCATCAGCGCCGGCGACAGCGCCCTCGCGCCACCGCGCCATGCCGTGCAGCACCAGCCGGTGAGCGATAAAGGCTTCACCGGGTCGGGCATGCACCTCCACCCGCTCGCATTCGGCAAAAGCCTGCCTGCGGGCCGCATGATAAACGTCGGTAATATCCTGCTCGCCCCACAGCCCGGGCGCCAGCCCGGCAAATCGTCGGCTGAAGGCGGCGCGCACGATTTCCTGAGAACCTTCCCAGACCACAAAAGGCGAGGCGGCAGCATCGAATTCGACCATTGGAACACCGAGAATAAACCCGTGATACTCGCGCAGATGGCGCCGCCGGTCCGGGCCTTCGGGCAGCAGGCCATCGACATGCGCGGCATCGAACTCGCGTCGATAGCGCGCCTTGCCCGGGCTTTCGCCCGCCATTGGCAAAGGATAGCCCGGATAGCAGATCGAAACCTGCGCCGCATCCCAGGCAAAATCGCGCAAGCCAAGTTCAGCAGCGATAAAATCGAGCGCCGCGCCGCGCAGCGGGCCGCTGCCGTCAACCTCGCCACAGGCATCGTTGGGCAGGGCATTGACGCCGGCGAACCAGGTGCCCTGATAGCGCAGCCACTTCTCCTGCCGCGGATCGCTGAGGGTTGCGCGCGCGGCCGCGAGCGCCGCCCGAACCCAGCTATCGAGCCGTGGATCGAAGTCAAACCGGCACCAGCCCCGGGCAAAGAATTGTTCCGCGTGATTGCGCATGATGGCGTCGATGCTATCATGCCTCGATCGAGATCCAGAGCCGGTTGAGCATGACTGATTCCGCTGAAAAACGCATCGCCAGGCTGCCCTGCTGGCAAGGCGAGGTCAGAATCGAACCCCTGAGTGGCGGCATGACCAACCTCAATTTCAAGGTCGGTGACGCTGCCGCAAACTACGTCGTGCGCCTGGGCGAGGATGATCCGGTGCACCTCATTTCGCGGCGCAATGAAGTTGCCAGCTGCCAGGCCGCCTTCGAAATCGGCGTCAGTCCGGAGCTGGTTTACCACGAAGACGGCATCCTGGTCGTCAGATTCGTCGACGGCAAAGTGTTCGACGAAGCCGATGTGCGTATCGAGGCCAATCTGCAACGTATCGTCGAACTGCTGCAGCGTTTTCATCACCAACTGCCGCAACGCTTTAACCAGATCGCGGTCATGTTCTGGGTGTTCCAGGTACTACGCCACTACCACAACCTGTTAGCCCGGGGCGACAGCGCGCATGCCGCGAGGCTGCCTGAACTGGCCAGGATCGCCAGCGATCTCGAAGCCGCGGTCGGGCCAGTGGAAATCGTATTCGGTCACAACGATTTGTTGCCGGCCAATTTTATCGACGATGGCGACAAAATCTGGCTCATCGATTTTGACTACGCCGGCTTCAACAGCCCGCTGTTCGACCTGTCCAACCTGGCTTCGAACAATGAGCTCAGTGCGGCGCAGGAGCTTGGCATGCTGCAACAGTATTTCGGCGCGAGCCCCGACCGGGCGCGGCTCGCCAGCTACCATGCGATGAAATGCGCCTCGCTACTGCGCGAAACCATGTGGTCGATGGTGTCGGAACTGTATTCCCGCGTCGAGATGGATTTCGCCGACTACACGCAAAAAAACCTGGCGCGCTTCGAAACGGTTTATGCCGAGTTTAAAAACAACTACCATTGAGTCAATCTCAGGGAGCAATCTATGAAACTCGACATCGACTTTGTCAGGTCGCAATTCGATCAACTGGCCGACGACCCCGAATTCGTATTCGCCTGCAACGCTGGCGGCAGCTATGTCTGCAACCAGGCCAACCAGGTGCTGGAACACTACAATCATCACACGCGCGTGCAGCCCTATTCGCGCTACCAACCCTCGGCCGAGGCGGGCGAGGCCATGGACCGTGCTTACCAGGGCTGGGCCGATGCCCTCAACATCGATCGCAGCGAACTCACCATCGGGCCTTCCACATCGATCAATACCTACGTCATGGCGCAGGCCATCGGCGACCTGTGGATGCCCGGCGACGAAATCATCGTCACCAACCAGGATCACGAAGCCAACAGCGGCGTCTGGCGGCGCAAGGCGCATGAAAAAGGCGTTACCATCCGCCAGTGGGAAGTCGAGTCCGACACCGGGTTACTGGATATCGAAGCCCTGTTTCCGCTACTGCGTGACAATACCCGCTGGGTGTTTTTCACGCATTGCTCGAACATCATCGGCAGCGTGAACCCGGTTACCGAAATCGTCAAAACCATCAAGGCGGGCAACAATGCCCGGGTTTTCGTCGACGCGGTCGCCTATGCGCCGCATCATATTTCGGATATGAAGGCGCTGGGCGTCGATGGCTACGCCTTCAGCCTGTACAAGGTGTTCGGACCGCATCAGGGCCTGATGTATGTCAAGCGCGATATCCACGGCGACCTGACATCTCAGGCGCACTACTTCAACAGCGGCAACCCCGCCAAGGATTTCAATCCCGCCGGACCGCAGCATGCGCAGGTCGCCGGCTGCGCCGGCGTGCTGGATTACTTCGATGCGCTGCACCGGCATCATTTCGGCGACAGCGACAGCAGCCGCAATGCGCGCCTGGACGATATCCATCAGCTGATCCTGCAACATGAAAACGAGCTGGCGGCGCCGATCCTCGACTTTCTGCAGCAGCACGCGGATGTGCACTTGCTCGGCAAATCCCACACCCGCGACAACGACCGTGCGCCGACAATCGCGTTCAGGCCGCTCAAGCAAAGCGCCGAGTCGCTGACGCACAAGCTGCAGGATGCCGCTATCGGCAGCGAGCACGGTAACTTTTACGCGCATCGACTGATCTCCGATCTCGGCATCGACCCGGACGACGGCGTCGTGCGCCTGTCGCTGGTGCATTACGGCAACCAGCAAGACGTCAACCGGATTTTGCGGGCGCTGGACTCGGCGCTCGGATAAAACGGCGCGCGGGCTGGCATTGTTTCATAGTCGCCGCATCTGTCCACTGGCTGTGCTGCTGGCAAGTCTTGCCTGGCCGTCGATAGGTCCCGCACAAACTCCGCCCAATGCCGCCGAGTTAGCCGGTTACCAGGGCCTGTTCCGCGCCGTGGCGCAACAGGATGCGGTCGCTCTCGAGCGGCAACTGAGGTCAGCAGCCGATGTCGACCGTCGAGATAGTTACGGCCGCAGCGCCCTGCATGTCGCGGCCTACCTCGGAAACCACGCGGCGATGCGCAAGCTGGTCGCTGCCGGCGCCGATGCGAATGCGCTCGAACGGGATTATTACGACATCGTAACCATTGCCGCGGTCGCAAACGATCTTGCAACCATGCGCCTGGCGCTACAGCTGGGTTGCAAACCCGGCAATGTCACCAGCCGTTACCAGGGCACCGCGCTGATCGCCGCGGCGCATCTCGGACACGTGGAAATCGTACAAACCCTGATAACAGCGGGCGCGCCGCTGGATCATGTCAACAATCTGAACTGGACGGCGCTGATCGAATCCATCGTACTCGGCGATGGCGGGGCACGGCATACCGCGACCCTGAAAACGCTGGTCGATGGCGGCGCCGACGTCAACCTGCCGGATGGGCTCGGCACGACGCCCCTGCAGCTGGCGCGTAACCACGGTTACCGGGAAATGGTGGAAATTCTGCTGGCAGCCGGGGCAAGGTAACAGGGGCCTGGCCAGCGCAGCTTAACCCGGCGCCGAAGCTGCGGCCTGGACCTTGTCGCGCCGCGCCGCCATCGCTTCGCGGTGCGCGAGATAACTGACGGCGACCACAATCATCGACGCACCGATCACGACCCAGGTATCCGGCACCTCGTCAAACAACCAGTAGCCGAACAGAATCGCCCAGACCAGCTGCAGGAATGACAGCGGCTGCGTCACCGTCAGCGGCGCATACGAGATCGCGCGCGTAATCGCATAGTGCCCGGTGGTGGCAAAAACCGCGACCAGTGCAAGCCAGCCGACTTCGACCAGCGTCGGTTGGTGCCAGTAATAGATCGCGCCGGGCAGTAACGCCAGGGTGCAGAAAATCGTCAGCATCACCAGGATATCGCCCGAACTCTCGCGCTGGGTCATCTTCTTCGCCAGCAGGAACGACCCGGCAAAAAGGAAGGCCGCGATCAACTGCGCCAGCGAGCCTGGTTCGATGGTTTGAAACCCCGGCCGCAAAATAACCAGGGTACCGATGAATCCTGCCGCGATTGCCAGCATGCGGCGCGCCCTGATCTGTTCACGAAAAATCAGGATGGCGCCGAGCGCGGTAAACACCGGTGTCGAAAAACCGATCGCGGTCACTTCCGCCAGCGGAATGCGAGCCATCGCGTAGAACCAAAGCATCACCGCGACGCCATGCAGCAGGCCGCGGACCAAATAAAGCTTGAAACTGCCTGGTCTGATACCGCGCCAGCGCATGCGCCAGATCATCGGCAGCACCAGCACGACGCCGATCAGGTAGCGGATGAAAGCCGCCTCGATCGCCGGCAAATCCGAGCCCAGATGACGCACCAGCACGGTAACGGCAACAAACAGCAGTCCTCCGGCCAGCATCCACAGGCAGCCCAGTAAATTTGATTGTTGTGGCATGACTTCGATTGGAACATCATCGCCCCGGGCATTGCAACAATGACAGTAAAATTCCGCCAGGGGCGCAACGCTGCCATCGCGAAGCCGCGATTTACGCCTGTGAATGCAACCGCAAGCCGTCTTTCCCGTGTACCGCGCGTGCGCTCAAGCCGCCCGCTCGAGCCTGAAACAGGCGGCGCATACAGCCGAGCCAAGGGCGATGACCGCGGCGATGATCATCGCCAGTTCGTAATCCGCGCGCAGATCGTAAATCAGGCCCGCGCTCCACGGCGCTACCAGGCCGGCAAAACCCCAGGCGGTAAAAACCTGGCCATAGGCCTGCGGTCCGCGGACAGTAAAATAATTGGCGATCGCAACCGGGTAAACGGCGATGATCGAGCCGTATGAAAATCCCACCAGCGACAGCAGACCAACGACAATCGGCGCGTTTGGCGTAAGGCTGATCACCAGCAGCGCGAGCGCCGCGACCAGCGGTAACCCGACCAGCAGCCGCGTAACCGGCCAGCGGTCGACCAGCCAGCCGGCGAGAAATCCGCCCAGCGCGCTGCCGATACCAATCGTGATCGCCGCCAGCGTTGCGAGTTCGGGGCCGGCATCTTTAGACAGGGCAATACCGACGGCATGACCAATCGCCATCAACCCGGCAAACACGCTTGCCATGTAGGCCAGCCAGAACTGTGCGACCTTGACGCGATCGATCACACTACCCGACCGATGGTCGTCATCCGCTGGCCGGCCGTAGCTTGCCCCGGAGATCCACAGCATCAGCGCGGCCAGCAGCCCGCAACAGACGAGAACAATGGCAATGGTTAACAGCGCCGACTGCAGCGATGCGGCCGCGATGCGCCAGGCGAAGATCTTGGCGAACACGATCGAGCCAACCGCTTAGGCCGCGGTTACGGCGCCCATCGCAAATCCCCTGATTTGTGGCATCACCCGTCCGACCAACTGCAGGCTGTAACCGTAGCCGATGCCGTTGCAGAAACCGAAGGCAAGACTGTAACCCACGAACAACATCCACCAGTTTACCGCCAGCGCGGCCAGCGCCAGCCCGGCCGCGGCCAGCAGGCAGGTGCACAGCACCAGCAACCATGCCGGCAACAGGCCGTATATCCGGTAGCCAAGCAGCACCGCCAGCGTCAGCGCAACCAGCGCGAACGAGTAGATCAGGCTGATTTCGGAGCGCGGCTGTTGCAACAGGGATTCGAGCGGCACCAGAAAAACCGAAAACGCGTGTACCGAGCCGAGCACGAAGGTGACCAGCATCGACCCCAGCAGCGTCAGGCGTATGTTACTCAATGACAACCGGCTCCACCGATTTGTCCGCTTGCATCGACTTTTGCCGACGCCGAAAGATAAACATGCCACTGGCGGCAATAACCGCGGCGCCGATCCAGGTGGTCAATACCGGCACTTCACCCCAGAAGACAAAGCCGACAATCGCGGCGAATACCATCGCCAGGTACTCGAAAGGCGCCAGCAGGCTGGCCTGCGCGTAACGAAAAGATATCGTCAACAGCCATTGCTGCAGCCCGCAGCCCAGTCCGAAACCGAGAAGCAACAGCAAATCGCCGCCGCGTGGCGGCAACCAGCCGGACATCAGCACCCAGACCAGGCAAGCCAGGCTGCCGAGGTTGTTATAAAAAATGCCGATCGCAACCGGGTTTTCGCTACTGCTGAGCTTGCGCAACCAGATCGCCACCAGCGCTCCGGTGAAGGCTGACGCGGCCGCGGCGATCACCCCGATATCCCAGCTGCCGGCTTCGGGCCTGGCGATCAGCAGCACGCCCACGAATCCGGTGAAAACCGCCAGCCAGCGGCGCAGGCCAATCACCTCGCCGAGCAGAAAAATCGACAACAAGGTAATGAATATCGGTGCGGCGTAGGCCAGCGCGGTGGCGTCGGCGAGCGGGATACGGGTGATCGCGAAATATAACAGCCCGAGGCTGATGACGCCGCTAACGCTACGGATCGCATGATCGAGCGGACGGCGCGTAGCGAGTCCCCCCGGGCCGGTGGTCGAAAACAGGATAATCCAGAAAAACAGGCTCGCGAACAGGTAACGCAACAACAGTACCTCGCTCAACGGATACTGACGATTGACCAGCTCGCGTACGGCCGCGCTGAGCAGCGCCATCAGCAGCAGGTTGCCGACGAAAGTCGTTATCCCGAGCACGGGATGGTCGCGACGCCCGCCGAACAGGCTGGAAGATACGCTCATCTGTCACTCAACCCGGTTGGCTTTGGGTTAGAGCCCCGCTTGCTATTTTCAGCCCTGTGGCGCAACGATTCGCGGTGGATGACATAGAGTCCACAGGAAATAATTATTGCCGCTCCAATCCAGACCTCGGTTGAAGGTATCTCACGCCAGATGACGTAGCCGATGATTGTCGCCCAGACCAGCGCGGTATACTCAAACGGCGCCAACGCCGATACATCGGCCCGCGCAAAGGCGGCGGCGAAAGCATAGTGCGCGATCAGCGCGATAGCGGACATCAGGAATAGCTGCCCCAGCGCCGAGGGCTCGAGGGGAACCCAGACCCAGGGTAACGCGGCGGTCGCCGCGACGCCCATGCCCAGCTGCAGAGAAAATACCAGTAGAATCACCGAGTCCCGCTTCGACAGCTGCTTGCCGTAGATAAAAATCATCGAGTAGATACAGGCCGCGCAAAGCACCAGCAGATAAGAGCCGAACGGACCTCCGCCCTGTGGGTTCATCGCAATGACGACGCCCGCGAATCCGATCACGACGGCGCTCCAGCGATGTATGCCGACCCGCTCCTTGAGGAAGATTGCCGAAGCCGCGGTGAGGATAAAGGTGGCGCTGAAAAATACCACGGTCGCATCGGCCAGGGGCAGGGTTTTAAGCGAAGTGAAAAAAGTGAAAGGCGCAAAAAATCCGATCACCCCGCGCACCGCGTGCTGCAGGGGCTGCCGGGTAACCAGTTCCGACAGTTCTCCCCGAAGCCCGAGAATCAGCGGAATCAGGATCACGAGAATCCAGCTGCGCACCGCGATCACCTGGATCGCCGACATCTCCGCGCTGACCAGCCACTTGGCGACCGCGTCCATGACTTCGAACAGCAACATCGCCAGCATCATCAGGCCGATGCCGAGCAGGTTATTGTTTTGATAGCGCGACACGTCGGCGTCACTCCGGGAAAATTTCAGAAATCGAGCTTAAACGCTGTCAACGCTAACTTCGAGTAATTTTATCGAGCCTGTTCGGCTGTTGCGCTTTATCCAGAAACCCCGGACCGATCAGTCCTGCTGCGGGTTGGCCGGGGTTACGAAACCATAGTTGTTTTTACCCTGGTGCTTGATTCGGTACATCGCCTTGTCGGCGGCGCGAATCAATTCTTCGGCGGTGGTGCCGTTTTCGGGGTACACCGAAATCCCGATACTGGCGCTGATCACAACCCGGGCATTTTCGATATGGATCGGCCGCGCGATCTGCTGAATCAGGCTGGCCGCGATGCGTTCGGCGATCTTGACCTCGGGCAGGCTCGACGAAATTATTACGAACTCGTCGCCACCGATGCGGGCCACGGTATCGGTTTCGCGAATCCCGGCCTTGATCCGGTCGGCGGTCGCTTTCAGCACCAGGTCACCGAATTCATGCCCATGTTCATCGTTGACCTCCTTGAATCCATCGAGATCAAGAAACATTACGGCCGACATTTGTCGGTTACGCCGCGCTTCGGCCAACGAGTGATCGAGGCGGTCCTTGCACAGCCGCAGGCTGGGCAAGCCGGTCAAGGCATCATGGTTGGCCAGGAAATCGAGCTCGGCGGCAATTTTTTCACGCTCCCTGATTTCGCTTTCGAGTTGTTTCACCGTGGCCGCCAGCTTGCGGGTTCGGCTCTTCACCATCGCCTCGAGGGAATCTCGCGCCTCGCGTAAACTTTGTTCGATATTGGTTTGCTCGGTTATATCCTGCAGTACCCCGATCGACTGCAGCACTTCACCACTTGCCGAGCGTAAGGTCGTACTCTGTTCCCTGATCCAGCGTAACTCGCCGTCGGAGCGATAGATTCGATATTTGATATTAAAGTCTTCGCCAGTTTTGCGATGCCGTTCGTAAACCTCGGCAAGATCGGCATAATCATCGGGGTGCACGTCTTCGATATCGTCTGCGCGCGAATTGACCATACTGACGTACTCGTCGACGCTGACGCCGTGAATCCTGGCAAAACCCTGGCTGATGTATATATAGGTTTCGTCGATCAGGTCGAAAATAAAATGCCCGATGTCGGTGATGGCTTCGACCTGCTGGGTAAGCGCATCGCGGTTTTCGAGGTCCTGCTGGTGGATCTTGCGCTCGGTAATATCCTGCAGCAAACCGAAAGCGGCGATAACTTTGCCTGCCTCATCGAACTCGACCGCCCCGGTCTCGTAGATGTACTGGATCGCACCATCGCCGAGAGCGAGGCGATACTCAATTTCATGTGAACCCGACTCCAGTTGCGAAAAGTAAGAGCGCGCGTATAGCTCCCTGTCTTCCGGATGTATCGCAGCAAGCACCTGCTCCCAGTTGCTATGCGCCTCGATGACTTCGTCGACAGTCTGATTGAAAATACGCGCGTAACCGTCGGAACAGGATTTAATCCGGTTGTTTTCAAAGTCCCATTCACAATGCCCGATGTGCGCTATCTGCTCGGTTACATCGAGTAACAGTTCACGATGGCGCAGCCGATCGAGTTCGGCTTCCAGTACGGCTGATTTCGACAGTTTTTTATTTTTTGCCGGCACGCGCAGACCGTTGCTGTTTCAAAGTCGTCGACTCGCTGCGCATCAGGCTAAAATTGCGCCGTGCTGACAAAGCCGAAATCATTCTTGCCGTCGCGTTTTACCCGGTACATAGCCTTGTCGGCGGTGCGGATCAACTCTTCGGCGGTAGTACCATTTTCGGGATAGAGCGAAATTCCGATGCTGGCGCTAACCTCGACCTTTACTTCCTCGATAATAATCGGATTGGCAAGCTGGGCGTTAAGGTTAGTCGCGATGCGCTGCGCGATTCCGTTCTCGGGCAGGCTCGATAATATAATCACGAATTCATCACCGCCGATGCGCGCGACGGTATCGGTTTCCCGGATTTCGGCCCTGATACGATCCGCGGTAACCTTCAACACCAGGTCGCCGAACTCGTGACCGTATTGATCGTTGACCGCCTTGAAACCGTCGAGATCGAGAAACATCACCGCGGAGGTTTGCCGATTACGGCGCGCTTCGGCCAGGGATTGATCCAGCCGGTCTTTGCACAGGCGCAAACTGGGCAAACCCGTGAGCGCGTCGTGGTTGGCGAGAAAATCGAGCTCGGCGGCAATTTTTTCTCGCTCTTCGATTTCTTCCTGCAGCTGCTTAACCGTATTGGCAAGCTCACGGGTGCGTTCCACCACCTGCTGCTCGAGCGTTTCCTTGGCGCGGATGATTTCCCGCTCGGCGTTTTTCTGTTCGGTAATATCCTGCAACACGCCGATGGTCTGTTCCGGAATGCCGTGGTTGATCACGTAGGCCTTGCCCATTTCGCGAATCCAGCGAACTTCTCCATCTTTGCGCATCAGACGATAATCGACCTGCCAGTCGCCGCCTTCCGCAAGGAATTTATCGTAGGAGCGGCGCACGTTTTCCCGATCTTCGGGATGAATCAAATCCAGATCCCCCTCCCAGGAGACGATGCGGGTAACGACTTCGTCTTCGCCCATGCCATGGATGCGCGACAGTCCGGGGCTCACGTAGAGATATTTCTGTTTTATTTCGTCGTAGATGAAGTGACCGATATCGGTGATCGCTTCGGCCTGGTTGGCGAGGGCATCCTTGTAAAGCAATTCCTGCTCGATGTTTTTCTGCTCGGTAATATCCTGAATCACCCCGATGCTCTGGATCACGCCATTGGCATCGCGGCTGTGCTCACGGCCGATTTCACGCACCCAGCGTAACTCGCCGTCCGCAAGCTCAACCCGGTACTCAACCGCCCAGCCGCCCTTGCTTTTGAGAGTCTCGTAATAGCACTCCCAGACTTTGTCACGATCTTCCGCGTAAACCAGCTGTAGATAATCCTCGTTGGTTTTGACGCGGTGGTTGTACTCCTCGACGCTCATGCCGACGATACGCGCCTGACCGGGACTAACAAATAGATGATGGTTCTCGCGTTCATCGAACAGGAAATATCCGATATCGGTAATCGCTTCGGCCTGGCTCGCCATCACGTCCTTGAACATCAGATCCTGCTCGCGCTTCACGCGCTCGGTAATGTCCTGCACCACGCCAAGCGTCTGCATGACGCGACCATCCTTTTTGAGTTTCGCCCGCGTCAGCTCGCGCAGCCATCGAATCGCGCCATCGGCGCGCACAATGCGATACTCGATGGCACAGTCCTGCCCCGTGCTCAGATAGTTGGCGTACTCTTCGGCAACCCGCTGCCGATCCTCGGCCACGATATCGGCAAGATCATCCTCGACGCTAAGCATTTTCTGCAGATATTCTTCAGCCGAGGTGCCGTAAATGCGAGCGCAACCATCGCTTATATAAACATAACGTTCATTGCTTTCGTCGTAGATGAAATGTCCGATATCGGTAATCGCCTCGGTTTGCCGCGCCAGTTCGTCGCGGTACTCGAGATCGCGCTCATGCTTAATCCTTTCGCTGATATCCTGCAAAATGCCGAAGCTACCGATCTCGGCACCGGTTGCGTCGGTCACTTCGATGGCATACTCACGTATATGCCTGATTTCACCGCTTTTCAGAACTACCCTGAACTCGATATCGATCGACTTGTCACGGCGTAAGGCTTGCCCCGACTTCTCGAAAATGTGCCGGTCGTCGGGATGAACCTGTTGCAAAACTTTTCCCCAGCTGCTGTGTGCAGCCAGGATTTCGTCGACGGTCATGCCGTACATGCGCGCGTACTCTTCCGAGCAGGACAGCAGGCGATCGAGCTCGTAACTCCATTCGAAATGCCCGATATGTGCGACCAGTTCCGTCCTGTCAAGCAATGCCTGGTGTTGACGAAATTTTGCCAGCTCCGCCTCCAGCGCGGAGTCGAGCGGTAATCTGGGATTTGGATGAGTCACGCTTTATGTATGCCCTGCCGCCAGCATTGCATTGAACGGTATCGTTTTTGGGTCTTCTTGATGGATACCTTTTCGATAAACTTGAGTATATACCCGATCCGGGCTTTGTCCATGCTGGCAGGATAGCGCAGATAGTCGTGATAATAGGCCTGCGATGTAGCATAATTGGCGCAAAACCAGTCTACCCCGGGGCGACCGATCATGAACCGACCTGCAGCTGAAGTTTCCACGCGTGAAATCCTGATTGGACAATTACGCGAAATGCTGGGCGAGCGTCTCAGCACCAACGCCTCGGTGCGAGAACAGCATGGTCATGGTGAATCCTGGCACCCGGTGCAGGCGCCCGACGCGGTTTGTTTTGTGCAGAGTAGCGACGAGGTCTCCGCGGTGGTGAAACTCTGTGCCGCCAGCGCAACCCCGGTAATCGCGTTTGGCACCGGCACTTCGCTGGAGGGCCAGGTGCAGGCCGTCAACGGCGGCATCTGCATCGATCTCAGCCAGATGAATCAAATCCTCGAAGTCAACAACGAGGATATGGACTGCCGCGTGCAAGCCGGGGTTACGCGGCGTCAACTAAACCAGTATCTACACGATACCGGCCTGTTTTTCCCGATCGATCCGGGCGCCGATACCTCGATCGGCGGCATGACGGCGACGCGCGCCTCAGGCACCAATGCCGTGCGCTACGGCACCATGCGCGAAAACGTGCTGGGTTTGACCGTGGTGACCGCCAATGGAGACATCATCAAGACCGGCACCCGCGCGCGCAAGTCGGCCGCCGGCTACGATCTCACGCGCCTGTTCGTCGGTTCGGAAGGCACCCTGGGTGTAATTACCGAAATTTGCCTCAGGCTGCATGGTTTATGTGAATCGATTTCGGCCGCGATCGTCAACTTTCCCGACGTGCGCTCGGCCGCGGAAGCCACCATCATGACGATCCAGATGGGCATTCCAATGGCGCGTATCGAAATTATCGACCGCGACTATATCAAGGCTATCAATACCTATAGCCAGACCGACTATCCCGACCTTGCCACACTGTTTCTGGAATTTCACGGTACCCGCGCGGGCGTCGCCGAGCAGGTGCAGATGTTCGATGAAATCTCGCAGGAATTCGGCGCAACCGGCTTTCAATGGGCGGACAAAGAGGAAGATCGGCAAAAACTCTGGCGCGCGCGGCATGACGCTTACTACGCCGGTCTCGCCGTGCACCCGGGTTATCACGGTTACGTCACCGACGTCTGCGTACCGATTTCGCGCCTGGCGGATTGCATCACCGAAACCCAGGCGGATATCGCGGCCTCGGGTTTGTTCGCACCGGTGCTGGGCCACGTCGGTGACGGAAATTTTCATGCCACGATGTTTATCGACCCCGACGACGAGGCGATGTTTGCAAAAGCACTCGAAGTCGATAAACGCATGGTGCAGCGCGCGCTCGACATGGGTGGCACCTGCACCGGCGAACACGGCATCGGTCTCGGTAAGCTCAAGCATATGCGCAACGAGCACGGCGATGGCGCGGTGGAGGCGATGCAGGCAATCAAGCGGGCGCTGGATCCACAAAACATCATGAACCCGGGTAAGGTCGTCGACTGCTAGCCCGTTTCGAGCGCCAGTTCCGCCACGTGCTGCTGCAGCTGCGGGTAGAACTCGAGGAATCCAGCGTAAATCATGTCGTGATTACGCAGTAAATCCTCGATCGCATTATCGAAGCGGTTGGCGAACCTGATGCGCCCGGCGACGCGATCGAGCGATTCTGCGACCGCTTCGATATCGCGATAGGATCCAAACCAGTCGTATTCGACCATGCGCCGGGTGACGTAACGCATGTTTTCATCGGGCATCAGTCCGCGGCCCGCCGCCATGCGTCGATAAAAATCGGCAATCAGGGATTCGAGGTGGCGCTGTTCGAACTGCTGCCAGTGATTGATCAGCAAATGATCGAAGTAAATATCGAGCGCAATCCCGGCAAAGCGCCTGCGTTCACGACTGAAGCCGCTCTTCATTTCCTGCACCCGCGGATGCGCATCGGTAAAACGATCCACCGCGCGATGATTCTCCAATCCCGCCATGACAGCCTGCGACAGGCTGTCCTGATCGAGACCGCGCGCGAAATCGCCAAGCAGGTTACCAACGGTCGATTCCAGCGTGGGCTGCGACAGCACCAGGTGCGCGAAGTGATTCATGCGCCTTACTATAAATCAAATATACCTGTCGGCGCGATCGAGAAAATTGTATTGCCCGTCCGGCGCTACTGGGTTTTAATTCCTGGCCAAGCGAACTTACAGGAATTCAAAATGTCGATTTCAGTCGTCGATACCAGCGATAATTCATTCGCTACGGACCCCTATTACGAAGACCGGCTCAACCTCGCGGCCGCTTTTCGCATGACCGCAAGGCTCAACATGGACGAAGCGGTCGCCAATCATTTCAGTTACGCGGTCGACGAAGGCGGCAACAGGTTCCTGGTGAATCCCTTCGGGCGTCATTTTTCAAACATGCGCGCCAGCGATTTACTGCTGCTCGACGCCAACAGCGAGATCGCCGAAAAAGCCGATCCGACCGCCTGGGCGATTCATGGCGCCATGCATCGCAATGCGCCGCATGCCCGCTGCGTCATGCACGTGCATTCGAAATACGCCACGGTGCTGGCCTCGCTCGTAGATTCCGCGTTACCGCCGATCGACCAGAACTCGATGCGTTACTTCAACCGTGTCGCGATCGATGATAGTTTTGACGGCATGGGCCTTGGTGACGAAGCCGAACGACTGACCACGACGCTGGCTAATAAACGGGTTCTGATCATGGGCAACCACGGCGTCATGGTGGTCGGCAACAGCATTGCGCGCGCCTTCGACGAATTGTTTTATTTCGAACGCGCCTGTCAAAACTACATCGTGGCGCTGACGACGCAGAAACCGCTGCGTATCGCCAGCGACGCG
This sequence comes from uncultured Gammaproteobacteria bacterium, assembly GCA_947259305.1. GTDB lineage: Bacteria > Pseudomonadota > Gammaproteobacteria. The sequence continues at coordinate 1,913 of CAMYML010000001.1, read as the reverse complement.
GTTGCCGAGAAAACTGCGCGCCAGTGGGAAGAGTACATGGACAAGGTCGGTTTCTGCGATGCGCACCTGCGCGAAGTGCGCGAAATTCTCGATCGTGAAGAGCCCGACTACAAGCTTTAACCAACCCTGCGCAACAAACCTGACAGGCCCATCCCGACCAACACGGCATCATCCGGCGTTTCGATCGAACGTAAACTGACAAAACAGTTGATGCAACGTTCCGATCGCCCCGGTCTGCGTCGACCTGCAAATCATCCCGGTGCTGATTTACGACGGCGACATCTACCTGCAGATCCCGGATTGAGTTCGGGCATCTAAAAATACGGGAAAGCCGAACTCGAAGAGGGATTCTGGATACTTACTGCCAATCGGACAATTCTTTGAAACTGTCTTTAAAATTCTGATTATCGGGATCGAGCTCGAGCGCGCGCCGGATCGCGTCCATCGAGGCTTCGTGCCGGCCCAGCTGCGCCAGCGTGTAGGCGAGATTGTTCCAGACTTCGCCTTTCTTCGGCGCAAGCTTCAGGGCCGAGCGGTAAGCCGATTCCGCGGTCGTGAATTTTCCCATCGCGTAAGCCGTGTTCGCGAATCCACTATGCGCCAGCAGGTTATCGGGCCAGCGCCGCCTGGCCGTGGCATAGGCGCTATGCGCAGTCTCGACCCGGCCAACCTGTTCCATACCGATGACCGCGTCAACAAAGGCTTCGGCACTGGCGCTGGCCGGGATTTCATCGGTGGCGACAAGCGTCAGCGCCCAGTGACCGGCGCGCTGCCAGGTTTTCTCGAACAGGGCGAAGCTTCGGGTAATACGGCGGTGCACCCCGGAACGCAGAATCATCTGCCGCTCGTTTAAGTCATAACCAATCAGGATTTCGTAATGCCAGACCGGATATATATCCAGGCCAAGGTTTTGCAGCACGAATACCGGGTTGCCGGCATCGACTTCGTGCAGCAAGGATTCGAGCCTGCCATCCAGTTTTACCGGCAGCAGGTCGAATTGCCTGGCCGCGGCTTCGACCTCGACCTGCAGACTGCCTTTGAGCTCCGGCACGTAGACCAGCTCGGCAATTTTTTCGGGCAACACTTCCACGCCGCGGTAGTTCAGGACTGCGGCAAGCGAGGCGGGCCCACAGTGATATTCCAGCTGTGGAAAGAATGGAACCTCGTCGAGCTCCACTCGCGGCGGGATATCGGGTGGGTGATCCAGCAGCTGGCGTGTCTGCGGCGAGGTCGCGCAGCCAGCGAGGTATAGCGATAAAAACAACGCGCAGACCAGCTGGCCTGCGCGCCGGTTAGCGAGTTTCAATTACTCGGCAGGCCAGTTGGGTATGATATCGGTGTATCCCATTAGTTCGGTGATAACCAGGACCAGTCCGATAATAATAATTACCTCACCAGCACTACCACCCGCGGGCATTTCGTCGATGCGCTGGTGGATGCTGGCGACCTGGGCATCGGTCATCGACGCCACGCGTTTAACGGCATCGGTCTGACTGACCCCGCCCTGCACCAGGTGTTGCCTGAGCCAGTCACGTTGCTGAGTCATGTTGCCATGTTCGATCGCGGCCGCGTTCGATTGTATTTGTGCGGTTCCGACCATCGCTGCCTGGCTCGGCAGGCTCAGCGTCAGCGCCGCCACGGCAAACAGCAGGCACCGCAGAGTATTTTTAATAATCATTTTTATCTCCTCAATATATATCAGGGGTTTAATCGCAACCTAAGTATAGCCTAACTACTTCACGCGAGTTTAGCGCCGTTCGGCACCGCGCTATCGGGACTCACCAGCACAATTGCGCCATCCTCACGCGCGAACCCGGTAACCAGGCACTCGGAGCGCACCGGCCCGATCTGCTTGGGCGGGAAGTTGACGACGGCGACTACTTGCCGCCCAGGCAGTTCTTCTTTTTTATAAA